>JAAWAE010000051.1 GCA_022792035.1 Ruminiclostridium sp. | reverse complement strand
GCCCGAGACCATCCTGGCTTCCAACACCTCCTCCATCTCCATCACCGCCATTGCCGCCGCCACCAAGCGCCCCGACAAGGTCCTGGGGATGCACTTCTTCAACCCCGCTCCCGCCATGAAGCTGGTGGAAGTCATCCGCGGCGCCCGGACCAGCGACGAGTGCTTCAAGGCCGTGTACGACTGCGCTGCCGAGATCGGCAAGAGCCCCGTCGAAGTCGGTGAAGCCCCCGGTTTCGTGGTCAACCGCATCCTCTTCCCCATGATCAACGAGGCCATCATCGTCCTGGAAAACGGCATCGCCTCCAAGGAAGACATCGACACTGCTATGATGTACGGCGCCAACCACAAGATGGGCCCCTTGGCCCTGGCTGACCTGGTGGGCCTGGACATCTGCCTGGCCATCATGGAGACCATCTTCACCGAGACCGGCGACTCCAAGTATCGTCCCGCGCTGACCATGAAGAAGATGGTCCGTGCCGGCCTGCTGGGCCAGAAGACCGGCGAGGGCTTCTACAAGTACTAAGATCCTCCCCCGCTTTTGTTTGTAAGGAAAAATAGGACTTTTGATCTTGTTGTTTGACTGCGGATCAAGTTCAGCACCGGGTTCCCGCGACGGGAGCCCGGTGCTTTTTTTCTGCCCTTCGCCCAAGACCCCGCCCAATCAGCCTGTCCCGACGCATGAACGCGGGCGCGGGACCATAGGGTAGAGCAGAAAGGACGGATGTATCATGAAAAGACTGTTCCGAAGCACCCCCAAGAAAGGCCGGGTGATCCTCCTGCGCCGCCGGCACTTGGCCATCCCCGCCGCCCTGCTGAGCATCTGCGCGCTGTGCCTGCTGGCCAACCTGCCGGCCTATGTCTCCGCGGCGGCCACCACCCGGCAGCTGCCCATTTACTGCGTAGAGCGGGAACAGAAAATCTGCTCCCTGTCTTTTGACGCGGCCTGGGGCAACGAAGATACCCAAACCCTCATCGAGATCCTGGATCGCTACAACGTCAAGGTGACATTTTTCGTGGTGGGTGACTGGGTGGACAAATACCCGGAATCCGTCAAGGCCCTGTCCGACGCGGGACACGAGATCATGTGCCACTCCAACGACCACGCCCACTTCAACACCCTCAGCGCCGACCAGATCGTGGCGGACATCAACGCCTGCTGCGACAAGATCGAGCGCGTCACCGGGGCGCGTCCCACCCTCTTCCGCCCGCCCTTTGGCGAGTACGACGACCATGTGGTCTCTACGGTGCGGGGGATGGGGATGGAGGTCATCCAGTGGGACGTGGACAGCCTGGACTGGAAGGACTACGACGCCCCCACCATCACCCAGCGGGTGACCTCTAAGGTGGCCCCCGGCTCCATCGTGCTCTTCCATAACGCCGCGCTGCACACGCCGGAGGCCCTGCCCGGTATCCTGGAGTATTTGCTGCAGGAGGGGTATGATGTGGTGCCCATCAGTCAGCTGATCCTGCCTGGGGATTATACCTTGGATCATACGGGGCGGCAGTGTCCGGCTGAATAAAAAAAGGGGAGGAGAAGCCAAGGACTCTCCTCCCTTTCCTGATGCCGCCCTCGCGGCACTCAGAACATCGGCACCACAGCGCCGTTATAATTCTCCTCGATGAAGGTCCGCACAGCGTCGGACTTCAAAGCCTCCACCAGCTTGAGAATGGCTTCGTTGTTCTCGTTGCCCTCCTTCACGCAGATGATGTTGGGATACTTGGCATCCTCCGCGCTCTCGCTGACCAGGGCGTCGGTGGTGGGGTCCAGGTCAGCCTGAATGGCGTAGTTGGAGTTGATGATCGCCACGTCCACATCGTCGATGACCTGGGGCACCATAGCGGCCTCCAGCTCCTTGATCTCCAGCTTCTTGGGGTTGTCCACGATGTCGTTGATGGTGCACTCCAGACCGGCGTCCTCCTTGAGGGTGATCAGGCCCTGGGCCTCCAGGAGCAGCAGAGCGCGGCCTTCGTTGGTGGAGTCGTTGGGCACCGCCACCGTTGCGCCTTCAGGCAGCTCTTCCAGACTGGTGGTCTTGCCCGGGTAGAGGCCCAGCGGCTCGAAGTGGATGTCCGCCACGGCGACCAGATGGGTGCCCCGCTTGGCGTTGAAGTCATTCATGTAGGGGGTGTGCTGGAAGTAGTTGGCATCCATTTCCCCTTCCTCTACGGCGGTGTTGGGCAGGATGTAGTCGGTGTACTCTTTGATGACCAGCTCGACGCCCTCTTCCTTCAGGGGCTCCACCACCTGCTGGAGGATCTCAGCGTGGGGGGTGGGGGTGGCGGCGACGGTGAGGGTGACGGTCTCGGCGGTATCGCCTTCTGTGGGCTCCTCGCCCTCGGTCTCGGCGGGGGTGCTGCCGCAGGCGGCCAGGCCCAGGACCATGGTCAGGGCCAGGAGCAGTGCAAGAAGTTTCTTCATTTTCTTTGGTTCCTCCTTCAAAATATTAGGGATTTATCTCAGACGCTTGTCCGTTGTCTTGGCAAGCAAACTGAACACGGATTGGATGATCTGCACCAGGATGATGATCAGGATCACCGTGGCCCAGGTCATGGACGGAATATTGCGGACGTAACCATAGCGGATCGCCAAGTCACCCAGGCCGCCAGCACCGATGGCACCAGCCATAGCGGTGTAGGCCAGGATGGTAATAGTGGAAATAGATCCACCCAGAATCAGGGAGGGCTTCGCCTCGGGCAGATAGACTTTCTGTATGATCTGCCAAGTAGAGGCTCCCATGGATTGGGCCGCTTCAATGACCCCGGCATCCACCTCAGACAAGGAGGTCTCCACCATACGCGCCACGAAAGGAGCGGCGGAGATCACCAAGGGCAGGGTTGCGCCCCGGATGCCCAGTTTAGTCCCCATGATGAGTTTGGTAAACTCTAAAAGCAGGATCATCAAGATAATAAAGGGGATGGAACGGCCGATATTTACGATCCAGCCCAATACATTGGCGATACCCCTGTTGGGGCGAATACCATGAGGCTGGCTGATAACCAGCAAAACCCCAATAGGGACCCCCAAGACATAGGCAAAAATTGTGGACAGGGAGGTCATGATAAGAGTATCCCCCGTCCCCTCGATCAAGAGAGAGCCATACTGCCCCCAAAAAGCGGCGAGAGATTCAAGCATAATGCGGCACCTCCTCAATGGTAATATCCGGCTGCGCCCGGAGATACTGCAGGGCCTTGTCCGCCTCCTGCCGGTTTTCGGGCAGACCCAGGAGCATAGAACCGAAGGCTTTGCCGTCGATGTTCCGGGTGTCCGCCCCTAAGATGTTCACCTTCACGCGGCAGTCCATGGCCAGGGAGGCGATCAAAGGCTCATAGGACGAGCCGCCGTTGAACACCACCCGGATGACCTTGGAGGCCGCCAGCTGGTCCAGCTTCACCCCGTCGGGGTAGACGAACTGCCGGCCGATGGCACTGCGGGGGTTGGCGAAGATGTCCGCCACGTTCCCCTCCTCCGCCACCACGCCGCCGTCCAGGATAGCCACCCGGTGGCAGATGGCCTCGATGACGTTCATCTGGTGGGTGATGACCACCATGGTCACCCCCAGCGTCTGGTTCAGCTCCCGCAGAAGCTCCAGGATGGACTGGGTGGTGGAGGGGTCCAGGGCGGAGGTGGCCTCGTCGCACAGCAGGACCTTCGGGTCCGTGGCCAAGGCCCGGGCGATGGCCACCCGCTGCTTCTGTCCTCCGGAGAGCTGGGAGGGATAGGCCCCCTCCCGCTCCCCCAGCCCCACCATTTTTAATAGGCCCCGGGCCTTCTCCCGGGCTTGGCCCCGGCCGATCCCCGCCAGTTCCAGGGGGAAGCAGACGTTTTCCAGAGCGGTGCGCTGCATCAGCAGGTTAAAACTCTGAAAGATCATGGTGATGGACTGCCGGGCTTTTCGCAATTCCCGGTTGGACAAGCTGGTCATCTCCTGGCCGTCCACGATGACCCGCCCGGAGGTGGGCCGCTCCAGCAGGTTCATGCACCGCACCAGGGTGGACTTCCCCGCCCCGGACAGGCCGATGATGCCAAAGATCTCTCCCGCGCGGATATCCAGGTTGATATCCCCCAGGGCCTGGACCTGGTCCGCCCCTGTGCCGAAGGTTTTGTTGAGGTGTTGGATCTGGATGTTCGCTCCGCTCACAGCGTTCCCTTCTTTCTATCTGTGGACCGAAAAAAAGCCGTCCTCGACTTCCCGTCAAGGACGACTGCATCAGCCGTGGTACCACCTTGCTTTGCACGGCCCCTCACAGGGCCGGCCTTTGCGGGTGCGCGCATGACACACCCCTGCGCGCTGACGGGCGCACCCGCCGCAGTCTAAGGGGAAGGGACTTCCCGTTCGGTGCGGGACTCCGAGGCCATCTTCTCCGGGACGTCGCGGGCCTTTCTCTCAGCAGCGAAAGGCTCTCTGGGCCGTCCGGCCCCGGATACTCTTCTCTTCATCGTCTTTGTTCGGTTCGGTTGTTACCCACTAATTTACGATAAATCGAGGCAAATGTCAAGGAGAATTTTTGAGAAACCTGGGCGGCGGCGGCGATTTCCTACAAAATGGTATAACCCGCCCCGCCCCTGCCCACACTAGCAGACAGGAAATGAGGTGGTTTTTTGCAAGTACGAGACGTGATGAACCAAAACGTCGTGACCATCGAGCCGGGAGAGAGCGCCGCCTTAGCGGCCCGTCTGCTCTCCCGGCACAACGTAGGGGCCTTGCCGGTCTGCTCGGCCAAGGGGGTCCTCCAGGGCATCGTCAGCGACCGGGACATCGTCCTGCGCTGCGTGGCCGCGGAGGAGGACCCCCAGGACCTGCGTGTCGGGACCATCATGACCCGCTATCCCGCCGCGGCCGCCCCCGACGACGATGTGCGTCAGGCCGCGCAGCTGATGAGCGCCCGGCAGATCCGCCGCCTTCCCGTGGTGGAGCAGGGAAAGGTGGTGGGGATGCTCTCCCTGGGAGACTTGGCAAAATGTGGCCGGTATGAGATGGAAGTCTCCCGGGCTTTGACGGAGATCTCCGAAAACGTCCGCCAGCCTTGAGGACGGGGAAAGGCGGGCGGCCTCGCCGCCCCCATTATGTAACCCTTCAAGCCTGTTCCACCAAGGTACGGATGCGGCAGGCGATGTCCCAATCCTCCTTGGCGATGTCCTGAAAGAGCTGGCTGAGACTGGGGTCCGTACACCCCTCCGCGCCGGCCAGGCAAGCGGCCATATCCGTCTGCTCCTGGCGGAAGCGCCGGCGCAGCGCGCCTAAGTATGACCCCGCCGGGGCCGGTTCCTCCCCCTGGGGCCAGTAGTGGACCCCGGAGATGAGAAAATACGCGGCGCAAAGGCGCTTGGCCTGCCGCTGCTTCTCCCGGGCCAGGGCGGCAAAGCTGCGCCCCGGATTCCCTCCGGCCCGGCGGGACAGGCGCAGATACTCCCGCTGCTCCCCCAGACAGCGCCGGATCAGCTCCTGGAGCAGGGGGACCCAGTCCAGACAGGCCCGCCCCAGGACCCCAATGTCCTCGTCCTGGGGGAAATCCCCCTGGGGATGGTCCTGACAGGGTGCCGGCAGGGTCTGTGCCGGGGGCTGCTGCTGCGGCGGGGTGTCCTCCACCGGCTCCGGGGCGGCGGGTTCTGAAACCTGCGGCGCGGCCTCCACCGTCTCCGGGACGGCGGGGGCCAGGACCGCGGCGGCCTCGCCCTCCTCCCCCCAAGCGATGGGGCAGTCCTCCCGGGACGTGGTCATCACCCGCTTCCAAACTCGTTCAAAAATCTCCTTGTGTTCCTGGGGCATACTCTCGTGCAGGCGTCCTTCCATGGCGCATACCTCCTAGTTCCGTTTCCCCATCCTATGCACGCCCCCGCCCCATGGTCCCTCTCCCGGCGGCGCGGGATGCCGCAGTTTGCGGGGAAAGCCTTGATTTCCTTACACTTTTTTGCAAATAACCTTGACACAGAGACGTTTGGGACGTAAAATAAAATCCAGTATAAATACGCGGAGGTCCCTGCGGCAGATTCTGCCGAAAAACGTCCGTTTCCCGCGGCCCCGCAGCCCAGGCTGCGGCCCAGCCGTGATTTTATGCGAAATTTTACAGAAATGGAGGTGTGTCCCGACTGCTATGACGCAATACATCTTAACCGGCGTGATCGCTTTGGTCGCGCTTGTGATAGGGTTCCCCCTGGGGGTCCTGTACCGCAAAAATGTAGCGGAAAAGGAGATCACCAGCGCCGAGGAAGAAGCCCGGCGGATCGTCAACGAGGCCATCAAAAGCGCCGAGAGCAAGAAGCGGGAGGCCCTGGTAGAGGCCAAGGAGGAGATCCTGGCCGAAAAGACCAATCACGAGCGAGAAATGAAAGAGCACCGCAACCAGCTCCAGGAACAGGAGCGCCGTCTCCAACAAAAGGAAGAGACCCTGGAGCGCAAGATCGAGAACGTGGAGCGCAAGGAGGAATCCTACACCGCGAAGCTGGCCAACCTGGAGGAAGCCCGGGTCCAGACCGAGCAGCTCCAGCAGCAGCAGATGGAGACCCTGGAGCGGATCTCCGGCTACACCGCGGAGGAGGCCAAGACCTACCTCATCAACAAGCTGGAAACCGAGGTCACCCACGAGGCGGCCATGAAGCTCAAGGAGATCGAGGCCCACTACAAGGAAGAGGCCGACAACAAAGCCCGGGAAATCGTGGGCCTTGCCATCCAGCGCTGCGCCGCAGACCATGTGGCAGAGGCCACGGTATCCGTGGTACCCCTGCCCAACGACGAGATGAAGGGCCGCATCATCGGCCGGGAGGGCCGGAACATCCGCACCCTGGAAACCCTCACCGGGGTGGACCTGATCATCGACGACACCCCGGAGGCCATCACCGTGTCCTGCTTCGACCCGGTGCGCCGGGAGATCGCCCGTCTGGCCCTGGAAAAACTCATCCTGGACGGCCGCATCCACCCCGCCCGCATCGAGGAGATGGTGGAGGCAGCGAAACGGGAAGTGGACGCCACCATCAAGGCCGAAGGCGAACGGGCCGTGCTGGAGACCAACGTCATGGGGCTGCATCCCGAGCTCATCAAGCTCTTGGGCCGGATGAAGTACCGCACCAGCTATGGGCAAAATGTGTACAACCACTCCATTGAGGTCGCCCAGCTGGCGGGCCTCATGGCCGCTGAGATCGGCGAGGACGTGGCCGTCGCCAAACGGGCCGGCCTGCTCCACGACCTGGGCAAGGCCGTGGACCACGAGGTGGAAGGCTCCCATGTCACCATCGGCGTGGAGCTGGCCCGGAAGTACCGGGAGGGCAAGGAAGTCGTCCACGCCATCCACGCCCACCACAACGATGTGGAACCCCAGACGGTGATCGCCTGCCTGGTCCAGGCCGCCGACGCCATCTCCGCCGCCCG
>JAAWAE010000050.1 GCA_022792035.1 Ruminiclostridium sp. | reverse complement strand
GTACCCGATGCAAGACCACGCGCAAAGGAGAGAAAAGCGCGAAGCCAAAAACCTCCCTTCAAAAAGTGTGGCGGTCCTTCCGAAGAAGGACCGCCTGGCTGATTTGAAATTTCACAAGTCTACCATAACACGAAGAAGTAGGGGTCGTCAAGCGTCACGGCGCGTCACGCTGCTACAACTTTTCACATGCCGATAGCAGGTGGCCTTGACACTGTTGACTGTGTTCTGCCCCCCGATGGTTTCGGCCACTTGAAACCAAGTCATGCAGTGGATGAACCGCAGACGGAAGATCATGCGAGTCTGGTCATTCCTAATAGTGTCGATGTACTTCTCCAGTTTTTTCTTCTCCTCGGCGCATCTCGATTCGAGATGGTCGATTCGGCTCTGCAAGTCTCCTATCTCTATGGCCAGATCGCCCACCTTGTCCGACACCCCCTGTGCATGGGGCATCCCCGTGATTACCTGAGCCCCCGGTCTTGTCGCTGTGTACAGGGATGAGAGCATTTCCCGGTTTTGTTCCAGTTGTTCGTTTAACTTGTAGTATGTCGATAGTTCCTGCAGCGTCATTCCATCAGCCCCTCCGTGTTATGTATTCCTTCAAAATCCCAGACGTTTGGGATTTTGGCTCAGTTGATCCCCTCCGCCAGAATGATTTTCTTGACCTGTTCCGGGTAGGACACGACGGCGGCGATCCCCCCGGCGGCATTGATCTCCTTGATGGTCTGCTCTTGGATTTTGGAGAGCCGCCCGACTTCCGGGCGCTTAACCTCGAATCCGAAGAAGTGGCCGTTGAGTACCATGCAAACGTCTGGGATACCCTGGCGGCAATAGGGTCCGGCCTGGGCTTTCCAGACGAAAGCGCCGGGGTACTGCACTTTCAACCAGCGGATGATTTTTGCCTGATAGAAACTTTCCTTGTGGATTTGCTTTTCTGTCATAATCCCTCACCTTCTGTTCGATAAAATGGGCAGTCCTCACATCTCCTTGGATGCCATTCTGACAGCCCTATCGTCCCAATACTCCGAAGCCCCGACCTTTCTGGGCCTGTTGTTGTATGCCTCGATCCAGTCCGGGAGGCTTTCGTTCACGGTGTCGAAGGTCAGACCCCACCGCTGGCAGGCATCCAGGGCTTCCTGGAGGAGTGGCCCCTCCCGAACAGTCCAGAGGATCAGGCCAGCTCCGGCTCTCTGCTCTGCTTTGGCCCGGCAGATGACGGGCCAGTTCGGTTCCCCAATCTCCGGGTAAGCGTCAGTGCAGAGGCACCCGTCGAAATCGATTGCAATAGCTTTCCTCATTTATTTAAGGCCCTCCCATTCATCGCAGCAGTGATCATAGTCAGTCCAGTCACTGCAATATTCACTGTCCGCATTGACGCATACCCAGCCGTCATCAACACTTTCATGCTTGTGCCATTTGCACGTGCCGCAGCACTCCCGTTTTTCATCCATGGCAGTCACGCTCCTTCCCTCAAAGCTGGAGCCTCCTCGAAGGTTGGCTCCTCGGTAGTTGGGCTGTCCGCCCACTGGCCAGCGGAGGCTGGGGCAGAGGCATCGGCGAACAGCTCCAGATTTTCCTTCTCGCTCTCCATGAACCGGCTGGCCATCATATCTGCTGTCTGAAGGGCGAGGACCGCGGGGTACATCTCGATGCTTTTGCCCACAGCCGCATCGTTCTCATAGTTCCCGGTCCGGCCCATGTGGTGCCAGATTGCATATAATTCCTGGCTGGTGAGGGTGGTGTACTGCTTGATGATCATGGCGCTTTTGGGGCCGTGGCCCAGGGGCATCATGTCGTTCACCATATAAAAGGGAACCTTCTCCCACCTCCCGGTGGCTTCATTCTTCTGGTTCCGGGTGCTGGTGCCATAGAAATGAGTCTTGCAGATATCGTGAAGCAGTGCCATCATGATTACGCTATCATCCTGGATAGTGTCCACCACCTTCCCAGCGACCATGTACTCCCAATGCCCGCTACCTTCCTCAGCGTCAGCGTTCTGCCAGGAGAGCAGTCCCCGTAAGGCGTTCAGAACGTTGAGACTGTGCTGGAGAAGTCCGCCGGGGGCGGCAAGGTGGTATTTTGTGCTGGCGGGAGCCTTGTAGAAGTCGCTCTTCTGAATGTACTCCAGCAGCTTGTCCATACCAGGGCGCTGGACCTTGGCAAGCTCCGCCTCAAAGCGGGCGATGTTGTTCTCGATGTTCATGTCGTTTCCTCCTCTAAAAATCTCTGCCCGCAGAAAAAGTAATGCTCCGTGCTGTAGGGCATCTCTCCGCAGGCGGGGCATTCTGGTGCTGGTTGAAAGCTGTCGGTCATCCCATTGAATGATGGCACCCAGCGGAGCCTGACCGGCGCTTTTCTGCCGTTAGGCTTTTTATCGTCCGGTGGCTGACGGGAGCAAGCGTTACAGTAGAGGCTGTGATCGCACGCAATGGTTTTGTTCCAATGACAAGGAATCATAAATCATTCTCCCTCAGTTTGTGTATTCTCTCTGATTGGGTGCCCAGCGCAGGTCGATATCCTCCCCACATTTACACCGAACCGTAATGTCCGGGTCTTCCAGGTTTGTCTTGCCAAAGCCTTCATGCTGGCAGTAAGGGCAGGTGAAGCGATACCGGCCAAGTTGGCCCGTGAGGTCGATTGGGTGGCCACACTTACACATCATTTCGGTTTGATACTCACGCAGGAAGGCCCCAAAAGTGTTCCCGCACTCCGAGCAGTGGAGCCGAAGTAATCCTTTTGCTCCTTCCGGCTTTTTCTTCAGGAGGGGAGTGGGAGAGGATTCTGATGCCGACGGCAGATCAGCCTGTCCGATGGGTGCCTGATTTTCCGTGGCCAGCTCCGCTGACTCTGGCTTAGGAGTCGGGGCCTTGGCGACCGGAGCGTACTCGTTCATCAGGCGTTGGATGGTTTTCTTTGCCTTGTTAATCTCCTTGGCGGTTGCCTGTACTTCGACCGTAGTGTCAATGAGAACACGGTCGCTCCGTTCAATGCAGAAAGAAACGGTATATGTCGGCATGATGCCATCGTAGTAACTCATTCTATTTCCTCCTTCAATTGTGGTGGGAATCGATAATCGCGGCCGCTATAGTCGCTATTGACCCAGCAGCCAGAGTCGGGATGTTCCTGCGTTTTTGGCCACCAGTATTTGTTGAAAATGTCGTTGTAGACCAACCGTCGCTCCGGTGGGCCGACCCATTTGTTATGCCGCTGCCAATAGGGATCGAAGATATCTAAGCGGCGGCGTTCGTAGCTGAAGTAGACCAGGTTTTCATATTTGTCCATATCCAGCCGGTCGATTAGGGCTGCCCTGAATTGCTCCGTCAATCTTCCGATCTGTTTTTCCTCCGCATCAATGGAAGCTATCTTTTGCGCTAACCATTTGTTCCCGGCTTCATCTTTGGGGTGGGTAGGGAAAGCAAAGACTTCGAGGTATTTCCGGTGGAACCAGACGGCCCCATCCATGACCTCTGCTACCAAGGTATTATAAGATCTGGCGTATTGAGTTGTTAGCTGCTGGATTGAGACCTTCTCACGGTTATGCACGAGCTTTTCAAAGTCGGCGTAGAATCGTGTCAGCCGCTGGATATCAGTCTCCATATGAGCACCTCCTCTCATTTGCTCCTGTGCGGCCGCAGGGGCGCGCTGTGGGCTCTGTTCGTCCGAGTGGCGATTTCCATTTCCCACCCTTGGTTTGGCCCCACTGCGCGGCGGGAAATGGTTTCCTGGCGCCTGCTTTGTAAATTAGGCGTGATGCCCGAACCCTTTGCGGCTCAAAGCGGTTCACCGATTCCTGACGCCTCACGCCTAATTTTTGAAACATTCCGTGCTTTCTGAGAATTATGTCTCTAAGTCAGAAAACAGTGCTTTGCAATCGTTTTGCAATAAAGTAGTGTGATTTGTGGATTTATGTGTGATATGTGTGATGAAAGCCCTGTACCCTTTGTCGCTCAAGGGTTTTCGGCCTCACGCCTAACATCACGCCTAACATCACGCCTAAAATCGGGCGTGAGGTTTTAGAATGGCAGTTCCTCATCTTCACCTTCAATTGGGGTAAATTGCTGCTGCTCCCACTCTGGCTGGGCGGCAGCGGTTCTGGCCTCGGCCAACTCCTCCGCATCGTCCACGGGGTCTCCGGCCTCGGATAATTTCCCAATGTAGAACTCCACAAATCTGGCGCTCCGGTTTCCAAACCATTTTGTAACGGAATAGTCTTTTTTGTTACTCCCTTTGCGCACAGTGCATCCGACCAAATCCTGATCGGCCATGTACTTCATGGTTTTTCGGTATGAGTACCCAGCCTTCGTCAGCGCCTGGTTCAGCATGGAGGGGAAGATATAGGCGGTGTTGCCGCTTTCGCTGGTAAAACCCAGGCAGGTACCCACAGTGTTGAGGCCGAAGTATGCCTTATTCGAGAGAACCCAGTCCACAACGAACTGTACCGCATTCTCGTTGACGTCCGTGGCGTTGTTTTCCACTTGGCTAACCAGGATATCAGAGGCCATCTGTTTTGCGGAGATCCAGGATGATGCCCATTCCCCGCCGAAGAACCAGGCGTCGATGAGGGCGTCAGCCAGGGCTACAGTTGCGATACCGGCAATGTGGGAGCCGTTCTTGCCATCGCTGATGGTACGGATGTAGCCCTGCATTTCCTCATACAACTCCACGAGCCATCGCTCATCCATCTGCAAGATCTTCTCGATGAAGGCCGGCCCCGCCCAGCCGCAGTCTGTAGCCGATTGCTGGTGCATGAGGGCTGCGTCTGCCTCGTTGTCGAAGGGACCGCCGTAAATCTCCAGCACACGGGTGCTGACGCCAGTCTGGGTGGTTTCCGTGCTGAGGGGCTCCTCGCCGGTGGCCAGGGCCACGGTGCGCCATTGATGGATGGTCTGGAGGCCCCCGCCTTTGCTGCCCCGGATTTTCCCGGTGCCGCTGGCAATCATGTACACGATTTTCTCCAGAGCCCCTTGGTTATTCCCGGCCAGCTGGCGCTCATCGATGCCCAGGGGTAGGTCACAGTAGAAAGCCGCCGTCCGCTCCAAGCCCACTTGGGTGGCGTTGAAGCTGACCATGAGTCGCTCCGGGTCTCCCCAGGCGGAGAGGGCAGCTTTGAGGGCGGCGGTCTTTCCGCCTTTGGACCCGCCCCAGTTGTACACGAAGAATATCCGCTGCTTCACGATTCGCAGCAGAGGTGCGGCGAACCCGGCCGCCAGGATAAAGCGGAACTTCATCCTGCCACGGTGAGGGGACATGTGCTCCACCCATCGCTCCATGGTACCGTTTTTGCAATAGGCCGCTGCCATGCCGCGCTGGGATGGGTCTATGTCCAGGGTCAGGCCATCATCGTGACCGGGCAGGAACCGTTTTCCCGGCTGCCAACCGAAGGTAGAGGTGGCATCGTTCTTGGGGATCAGGTCGATGTTCTCGGCCTCCAGCGCCCCCAGGAAACTGACCACTCGCTTGGCATTCTCGCTGGTGACAGTGCAGCCCAGGTCAGCCAGTGTGGTGATGGAGCGGCTGGAGAAGATGGTGGACCGGGGGTAGATGGCGGTCTGCCACAGCCCGTCCCGCTTGAATGCCACTTCGATTTTCTCATCGCCAGTTTCCAGGCTCTTGAGGCGCTGGGTGAGGATGATAGGCGTCCGGCAGACCCCTACCGGAGTGAGCGTCTTCTGGTCTATGGCGCTGATGCCCTTTTCCGAATAAATCCAGCCTTCCGGTTGGCGCAGGTTGATGGGTGCCCCTTCGATGGCCTCCGGGGTAAGCTGCGCCTCCAAATCGATTCGCTCAGCCCCTTTAAGGGCCTCTTTGATCAGCTGGGCCGCTTCCTCCTTACCATGCTTGATATAAAGGTCGCTGGGGTCTTTGGTGCCGAGGCGGTCGCATGACCAAAGGTAGACATCCCCGGTAAACCCGCCTTCTTTCAGGCCCCGGAACAACTTGCCAGTGAAGGTCTCACCGCCGCCATCCGGTTCCTTGTGGATGTAAAGTTTCAGCCCTTGGATGATCGCCGCCTGGTAAGATTTGAACATGGAGGCGCCGGCCACGCCAATGGCGGGGAGACCCATGTACCAAAGACTCTGGGTGTCGCTCTCACCCTCCACCAAAATGGCCCAGCCCACCTTGCGGATTTCCGGGAGCCGCCACTCACCGTAGAGGCATACCTTCCCGGCGCTGCCGCGCTGCCAGCGGAACTCTTTCTTGCCGTATCGCTTGCGCACGGCGGCCTGCTGGCCATCCTCTGTGAAGTAGGGCATCTGGAGGCAGGTCAGCCCCGCCCGCTCTTTTTTTGTGGTCGCCCGACAGGTCTCTGTCAAAAAATCCACTGGGAGCTGCTTATCTAGGCTGTACTGCTCCACACTATAGGGGGCAAGGCTGGGGGCGTCACTGTCGGCCTGCTTCGGCTTGGGCTTTTCTTGAGTCACGCCGTACTTCTCCAGGATTTCCTTATATGCTTGCGTTGTATCGTTATCGTGCCTGTAGTACTTTGCCCAGAAGGTTATGAAGTTGCCGCCCTCATCCTCTGAAAAGCAGTGCCATTGGCCGGTCTTCAAGTTGACGGAAAAACTGCTCTGCTTGTCCTGGTGGAAAGGGCACAAACCCACCAGGTTATCCCCGGTTATTTGATATTTCTCAATGACAGCGGTGTACTCCGCCCGGTAGTCCACTACTCGGTCGAGGTCTACAGTCTCTTTTACCGACATGTGTCATCACCGCCCATCCAGTGTATTGTTTGTCTGGCACCGCCCAGAGGCGGTGCCAGACAAATGTGATTTACGCGAAGGGCAGCGGGGCATCCCTGTCATCGTGGGGCGGGGCATCCTCGAAAGCTGTAGCGTCATTGAATGCCTCCGTTCTGCTATCGTTCGGGATGGTCTCTGCGCCCTGGTCCCGCTCTGGAGCGGAGGTATAGTCATCCAGGGTAAGGGCCATGCTCTGATACTGCGCCTTGATCTCGTTACGAAGCTGGATCACTCTGGCGGCAGCGGTCGGGAGGAGGAGGCCCTTCTTTTTGATGACCACCTTGCTGTAAGCAACACCGTTGCTGTTCTGGACTTTCTCCAAAGTAAGGCTCACGATCATCCCCGTGTAGGGCGTTCCACTGGCCAGAATTTTCGCCAACTGCTTGTTTACGTCCTTGATAGAGGTGGGCGGCACTGATAGCAGGTAGAAGTTGGGGTCGCCGTCCATCAAAAGGTAAATGCGGCGCATATTCTTGCAAGCCTTACCTTTGCTGGGATTACCCTTCTCGTCCACTCCAGTCCCGTACTGATTGTAGGGGCAGCTCTCACAGGTTCGAACTTCCCCGGTCTCCGTCCACACAGCGGTTTTGCCATCCATGCTGGAGCAGACCGGAATCTTATCCTTAGCCTCCTTGGCGGAACCGAAGGAGCCGGGCCAGTATCCGCTCAGACGGTGGGTAAACACGATAACGCCCTGGATCTCCTTCATGGGGTCGGCGTCACCTTCCTCTTCGCCCTGGACCTCATAAGCAATCCCCCCACCGCTGGGGACCTTGATCTGACGGCAGGTGATGCCGCTCTCCGGGTCTAGGTCCTCCATCTCATCCTTCAGTTCAGCTAGGAGTTCAGGGTCGATACCCTCGTAGCGATTGGCGATGGTGAAATTATCCATCGTGGCCAAGGTGGTGTTTTTCTTGTCTGCCATAAGTTATTCCTCCGTTTCTTCTTCATCCTCGCCGGCATCGGCGGGCTCAACTTCTTGGAATTCGCCTTCAAGCAACTTCTCCATTGGGGATGGTTCGTCCAGACCGATGTTCTCCGCCGTGTAAAGATCGTTCAAGGTGCGCCGCATCTCGGCGGCGGCTACCAGGAGGACATAGGTGGTGGCAACAGTGCTGTTCACAATAGAGCTGGTTGCATCGACAGCATTCATGTTGGGCTCTGCCAGGGTGGTGAGCAAGGAACCAGTGCTGTCTTTGATAGACTTGACGGCGCTGATGATTTTCGTCAAATGCTCACTTACGATGCCGTAAGCTTCGTGGCGATTGCGCACATAGGGCGGGGCGGTCAGGGTCTCCTGAGCTACCTGCCGGTGATGCTCCTTGATCAGTTGACCGGTATCGGCGATAGCCGTCTCGGTTAAATCCTCAATAGCGACTTGAAGGAGGGGGCGGGTGTCAAGCTCCATCTGCTCATACTTATCACTCATTTCTTCTTCCTCCCCGGCGACTCCCTTCTCCGGGTGATGTCGTTGAACTCATAGCTGCGGATCACAGAATCCAAACCATCGCTCAGTTCCCCGTGTTCCTCCACATAGTCCTTGATGGTGGACTGGAGGGTACGGGGGTCCACCTTCTCCAAGATGATGTCCCCCAATCCCTCTTCCCGGAGGACATCCAGGAAGTCCAGACCTTCTTCAGCCAGTTCTTTCTCCGACCGTTTGGTGTAGGAGGTCTTAGCAGTCAGGGTAAAGCGGTAACCGCCGGTGGAGATGTGAGTGACGTCCTCATCCACCATCTGCTGGATGATTTCTACCTTTGCCGTCTCAATGTCTGCGTTGTTGGCCTTGGTCTGCTCGGAAAGGTCATCCTTCCGCTCCAGAAGCGCCTGGTAGTTCCTGATTGTGTCAATTAGTGCCATGTGTTTCTCGTTCCTTCTTAAAAGAATTGCCGCCAGTCATCAACGATGCTCTTCGCCAGGTCCTCTTTGGCGGCCAGCGCCTTCAAAATCAATTCGTCTACCGTTTTTTCAGCTACCAAATGGATGTATAAACATGCGTTTCTTTGTCCTATCCTGTGGATTCTGGAAAGGCTCTGCTCATAGGTGGCGTAGTTGAAGTTCTCCGAGTAGTACACGCAGGTGTCCGCTGCTGTCAGAGTGATGCCGGTACCTGCTGTGTCGATCTGGCCTACAAAGACCGTGGTCATTGGGTCTGTTTGGAACTGTTGGACGATGTCGCCCCGCAGTTCTTTCTTGATGTCCCCGTAAATGGACACCGTGTTCATCCCATACTTCCCAATGATGCCGTTGGAAAGATTGATGATTTCCATCACCTCCGGGATGAACCGGGCGAAAATCACCAGCTTTTTCTTGCCTTCTACCACATAATCTTGAAGGATATCGGCCAGGGCATCCAGCTTGCCCCGGCTCACAAGCTGGGGCCTTGCGGCATCATCCTCCACCAGGAACCCTCCTGTGAATTGCTGGAGCCGGAGCAGCTTGGTGAGGACTGTGGTGGCCGTGATGGTGCCGCCGCCGTCCAGCTCGGTGAAGCTGTCTCGTCGGAGCTTATCGTAGATGTTCCGCTCTTTCTTGCTGAGGGTGATGTATCTGTTCTCGAAGGTCTGCTCCGGCAGGTCCAGGGCCTCATCCTTGGTCACGCGATAGGCGATACTGTGCTCCTTTTTGATCAGAGCATCCAAGTCACGATACTGAACAATCTGCTTGCGGTTGAAACCGCCCATCACACAGTAGCGGCCTCGGAATGCGTAGAAATTCCTGCCGAAGATAGTTGGGTCTAGGAACCGGTATTGGCTGAAGATATCTACCGCCTCGTTCTGTACCGGAGTCCCAGAGAGGATCAGCTTGTACCGGGCCTTATCCCCCAGCTGGTGCATAGCCTTGCTCTGGGCTGCGTCGTGGGTCTTGATGCGCTGGCTTTCATCGGCGATGATAAGGTCGGCATCGAAGGCCAGGAGCCGGTCGAAAATGTCCTCCCGCCATGTGGATTCGTAGTTGATGACCGCCACCTTCAACGCCTCGAAGGGAAACTTGTCCAGGTCATCCAACGCCTTGATACGGGATTTCTTGTTGCCAAGCAGCACCTTGACCGTGTACTTGAAGTTGGCATAGTCATTAAACTCCTTCGGCCAGACGGCACAGACGCTGGTGGGTGCCACGATCAGCACCTTTTTGACCTTGCCCATCTGGTACCCAGCCCCGACCGTGGCGATGGCCGTCAAGGTTTTGCCTAACCGCAGCCCATTTCGAACAAGAATCCGAATCCTTTACCCTGGGCTGTCACTCGGCATCACCTCCCATCTGCTCCAGTTCGGCTTTTATTGCCTGCCGTAACCTGGCGGCCCGCTCATCGTCGTCTTGGGCGATGCGGTTTAAGACCTCCGCCATCTTCCAATACTCATCATGCCAAGAGGCAAACCGCACCTTGAACTCGGCCACATTGGGATCGGCAGAGGTCAGTTGCTTTTCCAGCGTTCGAATCCGCTCGGCGCCCTCGGCCCTGGCCTGCTCTACTGCGCTGGCAGTTAGGGCGTCCTTTTCCTCCTGGGTGAGCTCCCGGACCTCCGGCCCCTTGGCCTTCAGGTCGGCTAGCTCCTTCTGTGCGGCCTCAAGGGACTCCTCAGCGGCCTTGCGCTTTTCCTCGGACTTTTTCTTGGCTTCTTTGGCCTTGTCCACCTTCTCCGTCATTTCGGCAATGGCGGCCTGCCGGGCGGCTTCTACCGCCGCCGTGTCCGCTTCGACGGGACGGCTGCGGAGTTCCTCTAGTTCCTGCGCCAGGCGGGCGTGTTCTTCCTCAGCGGCTTGGGCAGAGGTGTTGGCTTCGCTTAAGGCGTCCTGGAGCCGGTTGGCTTTTTCCCGCTGTTTCTCAAGGGCTTCCTGCGCCGCCTTTGCGTCGGCCCTGGCCTGGTCAGCCTCAACCCCGGCGCTGGTCAGTTTGGCCTCGTAGACCTTTGCCTGGTCGGTGAGTTCCTCCCGGAGACGCTCCGTTTCCTGCCGGAGCCCGCAGGCCGCATCCTCGGCGGCAGCGGCCTTTTCTTCGGCCTCGTTCTTGGCCTTGATGGCCTCGTTCAGTTCCCGGACACTCATGTGCTCTACATCGTTCTCGGTGGCGAACCGCTCTCGATCTTCCTCGTTTGGGATAGCCAGGAGGCTCAAAGCCTTGGAGTAGGTCAAATTCCCAAACGTCTGGGACTTTGCCTCGCTACCGAACAAGCTCTGCTGATCGCTCCCGTATTCCCGGAACACCCGCATGAGGTTCTGCGCCTGGGAGGGAGAGTATTCTACCTCGTTCTTCAGATATTCTCCCCAGCTCCCGTGGGGCAGTTTGGCCTTGGCTTCCGTTAGCCGCCGCCCAACCTCGATGGAGGCGTTGAGCACCATCCTGCCGGTCTGAGACTTGATTGTGCGGATCTCCGCCGCCAGGATGTCAGGCGTCTTGCCGGAGTCCACAGGGGGGAGAGGAGCCTCTGTGGAGGCGGGTGGGCCGCCTACCCCAAAGTCCTGACTGAGGAGCCGGCCCTCAGTTACTTCCATTTCACTCATGCTGCTGCTCCTTTCTTCCTGGGCAATTTGGGATTGCCCTTTTTATCACGTTTACTGCCCTTCTTCAGCCAGTCCAGCCAGGTGTCCAGAAACTCCCGGTAGACTTCCCGCGGATCAGGGGCAAAGGCCCCCTTGGCGGTGTGTACGCCCTCATTCTTGAAACCATGGATTTGAACCAAGCGGTTCCCGTTCATCTCAATGGTCAGCCAAGGCTCGTCCGGCTTTTTGACCTTCCGCATGAAAAGGATGGTCACCGCCCCGCTTGTGTGCCGGTCGGCATAGCCGCCCACGCAGTGCTGGAGCTTGCGGCCCTCGTTCAAAATTTCCTCTCCGCTGGCCGGAATGCGGATGATATAACCATCCAGTTCAAAGCTATACTTTTCTTCCAGTTTGACCTTCCGCTCCGCATAGGCATCGGCCATAAGACGGTCACGCTCCCGCTGGCCGGCCAAGCGCTGGGCCTCCCGACGTTCCTGTTCAATGCGCCGCTCCTGTTCCAACTGGGCCCGATGCTGGCCGGTTGCTTCATCGTGGGCTGCCCCCAGATTCCGGGGGAGCAGGACATTTTCTCGATGGAGTTGATAACCCATGGCTTCGGCGGCAGTGAGGTAGTCTTCCCAGAACCCCAGGACAGAGTCTATGCTCCGCATACCTCCGTGCCTGGCGCACCCTACGTTGCCGTCCAGGTACCGCATCAGCTTTTCCGGCGGCAGGCTCCACTTCTTTGCCGCGGAGAAGGTCTTATGAATGTTCAGATCCTCGCTCAGCCACTTGGCGCACTCATCCATGGGGACACGGCCCTTCAGCCGCTTGTACAGCTCTGCAATCCGAATATCGCGATTGGTGCCGAGGAAGGCTTTCATCTCCTGCCGGGTCAACTTGAAGGCTTTTGCCGGGCTTTCCTCATCCCAATTGATGACTGTGGCGTGTTTCACACCCCGCTCGGTGAGATCCATAACCACTTCGCTCATTTCCGCTTTCATCAGCATCTCGATTTGCCAGGGGTAAAAACAGCAGGCGGTCAGGAATTGCAGGAATTTATCAGTTCTTCTTTCGGCCTTCTTCGCCATACAGTAGCGGAAGGGGCTTTTCTGTACCTCGTCCAGACCGATTACACTGTAGCCGACACCGTACTCGGTGTTAGCGTGGAAGGGGCCTTGGATATTCCAGCGGCCATTTGTGAGCGGTCTGGTTTGACGCTCCACAGAGCTGAAGGGATCATTACCCCAGCAGAGGTACCGTGTGGTACATTCGGCCAGTCCCGGCTTAAACCGGTATACGCCGACCAAATTGCTGTTGGGCTCACCCGTTAGGCTGTAGCCATCATTGTAGTGTTTGCTGCAGTCGTAGGCCCTGGCCCACAGCGCCCCGCGGTACCACCGAAGGACTACCGCCCGCCGCCACCGTGTCAGGTTGTCCCGCTTTCCTGTGTAGCGCAGTTCCTTTACGATGACATCCTGCCCGCAGAAGGGGCACTGCACAGCCGGCTTGGGTGCGTCATCCCAGCGGTTTTTCGGTTCCCGCTGGTGGGGTTCCCACATGATCGCCGGGAAGTTCCGCTCCGGCGTGGTTACCATCATGTCCTCATCTCTCACTGTCATGTGCTTATGGCAGCAGGTGGTCCAGATCTCATCGGTGCGGGAGCGGCGGAAGATGTACACGGGGAACAGGGCGTTGATGGCGTTCCGCTCTGCTTGGTTCAGGGGCGGGGCCTTGCCGGCGAAATACTCGGCTTTTTCCATGCTTGTCACATCTCACGCCCCCTTACAGAAAATTGTCTAAGTCGATGATTTTGGGAGCGGAGGTCTGCTGGGCAGCCTCGGCCTCCACATCGGCGCAGAAATTGACTGTCATGTGGAACTTCACATCGGCACCGGGGAAGTAGAACCTCACCGCCCGACGGAACACCTCCAGGTCGGAGATCGCGCTCCCACAGTTCTTGGCCACCGCTTTCATGCAGTCCGCGAAGGTGCCGCCTTGAACCACCGCTTGGGCAAATTCCGCATCCTGACTGCAGAACCCGTCCAGCGCTTCGAATACGGCATCTTTCATGGCGCCGGCGTATCTGTCGTAGTGGCCAGAACCCTTTTCGGTTTCCAGCTTTTTCACCGCCTGCGCATACCACTCGTTCATAAATATGACCATTCCTTTCTATTGCGTCCATGCGTGAAAGGTGTTATAATCCCTTCAGGCAAAGGACACTTTTCTTCATGTTTCCCAGCCATCTGGCCTCTCCGTGTTGCAGCATGGAGAGGCTTTTCATGCTCTTTTCATGGCATCACCCCACAGTCTTTCTGAAGTTGCCCCTCTGCCAGGGCGAGTGCCTGTGTCCACCACAGTTCATTGCTGTCGATGTCCAAGTCATCATCCTGGGGCAGGTCGAAATATCGGCCCGTGAAGGGGTTGTTGTAGCGGAGGCCCAATTCATCAAGTTCCTGCATGGCTCTCCGAAGTGTGGCCCAAATGATCCGACTGTCATCCCAGCAGTAGATATAACCGTCTGGGGCAAAGACTGTCCGCTTGACTTTTCGGTTGCAGTAATCTTTGAGCGTATTCGGTGGGATTCCAGAAGCCAGGGCCGCTTGCCTTGCGCTAGGGTAGGCATCCACTACTTCCAGAAACTTATCAATTTTCACCACTGGAAGTTTTCGGCGGATCGTTTTGGGGCCTATGGTCTTAAGTCTGGTGATATCGCTGCGTTTCATGATGCACAGGTTCGAGAGCCGGACATCCTCCGGGTTGTTATTTTTAATGCAGACGTTGTAGCCTGGGGGCCGGGGCCCGATCCAAGTATCCGCCATCAGCGTAGCCATGTACCGAAAGACTTGATTCCCGTTTACGTCCACCAGTCGGATTCGCAGACACGCGGAACTGGATTTGATATTCCGCAGCAGCCTCGGTGTCATAAGCTTTGGGGTTTCAGCCCTGGTGTCCTTTTCACCATGTCCCTTTCGGAAGGAACGAATTCTGCCCTCAGTGCTGATTTGATACCAGCCACCGTAGCCGGGGATGTCGCGCCATTCTTCTTTGACTGGCATCTTGGCTCACCTCCATCCCAACTTTTTCCCGCAGCAGTGGCAGTAGGAGTGGTTTGGGGCTGTCCGGCGATTACAGCTGGGGCAATGCCACACGCCATCCTTCATGAATGGTTTACCGGCGACCTCGTGCTTGCTGTGGAGTGCCTTGTACTGCTTGGCCTGGAGCTGGTAATCGTGGAGGATGTCCAGGGTCTCTTCTGGGGTTCTAGCCCCTGCCTCCGAGATGGTGAAAAGGATATTGGCCGCTGCCTTGTAAAACTCCATGTCATCGGGGGCGGCGGATGCTCCTACCTGCACCAGGAAGGTGATGATGGCGTCCATCGTGATATTATTATCCATGTGCTTCACCTCCCTTTGGGGTAATCCAGCCGAAGGTCAGGATGGCCATGTTTGCCCCCCTTGCCTGATGATTGTAGAGCGGCATCTTCACGGGGTACTTGTAAAGGGGGACCGGATCTGGGTTGACTCGCTCCCGATCTACGGCTTCCTGGATAGCGTAGAGTTTCCGCCGCCGCTGCTCCACCGTGGAGGGAAGGCGAACGATGCTGGCCAGCTTGTCCAGCAGTTCTATGTCTGCAAAGCCATGGAGGGTCTGCGACTTCTTGTCCCACTTCATCTTGTTCCAGCTCTTAATGATGGCGAACTGTACGTTGTCCACCTCCACAAGGATCAGGGTGTTGCCCTTCAGTGCCATCTTCATGGCGTAATCCCCAGGGCGATCAGCACAACCGTCAGAGCCAGGAAAGACAGCAGGATCATGACCATACCGCCGCCAGTGAAGCCGGCATGGTCCGGTTCTTCCTTAAGGTTCCGCTCGACAGGTGCCGGGAAGATAATCACATTGCAGTGGGGCCGGCGAGGCCGTTCTGAGTTCCATTTGTTGACCAGGTTCACATAGAGGTCAGGATCGAGGTCATGTTTGCGCTTCTGGATGGTATTCATTTGTGTCCTCACTTTCCGGCGGCCTCCGCCGCCTTTTTTGCTTTCTCGGCCTTCCAGCGTTGGTATGCCTCCTCGACGCCGGGTTGCCGAAAGTAAGCTACCGTCGCGTCGTAGGCAAGAGACAACAGCTCCATCCGAATGTGCTCCGGAATTTTGCTGGTGTCGATATGTATTTCATTTGACATTTCGATCAACTCCTTTTGCTGCTTGTCAGCCAGCAGGAGGATGTGATATAATCCAGCTGTGGCCTTTTCGTGGATTTGATAGGTCGCTTGCCCCGTCAGGTGTTAGCCCACCTGATGGGGCACTTTGTTTTTAGCATGGTTTCACAACGATCCGCCGCTGAGATTTTCCATCGATGCAGAGCGTGACAGAGTAGGTCAGCTTTCCAGATGCCTCCTTTGTGGCCTCAATGTATCCCTTTGCATAAAGATGTCGCTTTACCAACCGGGGCTGGAGATTCCGCGCCAAGCAGAACTGGTTGAACTCGTCCGCAGTAAAAAGGTAGCCGCGCTCTGTCGGTTCCTAATCCTCTGTCAACTCATGGATAAATTCTTCTGTGTCGATGAGCTGGGTTTGGTTGGTCAGGGTGCTGTTCTCGATTAACTCATCCAGTCCTTCCAGGTCTACTGACGCCTGATGGAAAAGTTGGGTGATCATCGGCATCCTGGCCACTGGTGCGGTGGCGATGATTTTTGCGATGCGGATTGCGGAATCAATGCTTAAGGTGCTTACTCGTTCGGTCATGTCGTTCACCTCCTTTCGCCGCCAAGAGTGTTTTTTCATCCCGTTGGTGCTGGCATCTTGCTCTTGCAGGGTGCGTTGTTTTTGCCTTGCCCCAATCTGTACCATGTGATAAAATTCTGATAAAGAAAGGGGGTGTACACATGGACATTCGAGAGAGAACTAAAAAAATTGCAAGTCATTTGCTCACAAAAGCTGTTGAGTATGGAACTTTTAAGAACGCCTATCCCGCAACATACGGAGACCTGGGAGCCGCTTTAGACATGACTCCAAAGGAATGCCGTCTTTGTCGCGAATACCTGGAAAGCATCGGCTGCATTAGTATAACTGCAAATCCGGATGGCAACGGTACTGAGCTTTTGTTTAAAGCAATGCCCGCAGTGGTTGACTTCCTCGAAAACAATCCCATCTAATTCACGCTGAAAACCCGATAGAGCACCTTTGCAATCTCCGGTAGAGCCGCAATCTCTGCTGGGGATGCATTTTTTTCGGTTGCCACGCGATGCACAAACTGAACCAAGTCTTCCGTGACCGCCGAGAGTTGTTCGTGCGTTGGGCTGAACTCCGGCTTATAGTTAGGCGTCTGCATTCCGCTCACCTCCTTTTACCGCCTAGGGCGGCTTTTTTCATGCGCTGGGCAGGTCAACGTCCTGCGCCGATTGGTCGGTTAGCATCTCATCCACCGTAATACCGAAGAAGTCTGCCACCAGCTTTGCCGCGGTTACGCTGGGCGAGGATTTGCCCCATTTATAAATGCTCCCGGTTCCGATGCCAACCGCCTTTTCCAACTCGGTGATGTTGGTTCCGTGTTCGCGGCACAAACGCTTGACGTTGTCTAAAATCAAAATCTCACCTCCTTTTGCCTTGACACAAATCGGAAAATTTGCTAATATACTTTTGCCGAAGTTATAGAAATTTTCCGAAAGCCCGCTATTTCCAGGGGGGCTTGGGTTTGTGTTCCCTCAAGGTGCCCCTATATTATCAGAAAATTTTCTGATTGTCAAGTCGTATTCGGAAAATAATCTAATTTGGGGGGTGTTCCTATGGTCGACACAATTAGACGACTCTGCAAAGAGCAAGGAAAGAATTTATTCACATTGGAAAAGGAATGTGGATTGGGGAATGGCAGCATAAACAAATGGGACAGAAACTCTCCGTCCGTTTCCAAGGTTTCTGCCGTAGCGGATGCTCTTGGTGTATCCGTGTCCTACCTGATTGGAGAAAAAGAAAAAAAGCCCGTCCCCACGGATGGGGACGGGCTGAGCGAAACGCAACGGCAGATTATGGAGTGTGTTGGTCAGATGTCTGAGCAGGAACAGGAGGCGTTTCTTGCTTGGCTGCAAGTATCGCAAGGGCGTGGTTGAGTGCATCCATTTGCTGCACCAGGGTCAACCCCTGAACCAGTTCCAGGATTTTGGTTGTTGTATCCGACATGAGCAGATCCTTTCCACCCTGGCGTCAAAGTATGTATTTGCGCATAATGAATTATACCACAAAAACCTGTTCGTTTCTGCTGAATGGTGAGAGTTTGCTATGATTTTCTGTGGGATTACCAATTTTCTTCTGTCTGTAAGGGAGACGAAGGGATAATTTGTCGTTCTCACTGTTGCCATCTTACATACGGAAGGCTTAGTGTAGAACGATGAGAGGCGGGCCTTTTTATGAAAAAAACATGGTTTGTAATTTTCTTGTCACTGCTGTTAGTCATATCGATTTCAGGTTGTAGAGGAGATGCCGAAAAGGATGCTGATAGTTCTGGAGCATCATCACAGAATCTATCAGAAAATGAGAAACTGCAAAAAATTGCAAACAGTTTGGGGTATGATCGAATCGAAATTGAGGATACGGACCCTGAGCATATCTCCAGGTGGGGAGTCAAAGATGTAGAAAACCCCAAAATACCAGAAATAATTAAAGAAGTCTGGGATAGTTCGGTTGATTTAGATATTTTGCAATACGATGATTTAGATGAGACTTATCAAGTTACAGGGAAAACGATAAACATATCAACAAAAGACTCGATTGAGCCTCGGCCTTTTATAGATGCTTGTGAAATTTTATTTATTGCTACCTCCCAAAAGAATGAATTTGATAACTATGATGCTATTTTTGTGCGAGTTGAACATCCCCAGCTTGGAGTGATAAGTTTACACAGAGAACAGGATGGCACTTATAGCACGTATTGTCTTGCAACCGATGAAATAGAAGCTGTATATGAAACGAATGATTTCTTCTCATCCCTAGATTTAACGAAGGAATTTATGGATGAGTATGCTTCCAAATCAGAAGATGATACAGCTGCACTGTATTGGTATTTGAACGACAATATTCCAGGCACTTGGTTGTGTTCAGAAACAGGCTCAAATCTATCTCAAATAGATTTTTTGATCGATAAAAGGAACGTCATTTTTACATATAAGGATCAAGAAAAATGTGAATTTTACTGGTCGGACTTTCAAATTAAAAATAATGTGGCTACTATTGAGATGTTAGACGAGAATATGTCTCCCTTTGTGCTTAAACTTGAACCAACGCAGACTACGCTTACGAAGGGTGAGTTGTTGATAAACTCTAATCTTTTCAGAAAAGGCTAATTCCCTGGATTTGACATTGTATTTCCTTTCCGCCCGGTGCCGAGGCTGTGTATTGTGCAGGCAGATTATATACCACGAATCCGATGACGGACACTTTTGGAATATTATCACTTTAGACGCAATCGAATTGTGAAGTATGGTGTATAAAAGGAAAGACCTATTATTCTCGGTGAAAGCAAAAAAGAAAAAGGAGAAAAAGTGAATGTCTTTTGGGGAATCAAGTATTTTTTGGGGTATTATCGGGCTTGTAGGAGGTCTCATTGTTGCAACTTTCTTTTACTTCTTAGGGAAGAAAAAAGTATTGCTGGAATATTCCATTACCTCTACAAATTTAATTTCAAAACAAATGCCGAGTATACCTGGTATGAGCATTACATTGGACGGAAAACCTGTAGAATGCTTGACTTTAAGTAAGGTGAAATTTATTAACTCAGGAAACCAAACTATATATCCTGGCGATTTTGCCCCTTTAGCACCGCTTGCCATTATCACTGAGGGGAATTTATTTAGTTCCACAAGTGGATTCCGTATTGATTCTGATAATCCCAATTTACATCCAAGCATAACAGTTTTGAATAACAGGGCAACCCTATCGTTTGATTTCATTAAGCCGAAGGAATCTTTTTCTATAACCATATTGCATGACGGAAAAGTATCGGTATTGGGAGAACTGACATCTGGAAAAAATCGAGAGGTTCAAAAATACCCCCAATATTTCCTTCAAGCAATAATAAGTGTATTGATGATGATTATAGGCTTGCTTTTGGTAAAGAAAATTTGTGAGATATTTGGGTATGGTGAGCGAGAAAGCATCTTCACTATAAGTTTCTGCGCATCAGCAATGGCGAGGACACTTGTAGATGATGTGTATAGGTTAATTATGGCACTGTTTCAGGCAAAAATGAAGCGGATATAATTTTTAGTATTATTTATGACGTAGTGCTACTAGGAGGTGCCGAATGTCTCCGCGCAAAAAGTTCACAGAGAAGGACGGATATTCCGGCAACGCTGTGATCTATGCCCGCTATAGCTCCCACAACCAGCGGGATGTCAGCATTGAGCAGCAGATCAAGCAGTGCCAGGAGTATGCCCAACGGAATAATCTACAGGTCGTGGAGGTTTACGCCGACCGGGCCGTGAGCGGCAAGACGGATCGACGCCCAAACTTTCAGCGAATGATGCGGGATGCCGAGAAGAAACAGTTCCGGTTTGTGATTGCCTGGAAGTCAAACCGCATGGGACGAAATATGCTCAAGGCCATGATAAACGAGGCGCGCCTGGATGAGCAGGGAGTTCGTTGCCTGTACACCGAGGAGGATTTCGACGATACCGCTGCTGGTCGCTTTGCTCTCCGTAATATGATGAATGTCAACCAGTTCTACAGCGAAAACATGGCCGAGGACATCATGCGGGGCATGTTGGACAATGCCAGAAAGTGCATGGTCAATAACGGAGGGCTACCGCTGGGA
This sequence comes from Ruminiclostridium sp., assembly GCA_022792035.1. Taxonomy (GTDB): domain Bacteria; phylum Bacillota; class Clostridia; order Oscillospirales; family Oscillospiraceae; genus Evtepia. Next base: position 34,835 of record JAAWAE010000050.1, on the reverse strand, counting down.
TACAAAAAAGGCGAGGATGGCCGGTACGCCATTGATGAGGAGAAGGCCACCATAGTCCGGGAGATATTCGAGCGAGTCTATGCAGGCGAGGCATTCGTTGACATAGCGAGTGACCTAAACGCCAGAGGCATTAAGACCAGCCGTGGGAACCGCTGGAATAAGGGGAGCTTTCATGCGATGCTCTCCAACGAGAGATACATAGGCGTTTATGAATTCGCTGGAATACGCATTGAAGACGGGGTACCCCCCATCATTCGCAAGGAGTTGTTCTATGCCGTGAAGGAAAAATTGAAAAACAAGAAAAATGCCCAAGGACGGCACCGGGAAAATGGAGACTACCTCCTGACCGGCAAGTTGTTCTGTGGACACTGCGGTTTTCCGATGGTCGGAGTATCTGGCACCAGCAAGACCGGGGACAAACATTACTATTATGTCTGCCAGAAGAGACGCACAGAAAAAAACTGTAAGAAGAAAAATGTCCGCCGAGACTGGATCGAGCAAAAGATTGCCGAGGCAGTTAAAGAGAACATCATGCGGGACGAAGTTATTCAATGGCTGGTGGATGGATATGACAACTTCCTAAAACTCCACCGCAAAGATTCCATGCTGCTGGCCGCTGAGGAGGAATTGGAAGGGGTCAAGAAATCCCTCAAAAACATAATGACTGCGATTGAGCAAGGCATCATTACCTCCACCACCAAGAACCGCTTGATGGAACTAGAGGCGGATCGTCGGCGATTGGAAACGACAATCGCCATTGAGCGGGCGGCACTGACGGACATTCCGAAGGACAAGATACAATTCTGGATTGAGTCGTTCCGTGAGGGCGATATAGCAGACAAGAAATATCAGGCCAAGGTGATAGATTCCTTTGTCCAGGCGATTTACCTTTATGACGGTGAGATACGAATCGCGTTCAACTATTGTGGGAAGAAGATTGATGTGACGATTGGCCTTGATGAAATCAGTGGGCTTGATGACAGTAGCGCCTCGGCGGTATGTTCGTATAGGCTCCCTACGCCTCCACCACAAGGGAGCCAAGCGAACCCTGCTACGATTTATCTGTTGGAGCAGTGCTTCGTCTTGGTTCTCCCATTATAAATGACGCAAGGCCACCCTGAGTTGTTTGGGGCGGCCTTGTTTTGTATGTCCGTTTCCAACAAAAACAGCAAACCCTCCGTGCTATACTCTTGCCATAAGGAGAGCGGCCTGATCAGAATTTCACTGTCCATCAGGTTTGGCGGGCCTGGATGGTCGTGGGGCTGTACATGGACAGAAAAGTCAGAGAGGCCCGGCACGGTCTCCCTGCTTAAATATAGAATATGCCCTTTCTCTCCCTTCCCGGACACTCAACTGGCGTCCGGGTTTTTCTTTTCTTCGCTGACATCATCTTCAATGAAAATTTTCTGGCTGTCTGACAGAATAAACGCCGACTTGCCTTTGCAGAAGTTTACCACCTTGACTAACGCACCTTGAAAACGGAACAGGAAACGACCACACCACCCCCTGCCGCTGGCCACAGCGGGCCTCCGTGGTGGCAGAGAATACACCCACCCGCCTGGAAAATGCGCACCACAGGGGGAGGTAAACGGCAAACAGGGCCTTGCGGCCCTGCCCCGGTTTTTCTATTTCACTCAAAGGTAATGGTCAGCATCCCGTTTCCAATAAAGAAATCGTTCTGGACCAGTGGGTCGGACATAAAGGTTTCCTTGGCCTCCTTCAGCATCTTGACTAGCTGGTCCGTTCCAAGCTGCTCCAGGATGGCCTTTCGGGTGGTTTTCTTGCCATCGAGGTAGAATTTCGTTTTCATGCTATTGTCCTCCGTCTCGTTTCCTGTCCCTTTCGGTACACACATATTCGCTCTAAACGGTGGAAATAGCAAGGGTATTCTGGGACATAATCTACACAAATATGACCTGATAGAATTGTGTAGTTTATTCTGAGAAAGTTCTCGCTATTATCCTTATTTAGAGTGATTAATACACTGACGCAAGGGGGAACGGAAAACCCACCCAGGAGATTGCAAAGACAAAAAAATCAAAAGCATGGAGGAAAAGAAAATGAATGAGCAGGTTATTCGGGAGGCGCTGGAGCTGATTTTGAATGGAGAGCTTTCTATGGAGGACACAGCCCTGGAGGAAACCAGAATGGTGCGGTCCTTCAAGGAGTTCGGTGTTCTTTCCGGCGATGAGGGCCTGGTTCTGCGGATGCAGGATGGCAGCGAGTTCCAGATAACGATTCGCCAAAGCTGCTAAAGGTACGAGCCCATCCTGTAGGTCACGAGGGCAGAAAGGAAAACCCTAGCCATAAATCACCTTCAAAGTCCAATAAAAAAGCGCCCCCGACGCCGTAATTTCGGCATCGGGGGCGCTGCGCGTCCTTACAACAACCCTTTCCTGCCCAGCACCGCCGCCAGCTCATCCCGGCGGACGTACCGCTCCGGGGCAGTTCCGTCCATGACACCAGCCTCAGCAGCCCGCTGCCAGTGGCCCTCCTGGCGGCTCCACTCCGGTTCCGGCAGGGCCTTAGCGTGAAGCTCCGCCTTCTGGGCCAGCTGATACGCCTGCTCCGGGGTCATCTGCTCGATCAATGCGTCGATATCCATGCTCTTGTCCTCCTGTCCGTTCTTCAGCCGTGCATTGACAGCGGCGGCGATCTGACCGTGACGCTGGTAGAGATAATCCCCTGGGCACGCCTTAGCGGCAAACCACCGATGCACCGTCATGTTCTGCTTGTCCACCTGCCCCACCAGGGTCTTATCTCCCCGCCACAGAAGCCGTGGGATTCCATTGCGCTGGCAAATATCCACCAGCAGGTCAATCAGGGCGTTGTAAGCTGCCGCTGTCACGGCGTAGGGATGCTTACTGTCGCTGGCTACCTCAATGGTCACAGCCCGGTGGTCGTTGGAAGCGTTGGAGCTGCACCAGGAGCGGTTTCCCTCGTCCACATAGAGGGCAATCCGTCCATCGGGCCCGATGCCATAGTTGCTGCTAGCTTTCCGCTTGGGGTCCGCAAAACCTGCCCCACAGCCCTCCACGCTCAGCGGCCCCGCCATGCAGTGGATGGTGATGGTGTCGATGGCGTGCCGCCGGGGGTGGGTGCAGTTGGGAGACAGCTTGGTGTAGCTGACTAATTTGCTGTTGCTCACCGAAGCCACCTCACCGGAAAAGGTCAGCCAGGGTACGCTGCTTGTCCATCATGTACGCCCGGCACAGCGCCTGCCAATCGTCTAGATCGGCGTGATAGCCGGTCAACTGGGCCTCGTGGATGAACTTGGACGTGCCCACGCTAACGTCACAGTTGTCCCGCTGGCAGATGGCCTGAATGGCCTTGCGGTTCTGGTAGAATACGTTGTTCTCTTTGTTCATGGGGGTCTCCTTTCTTATCGCCCGAAACGCACGCGTGTGTTATGCGTGCGTTTCGGGTTTTATTCCGTGTGTTTTGATGTACGTTACTCGTGCTCCTGTCCCTCCTGGTTGGCCTTAGCGTTCAGCACGTCGATAGCCTTTGTCAGCGCCGCCGGGATAGGCACCCCCATCAGCCCCGCATTTTCGATGATGGAAATGGTCTCATTGGCCACAAAGGCAATCACCACCGCGTCCCGGATCACCGTGGTCCCCAGCATCAGGTCCAACCGGGCAGCGATGATAACGATCAGCAAAGTCATTCCCTTGCGGCACAGGCCCTTCCAACCTGCGCGGCTCTCCAAGGCCCCGGTCTCGCTCTTGGCGCTGCGATGGAAGATCCCCGCCACCATGAGGCCCGTCACGTAGTCGATGCCCATAAAAATGAGCAGTGTCCCAATGGCAGCGTCCCAGCCGCCGAAGAGGGAGGCAATGGCGCTGCCTACCACGCCAACACCCGTTAAAAATCCAGTTTTCATGATGTACTACCTGCCTTTCTCTTTTGTTCTGCAAAATATGTCGTTCAGACGGACAGCATCCCCGTCAGCTCGTTGTACTCTGTTTCGGTGAGCTTTCCGGTGGCGTAGAAAACGTCGATCTTCTCCGCCAGACCGTCAGTCCGCCCCAGGTCGATGAGGCGCTTCAAGGTACGATACAGCATCAGGTTTCACCCCCTTCCGTAACCCCCAGCTCCAGCAAGGCCAGCCGCAACTCCTGGTCCACTATGAGGTCCATCAAATCCGCGCTGGCGGCGTGGAGGGCTTCCGGGGCCTGCTGCTCCTGGCGTTTCAGGAGGGCAAGATAGGCCGTCTGGCCCATGTCGCGGATCTTGAGGGCCTCGGCCATGGTGTCGGGCACGTCGGCCACCTCCAGGCCATCCATCCAGGCGTCGGCCTCCAGGGGGAGGGGTTGGACGTTCTCGCCCAGGGCGGCGGCTTCCTCCTGCGTGGGGGCGTAGTGGGTGATGGTTTCCTCGCCGTCGGTGCTGGTGGACTGATAACGCAAAATCTCCACGATTCTGCCGTACATTCGGAACATGGTATCCCTCCTCAGCTGTATTTATTATTGGCAAATGTGTTGCCCGTGCCAGAGTTGGTGTAATTCTTGCCCATGATGTTGTTGCCAACGATAAGATTGTTGTTACCCGTTACGCTTATGGTTCCTTTTTTTGTATCGTAGTCTCCAGCCGTTCCTGTGCCCCGGATACAGGTATTCCCTGTTATCGTGTTGTTTTCAGCGGAAGAAATAACGATTCCATATTCGTTGTCATCGCATGTATTCCCGGTTATCGTATTGTTGGTGGAAGAGTAAATGAAAATACCGCTTTGGTTGCTGTTGCATGTGTTGCCAGTTATTGTGTTTCTACCAGGGTTTGTACAACAAATCCCATAGTCTCCGTTATTATTGCATATATTGCCGCTTACAACGTTATCAAAAGAGTTGTTTAGGTTAATTCCGATGTAGTTGCTGCCACATATATTATCAGTTATCGTGTTGTTGCTTTCGCTAGTTACGGAAATGCCGTATCCTTTAGTATTGTTAGTACATGTATTTCCAGTTATTATATTACCAGTACTTTTGGCCAGGTAAATGCCCCTTGATGCGTTATTATTACATACATTCCCAGTTATCGTGTTGCCAGTGCTGTTATACACGGAAATGCCTCTGGCATAGGTACCAGAATATGTGCTTTCCATTCCATCCACCCGAAGAAAGCGCACGGTATTATAGCTGGACGTAACGTATATTAAACCGCCGGTGGAGGCTGTTCCTGCAAACGCTCTTTTAAGGATGGTACTCTGCCCATTACCAGAAAGCGTGACGTTGTTCTTGTTAACCGAGATAGGCCCTGTCAGGTTATACGTCCCATCCAGGATAACCACTTCCCCGCCGGCAGCGGGAAGCGCCTGAATAGCGGCATTAATCTCCACCTGGTCGTCTGTGCCGTCGCAGAGGTAGTCCACTTGGTCAGCGGTCCAGCCTGCGGTGCTGGTGCCGACGGTGAAGCGGGCGGTGCGCTTGCCCGCTGCATTTCCTATACCGAGATTGTTTCTTGCTTCTTCTGCTGTTGTGGCGCCAGTTCCTCCTTTGGAGACTGGTATCGTTCCGGTTATGTCATATTCGGAAATCCAGTGTGTTTCTACCGCCCAAAAACCCATGTAACTATGATATTTTAGGGTGAACGGAACTTCGGGGGAGAAATATGCAGAGGGAAGATTATCCCACATATCAAGACTGCCATACAGTTTCATCCTAATTCTTGATCTAAGCTCAGGATTCTCGTTGATAGTTAGTGTCACCTCTGATCCTGTGCCACCACTTAAATTCCTCTTGTTAGGAATTACGACTATCATCATCCCATTCTTGAGCTCTGTTATCCCTGGAATCTCCGCCGTATAATTTTTCCCATCTTCTGATCTTATTTTTGCAATCGGAATCCCCCCGGCCCCTGCTTCTGACGCTTTGTTCATAAAGTCGGTGTTGTCAACGTTAGAAAGGTCTGCGTTTACCTTCCCGTCCGCGATCCCTTTCACCGCCGCGATATTCTCCAGCAGCGCCTGCACCAGCGGATTCAGCACTTCCTCCGCATTCACCGGGTCCTCGTTGAGGATCTTCCGAATGGCCTCACGATAAACCGGCACCTCCGGGAGTGTATAATTCTCATCGGCCATATCTGCCCTCCACGATCTCCCGCACCTGCTCCTGGGTGATCCACCCCTTCATGGCTGCGGCCTCCACGCCAGCCTCCGTCAGTTTTCCCTCCTGAAACAATCTCCGAATGGTTTCAAACATAGCGCATCCCTCCTATTTCAACCTTCCAGCGCGCTGACCACCAGCGCGTCCAACGTCTCCTGCTGCGCCTGCAGCTGCCGCTCTGCCTGGGTACTCTGGGCCATGCGGACGTAAACCGCCGGGACCTGCTCCAGCTCCGTCACGCTGCCGGACAGGGCAAAATCCTTACAGCCCTGGCCCACCTCCACGCGGATGGTATAGTGCTCATGAACAAAAACCTCCTGCCGCCGGTCCGTCTCGTCCATGAGCCGGATCTCAGCGCACTGTTCCGGCGTAAACGCTTCCATAGCCTGCTCCAGCGAGATTTTTTCTGGGTCCATGAGGAAAAGCAGGCTGTCCCGAAGGACCCCTTCGTAGTTCATGGTCCGTCCGTGAACCCCCAGCAGGGGCAGAGTGGTGCCGTCTTTCAATGTAAGTGTCATCTCGTGTTCCTCCTTCTTAAAATGCCTCAAAAACAAACTTGATTGGGACTTCCAACCCATTAACCATTGCCCTTCCCAGAGACATCGTTGATACCGCCCGGCTTCCATAAGCTAAACCTGCGGAAATAGACACTTGGTTGCTTTGCGGGGCGGCGGTAAACGTTTTGGTCGTTTCCCAAACGTCCTCTCCAAAGAAATTGCTGTTATATACCACATACCAACTGCTGCCAGATCCGCTGATCCAGTGTGTAACGGATATATTTAAGGACGTAACATCTGCCACGGACTTAAAAAGTTTCGTGCTCCCATCCCCGCAAACGGCGTATATCTCTCCAGAAAAATACAATCCTTTGGTTGTCGTTGTTGATGTAACGGAAAACGTTTTTTCATCACTGGAAAGGGAATAGCTTCCGATCTCAGCCGCTGCCGCCGCATTGGGGCACGATGTATAGCTTGCCGTATTATCACTTTTGACATTTGTCATTAGATCACAACGGCTGAGCTTAACCAGAATCTCTAAAACAGGCGCGTAAACCCCCACATAAGTCCGGTTCACCGGACGCACAGCGTTCGCCACGCCCACATAGCTCCGGTTTGCTGCCCGTACCACGTTATTTACGCCCACATAAGTGGTGGACACCGGACGCACAATGCCGTTTACTCCACTGCTGCTCGCCATAGGCTCACCTCACGAATAAACGAACTTCACTTCGTTGGTTTTCAGGCTGGTTGGTACCGTGTTGGTTACGGTCCCGTTCAGGGCGATGCCTCGAGAGCCTTTGATTTCCAAAAAGTCATCCGTGGGCTCGTAGAAGTACACGTAATCGCTGTCCCCGAAATTCAGCTTCAACCCGTAATTCCCGCTGTTTTTCAGCCGAAGATTTCCCGTCAAGGTACCGCCGGAGAGGGGCAGATAACTGTGCGTATGATTGCCTGCCGCCTTTGCGTTCCAGGCGCTGCGCTCCGCAGCGGTGACGTGAAGCGTTGTGTTCTGGGCGTGGGTGTTGAGGGCCGATGCCTCAGCTTTTCCATTCCATTTGCTCCGCTCTGCGGCGGTGACGTGGAGCGTCGTATTCTTGGCATGGGTGTCCAGGGCCTTGGACTGTTGGGCCAGCGCACCGTCCATGGCATCGCTGCCTGCCTTCTGCTCGGTGAGCAGCTTTACCGCATGGATGTTCTCCAAAATCGCCTGGATCAGCGGATTGAACACGGTAAAGGCATCGGCAAAATCGGTGTTTTGCAGCTTGCGGATCGCTTCGTTGTAAACGGGATCCTTGGAGAGTTCATAGCTCTGCTCTGCCATACGCCCACCCCCTTAAAACTCATCGTCGAAGGTGAACGTAAACTCTACATCCTCATCCTTGCCCTTGGGCAGCATATTGCGGATGGCGCACAGGTTCCCCTCATCGTCCACCAGAGCCGCCTCGCTGAGCAGGGTTCCGGGCAGATCCTCGGCGGGGATGGTTACGGTATAGCGGGCGGTGGTAGCGATGGGATACTCCGCTGTCCCCACTTCATAGCGTCCCACCTCATGATTGAGGGCTGTCTGGGCCCCGCTGGGCGGCTTGACGCTGCCGTCCTCGTTGACGCCCTGGTCTCCGAACGCCACATGACTAACGGCTGGGAGTTTGCTCAGGGCGCCGCTGGTGATCTTGCAGAGGGCCTCTCTGCGATAATCGGTGATGACAGTGTTGTTGTTTTCTGCCATATTACAAATCCTCCTTTGTGATTCCCGCGTTGAATTGCTTTGTGCCGTCCCAGCGGTACGTCCCGTCGAAGGACCAGGTCTGGTCCCGGGTCAGCGTGCCGCTGAAGTGCTCCTTCGTTTGGAAGGTTGTCTCAATGTGAATCCTGGGGGCAGATAGGGCTTCCGGGGTTTGGAAGGTCCCGGCAACCCTCGTGGACGGCTGTTCTAACCGCTGTTGGTTCCGGCTCCTGCCGCCGTTCCAGGACACTCCCGCCCCGAAGGCTTGCCGCTCCCGCCATGCACTCTGCACCTGTAGCTTGGGGACGGAGAGCGCCTCTTCCGTCTGCCATGGGACGGCAGGGCGGGCGTGCAGGCTGGGCAGTGTACACCGCTGCGGGGTCCGTACCGCCGTCCTGCACGCCCAAATCCCCGCCTGAAAAACCTCCTTCTCCGAAAGGATGGCGCGGCAGGCGATACGGAACATCCGCGCCCCCGACGCCGCCTGCCCCAGCTTCCAGGTCCCGTCCAGCCTGCGCTGTCCATCCAGGACAATGAATGTCCCGCCATAACTGCGTATATGGTAGGCGAAGGACAGCTTGCGCAGCAGGAAACGGTCCTGGGGGTTAGGGAAGGTCATCTCGATCTGTGTCAAAAATTGAGCAATCAAATGCGCTGGTTTTGTTTCATCCAGTACGCGCCGAACCCGCCCCAACGTTTTGGTAGCGTCGTGAAAGACAACCCGAAAGGTGTTTTTCGATATGTTTTCCGCTATCTCGCAGGGCACCCCAGCTGCCGCAGAGACCAGCGCGGCCAGCTTCGCCGGATTCACCGGGGCGGTATACTGTATCCGGGCTAGGATATTTGCCTGCCGCTGCGCATCTGTCCAGGACGGGTCCGGCGTAACGCTGTATTCCTCTTCCCAGTACGGCAGCGCCCAGGTAGCCGTTTGTGGGACCGTCTGGTCCCACAACGAGCCCCCGATCTCCTCCGCCTCATCCAAGGCCCGGCCCATGATCTCAAACAGCCAGAGGGCCAGGTAGTCCTCCCCATAGATGGGGGAGATGTAATCGACCATCCGCTGGGCGCTGGGGCTTTTGAGAATTTGCTGCATCAGCTCCGTTTCATGCCTCAAACCGTCACCTCCCGGGTCAGCGTGACGCTCTCCCGGCTGATCTGCGGGAGCTGGGTCTTGGTGATGTCGATGTTCTCCGCATCACCATTCAAGGCAAGGCCGGTATAGTCGTAGACGCCCCGGGTCCCCGCCAGGATTTTCCCGATCTGGGTGTAGCGGATCTCCCCGTCGGCGCGGGCGGTAGCGAGGTAGGTCTGAGCCTGGGCCAGGAAGCCGTCCAAAACAGCGTCCAGGCTGGAATCCTGGGCAATCGTCACGGTGGCGGAAATCGACAGGGCAATGGTCTCCGGCGGCGTGACCAGCAGGCGGGCGTTGGGCGGGGTAAAACGCAGCTCTGGGTTGCCGGGAGACATGATGTGGTCATACACCGCATCGCACAGGGCCTCGTTGGCCGGCGCTCCGTTGCTGTCCGTGATGACCACAGTGACCAGACCGCTGTCATCTTGTGCGGGGATCACCGTAACCTCGCCGACGCCTGGGACCTCCTTGCTCCAGCGCTTGTAGTCCGCCACCGACCCGACAAAAGACACACTTTTCGCCGCATCCAGCTCCATGATCCGGATCCGCAAGCTCTCGTCGTCCTCCTCTAGGGTCCCGCCGCTGACTGCTTCTGGGTTCGTGACTACCGTAATGCCGGAGATTTTTGCGGCCTTCAGGATAATGGTATTAGCCTTTGTGTTGCCCACGGTCCCCGCCTCGACGCAACGGGTCGGGACCTCTACTGTCCCGCCCTCTGGGATTACTGCTGCTGCCGTTGTCTCATAAAAGACCGACGGCACATCGTCCACCGCCGCTGTGGAGAACTGACTGCCGGCGGGGATGACCGTTCCCGCCGCACCGGTGATGGTGAGCATACCCGTTGCCTGTGTGGCTGGACGTCGCGTCAATCCTCGCATCTGCGCATGGTAGTCTAACCACTCGCCAAAGGCTGACCGGGGGAAGATCAGGTTCAGCACGTCAGGCAGGATGAACTCGCACAGCTGGGCCAGCTCGATGGCGGCAGGCCTGGTCAGGTTGTAGACATGGTTCCCTTCGGAACAGTCCAAGTCCGCCGGGAGCTGGGCCAGCATTTCCCTGTGGATGATGTCTACCGTTCGGTTTTGCAAAAACTCTGGTAATGCCATGGGTTATCCTCCCTTTAGGTTGGCTGTCACGTCGATGGTTACATCGTCGATGCCCCGCACCGTCACGGTCACCGTTACCGCGTCCGGCGCGGACCAGTCAAAGCGGATATCGGACACATAATCTGTCCGCCCGTAGGGGTCCGCCTGCAAAGCCTCGGTGATCTGCCGGGTGAGCAGGCTTTCTGCTTTTTCTCTGGTCTCGGCAGCAAAGGCTTCCTCTACCTCAATGCCAAAATCGGTTGAATAGGCCAGGTGGTGATATCGTTGGGTCATCAGGCAGTTGTAACACCAGTTTCGCCAGGACTCCACACCGGGGGCGTCCTGGATGCGCTGTTTTCCGTCCTGCTGGAGCTTTCCCGCCGCATAAGAAAAGCGCAGGCCAGGCTTGTAGCCGACCTTGCGCTCTTCCGGCAGGCTGGACAGTTCTGTGATCTCGTTCTCATAGCCACTTGGAAATAATTCCGGCACTGCATCCCCTCCCTTCTCTAGCTGCTCACCACGATGTCAACGACGATAGGCTCCACGCCAACCCAGGCTATCAGTACGCGCCGCGGGATGTTCCCGGTATCGCCTTGCAGGTGCCGCCCCACCATGTACTCCCCCTTGGGGATGCTCCGGGACAGGCTGTCCACCGATAAAGAGCCGTCTGCGTTCAGTGTCCCAAGCTCCAGTGGTGGGCTGCTGCCGGCCTTCTGGCTCTCCCGGATAAAACCCGCCAGGAGATTTCCGAAACGGTCAATGCTGCTGTCCATCAGGCCACATCCTCCAATTCCAAAGTCATGATCTTCTCCTTTCCGATGTCCCGGGACACGCTGGTCACAATGTACTGTCTCCAGAGGTTCCCCGCCTGGACCTTGACCTTATCGCCCTTGCGTATCCAGGGAATATCCACCGCCCGGACTTCATAACTGCTTTTGGGGCGGCCCTTCTCCTTGATGGTCTCCTGGGCCTCCTTTTTCGCGTCGGCCAGGGTGGTGTCCTCGTCCTTGGTTTCGATTTTCTGCAAGGTCCCGTACCGCTTCGTGTCACCCTCCACCGTGGCTTCCACTTTGCTGCGGCCCTCTTTATCCTCCTTGCCCAGGATGACCACCTTTGTCACAACATCGTCCATGGTGATGTTGCTCTTGGTGTCCAGGGCATTGTGGGCGGCCAGGATGTCATAGACGACGTCATTGCTGCCAACGGGAAGAATTTGCACCGTATCCTTCGCCATACGCAGGACGAATTTCTTCCCCGTCTGCTTTCGCACCGGGTCCAGGATATCGGAGAGGAAGAGGTCGGAAAGCGCCCCCCGGAGGGGGAGCTTTCCATGGGTGATGCTCTCATACTGATAATCCAGCTTCACCCCCCAATTTCCGCACAAGGTTTCACAGATGGACTTGGTGCTCTGCCCGGCGGAGAAATAGGTGTTCTCCTCCGACTTTTGGAAATAAATCAGGTCGTCATAACAGGTGATGGTGATTTCCTTTTCCTTACTGCTGCGATAGGAGAAATCCCAGACCCAGCCGCGGAACACCTCCTCATGCCGTTCCCCGTCGTTGGCATAGATGCCGATGCGGCAGCGGACGTTGATGATGCTGGTCAAGAGCGTTCCGTTTACTTTGCGGTTGACCACCTTTAGGGTGGCGGCCTGGGCGATTTGGCCATTGGTTTCCCGCAGAGACAAGCTGAGGATCGCGGGCGTCAGGTCGTAGTTGGTCCCGTTCAAGTCGTAGAGTGCTACAGTATAGCCTGGGTCCCTTTTGGTGTTTGCCATGGTCTCACTTCCCTTGACTTGGAATCTTGATGGTCACGCCGGGCCAAATCCAATGCCCGCCGGTTTTCTTCCCGTGCTTTTTGGCCTCCGCGTCCAGAACCCCTTGGTTCAGGGTATAGACCTCTTTCCAGCGGCTTCCTGCCCCCAGGAATTTCTGGGCGATGCTCCACAGGCTGTCTCCCTGCTTGATGGTGTAGGAGGTTGTGGTGCTCTGGGTCTCCGTGCGCACAGGCGCCGGGTTTTGCTCCGCCGGTGCCGCCGGTTGCTGCGGTGCCACGGTTTTTACCATGATATCCCGGGCGTCCACAAAGGAAATGGAATAGTTATAATCGCCATAGGGGCCCTCATAGGTCACAGAGTAATCCGAGAGGTAGACGTCGTGGTTGATGGGCGTCCCAGTGACCAGCAGGCGCAGGGGCGTGTCGGTGTCCCGCCACCAGCTCCAAATCCCCTGGATGGTTTTGGGGTCTACCCAATCCCCTCGAAGGAGCTGTGTGGCCGGATTCGCCGCGCCGGGAAGGGTTCCCTTCCACTTGTACCCGTGGAGATTGGACCCCGCCGGTATCTTTACCTCGCCCTTATCCAGGATGTTGTAGGAGGCGAACCGTGTCCCGTTGGCGGTAAACTCAATCTGCTCCGGGACCCAGGGGATACGAATCCCCCTGGTCCCGTTTTTCTCTCGGATGTAAATGTCAGTTTCCATCAGGCCGCGCCTCCTCTCTTGGGGGTATTGGCAAATTGAACGTTCAGGGCGTCGGCGACTACACTGATGATTTCCTCAGCAATGGCGTCCTTTTGCTCTCGGACCGCCGCCACCAGGTCACCGTCATTGCCGCTGGCGTCGATGTGGATGGTGATGCCGCCGATGTCCACCTGGACCACGGTGTCACCGCTGCCGCTGATGGGGACGACATCGTTATCCCCGGAGAAGGACCGGGAGCTTTCTCCAGAATCTCCTACCAGTCCGCCCCGGGCAAAGCCGGGGATATCCAACAAGTGTCCAGCGCGTTCCCACAGCTTCCGGCCACGCTCCCGACGCTGGCTGCCAAGGGGGATAATCATCTCGGGGTTTCCTTCCTCGGCCACCGTGACGAGCTGCGCCCCGCCGCGTACCATGCCCCCGTCGGAAAAGCCCTGGGGGCCGTTGGGGCCGAACAGGCCGCCACGGTAAGCGCCAGTTTTACTAGCAAGAAACTGCAGCGGGTTCTGCTGGGAAATGATGCTGGTTTTGGGCTGAATCGTGACGCTGGGGTTGAAAAAATACGAACTTTTTATCCCGAAAGCTCCCATTCCCAAGGATGCTTTCGCCACGTTGTAACTTGTCCCCACGTTGACATTGGTATGGAAGGAATAGGAGCCATCGGGGCTGATCCACCGTGAATCAAAAGGCGTTGGAATCGTCCAACCCGCCTGCACCAAGGCAGAGGTCTTGAAGGAATACTTCTTGTCGGGGCTGATCCAAGCATCTTGGAACTGGTTGTAGGTCCAGTCTGCATTTACGTTGGCGTCTACGCTAAAGACAAAATCGTTTACATCGTTGAACAGTGGATTCAGCTCTATGGGGACGTCAGCGTTGACCTTCCAGTCTCGCAGCAACGCTTGCACCGCATCCTGTCCCTGGGAGAGGGCGCTGTAAAACTCAGCGCTTTTGAGATAGGACTGCAAGCCCTCTGGGACTGCCTCACCGATAGCCTTATATCGGTCTGCCAGGGTCCTTGCAGCCTCTACGTCCGGGGCCATCCCTTCCAGGAGCCGGGACAAGGCACCTCGGGTATCCTCGGACAGTTTCCCGGCGGCTTCCACGATTTGGGGCGTGGTGTACTGCTCCAGCATGGTTCCGACTTCGCCGCCCAGGACGCCCAGGTCCTTTCGGTAACGGCCAAGAATCGCCTCCAGCTCCACGCCGGACTGGCGGAGCAGGTTTTCCTTGGTCTTGTCCAGCGTACCCTTCAAGAGGGCATTCTGCCCGCTTTCATCCAGGCCCTTTGCACCCTGCCCATAGGACTGCCAGGCGGTATCATCCAGTTCCCCGCGCTTCTCCCGGGCGGCCTGGGTATACTGCTGGAAGCTCTCCGGGGTCAGGTCGCCGGTCTTTAGCTTGGCCTGCATGATGTTCAGCTCTGCCTCGAAATCCCCCTGGGCGATCTGCTGGGTGATGGAGTCGATCTGACTGCGGATGGTGTCAATAGAGGCCTGCTCATCCAGGGAGATCACGTTGTCCTTCAGGGCGGAGGACATGGCCGCTTCCAGGGAAGCGCGCAGCGTGGACAGCTTCTCGCCCATCTTTTCATAGCTCTTTGTGGACTGCTCCGACAGGGCCTTGGCCTTTTCGGAGCTGCCCAAAAGGTACTCAATGGAGGCGGCGGAGGCATAGCGGGCGTCCTCTAAGTATTGCCCTGCGCTCTCCGTGTAAGCCTGGGTGGCACTGTTCAGCGCCTGGACTTGCTCCGCGCCCAGCTCTCCCGAGGTATGGGCGTTGAGCCAGAGGGTCTTTTTCAAATCCGCGCTCCGGGCCTGGGTCTCGCTGAAGGATGTGTTCATATCCCGCAGGGCCGAGTTCACGCCGTTGGCCTGGGCCAGGGTGTCCGCGCCAAAGAGGTTGTCCACAGCTTGGGATACCTCCTGGGCCGAGAGGGCGATATCTCCAAAGTGTCCGGCAAGGTTGGCTTGGACCAAACGCTCCGCCTCCCGGGCCGCTTCCTCTTCCGCTTCTGCGTATTTCTTTGCGGAGCTGGCGCCCTTGGCCCAACCGGCCACTCCGCCGATACCAGCACCCACCAAAGCGCCGATTGCTGTACCGATGACAGGGACGATAGAGCCGATGAGTGCGCCGGTTGCGGCACCGCCTGCTACACCGCCGACCTTCCAAAGGCCGCTGGACTTTTTCCCTTTGTTGCCCTCAGCGTTTCCCTGGGCCAGATCCCGCAGGCCGGAGAGAAGCGTAATACCGCCAATCGCACCGCCAGCGACGCCCATGCCGCCCAGCAGGGCCGCGCCCGCGCCGCTCAGGCCGGATACTGCCGCGCCGCCGGTCAAGGCGTAGCCCGCATTGGCAAGCCCGCCAAGAAGCCCGGAGCCGCCCACCATGGCGGTGCCGGTGGACCCGATCAGCCGCCCGAGGACAGGCGCTCCGGCCAGGGCTTTTGCCCCGGCGCTTACGGTCCCTACGGTGGCGAAAACGCTGGTCAGCAGATTGGACAGCCCCAGGGCAGTAAGCAATGTCGCCGCGATGGGGTGGGATTGGAAGGCAAGCTGGATGGCCGACAGGATGGCGTGACCGATGGCTTCCCCGATCTGCATCGCGCCGGAAACCAGCATACTTTCCCCGGAGGAGGACCACCAGGAAGAGAACGGCTCGGCAATGAGCTTGTCCCAGGCAATCTTGACCTTTCCGCCAAAGTCGGCCTTGGCCCATTCGTCGCTGCCGGTGAACGCCTGCACCGTGGAGCGGACCTTCTCGGCCTTGCCCACAACCATATCCAGGAGGTGTTCAGCACCGGCTTGGATGTCCGGCATTTTCGCCGTCAGCCAGTCCACAAACTGGCGCAGGTAGGGCGCAATGCGCTCCATGAGGGCGATCTTGACGCCCTCCGCTGCGCTTTGCAGCTTTGTGACGGAGCCGGAGAGGTTGTCCTGCATGGTCTCCGCCATCCGCGCTGCCGCGCCGTCCGCGTTGGCAATGGCGTCGGCCAGCTTGTTATAATCGGCCTCGGAGGCGTTCAGGATCGCCAGCAGGCCCTTCTGGGCTTCCACCCCGGCGACGGTCTTTGCAAGGGAGGACTTCTGCTCCGCTGTCATCTCGGCAGTCGCCGTGCGCAGCTCACCCATGACGGTGGACAGCTTCCGGGCGGAGCCGTCCTGATTGTAAAACTCCACACCCAGGCCCTTGATTGCGTCTGTGGCCCCCCTGGTGTTGGTGGCCAGACGGGTGATGATGCTGTTCAGAGATGTACCGGCCATGCTGCCTTTCAGGCCCGTGTTTGCCATAAGCCCGGTCATGAGGGCCACGTCCTCGACGGAGTAACCCAAGCTGCCTGCCGCTGTGCCGACATACTTGAAGGTCTCGCCCATGAGGGAGACATTGGTGTTGGCATTGGCGGCAGCGGCAGCCAGGACGTCGGCAAAGCGGCCGCTGTCCTTGGCCTGCATCCGAAAGGCAGTCAAGGCGTCGGTGACGATATCCGAGGTGGTTGCCAGGTCCTCGCCGGAAGCCGCCGCCAGGGACATGATGCCCTCAATGCCGTTTAGCATATCCGCCGTTTTCCAGCCAGCCATAGCCATGTAGCTGAACGCGCTTCCGGCCTCGGCGGCGGTAAACTTTGTGGTGGAGCCCATCTCCTTGGCTTTGGCGTTGAGGGATTCCATCTCCTGGGCCGTTGCCCCGCTGATGGCTTGGACCTGGCTCATCACACTTTCAAAATTGTGGTAGGTTTCGTAGAGGTCCCGGGCGCCAAAGCCGATGCCCAGCACCACCCCCGCTGTTAGCAGGGGACTTCGCAGCAGGCCAAAGACTTTGCGCAGCGGGGCCGTGGCCTTATCCAGGACAGTGACCGTGGCCCGCCATACCTTCCCCACGATCCGCTTGCCGGCACTCTGCACTCGATTGATGGTAGAGGTCGCCCGGTCCACCGCGGACAGCACCAGGGCAGTCCTTGTGCGTCCCAGCGTCCTGGCGTGGCGCTCCAGCCGCTTGAGTACCGCCTCCGCCTTGCCAGCCTTGGAAGAAACGTGGTCCGTAAATCGGGCTTCTACGTCAATGACAATCGCTGCGCCCATTTATTGCGCGCCCCCTTTCTTCTGCTTGGCGAAATTGCGGACTTTGACCGGGGTGTCGCCCTCTTCCAGCGACAGACGGGTCGAGGCAAGCAAAAAGGCCCGTTCCCCGGCGGGGATGGGGTCTGCGTGGGTGCGCAGGCCCATCAGCACACCCGGTTCGGTGCCTTGATTCTGGTATGCGGTATGGAGCAGGTACCCAAGGTCGCTGCCCTCAATTACTTTTTTGCCAGGTCCTCCTCGTCAGGGACTTCGTCATCCAAGCCACTGATCTCTATGACCTTGTCAGACAGCGCGGATTTCTCCCCGAACAGAAGCAGCACATCGATGCTCTCCACATTCTCCATCAAGCCGTACTGGTCCTTGATGGCCTTGTTGCCCCAAATCTTTTCCTGATCCTCCGGCGTAGTTGCCAGGTAAATCAGCCAGGAGTCGAATAGACCGGAATTGAAATCTGTCTCGATTTTGGGATACTTTACGCCCTGGGGATTCTTCCCATAGGTGGTAGCTTTCTTCCTGGCTTGCCGGACCTCATCCCCGCTGATGGGGCGGATGTGGACGGTAAAGTAATACTTCCCGCCCCGGCGAATCTCCACCGGCGTGACGGCATCCGCAGTGTTGCGGAAGTCCGCAGCGGCCAGCAGAGAAGTTACCAGGTCATATTCCGCGCTCTTGCGGTCTGTGACATTGTTCAGGCCGAGGACGTCAGCCGTGTTTTCCTGCTTGTTGGTATCCATGGTATCCATAAGAAAAACCTCCATAAAGAATTCCCGCCAGCTTTTCCAAGTTGACGGGGATGTGATGATTGATAATGTGACAGACGCTCCGCCCGGCCAAAGCCAAGGGAGGTCAGGTCGACTTCAAATAGGTCGCTGCCAGGGAAGAGATAAAGGACGGGATGGCGTTCAACGCAAAGGCGTGCTCTCGCTCAATGACCTCCCCAGGAGTCAGAGACTGCAAGCCAAAGGTCCCCTTGGGGACGGCGTTGTTGAACGCGATACGCTGTTCCTGCCCGTCAGGCTTCACGGCCACGCCCTGGAAGTTATAGACCGGGAGCTGGCCGTTGTGGATGGCCTCAAGCAACGGTTCCATCACCAGGTCATCCCGGACCACCATCTCTGTGTAGCTCAGCTCGAAGGTGACGCCGGTGGGGATGCTGTGGACCAGGATAGAGCCGACGGGCTGCTTCTCCACCGTGTTCACGTTCATGTTGACGGAGTAGGTGTTGATCTCCGCCAGGAACACATTGACGCCGCCGAACTCGACGAAAAGCCGCCCATCCTTGCCGGTCATCAGCTCCGTGGTGTTGAGGGTATTGTTCATGTCTTAGGCCTCCTTTACTCCTGCGAGAACCGGAACTGGTAGTGCAGATAAATTTTCTCCAGGCTGTCGATATCGTCTGCCTGGATGGTGAACCATGCGCTGTCGGCGGCGTATTTCTCCACGGAGAACTTCGCGCCGGGCAGGATCTTCCCTTCGTCGGACATGGCCGTCAGGACCCGGTTCCCGGTTTGGATCACATCGCCGATGCCGTCCGAATCGCAGTTGACGCGGCCCACCTTGGGCAGCAGCGCCCGGTCCATGCGGTCGAACAGCTCAAAGCGGGTCTTGGTCCGGCGGATTTTCTTCCACCCGTCATCCTGCTTGTCTCCGGGCTTGACCAGGGTATTGATGCCGGAATCATACCAGATAGAACCGTCGCTGGACAGGGAGGGCAGCAGCATACCGCTCTGGATGGCCTGCTCATACTGGGCATAGGTCAGGGCCTCCAGCAGGCCCGTGGCCCCGGAAATCACCGTATGGACGATACCCTGATTGGCGGGGGTGGCTGCGATCAGGCCGGCGGTGCGGCAGATTGCCAGAACGCCGTCCATATCCCCAGCTGTGGAAGTCCAACCGGAGCCGAGATACACGACTTTTTCATCGTTCAGCGCCTTGGCATTTTTCAGGCGGTTCTCAAAGGGTACGCTGACCTTTTCTCCTACAACAGCGATAGCCAGCTTGCCAAACTGGTGGGCGTTGCTTAGGTATTCCTGGAGCAGCGTGGTCTTGGACAGGCTTTCGTCGTCATCCACGTCCAGGGCGATGCAGTTATAGAAGAAGGGCTCCAGGGCCTCAAAGGCTTTGGCGTAGTCCTCGTTGGTCACGGTGGGGTCCTCGCCCCCGGCAAGTGCGCCGGAGGCTGCCTGTACAGTGCTCATGCTGCCCATGGCCTCGGCCACCGGAGCGAAGTCGATATACTTGCTATACCGGCCAGCGTTGGCTAGGGCTTGGGGTTCGTCGTTCTCACTCACATCAAAGCTGAACGTCTCCACAAGAGCGCCATCCGCATAGACGCTGACCTCCTTTTTCGTGCTGTCCCCGATCTTGGGCAGGAGCGATAAGCTCAAGGGGAGGGTGCCGGGATACTTCGCCGTAGCGGCCACTGCATCGGTCTCTCCCGCTTTGAGCATCAGGCTGGCACACTGCCCGCCGCTGCCCATGCGATAAGTGTGGACTGTGGTAGCTCCGCCGTCAAACATAGCCTTGGCTGCGGAGACTGTGTAGCCGGGGCCGTACTCGCCCGCCCCGTAATTCTTGGTCAGATCGCCGGCGGCAGTGTTATGAACCACTACCCCCAGCGGCCCCCACTTGGCCTGGATAGGGATAGCGCAAATGCCGTCCTGGGCGCCGGGGGCACGCTCTGTGCCGATGTTGGAATACCGCTGATAAACGCCCGCCCGGATTTTCTCTTCCCCTTCTTTATAGAAAATCGCCATTTACTTCACCTCTTTCTTCCGAAATGTGTCAATGAGCTTCCTGGCCTCCGCCAGGGTGGCCTTGTCCTTGCCCGCCAGCTTCAGCGCGCTGGCGACGACGGCCCGGGAAGTGCCAAACTCCTGATGGCCGTCCGCCAGCTGCGTGGCGGAGTAGAGCGGTTCCGCTCTACTCACTGGCGGGGCGGGAGGAACAACGGGCGTTTCCTGGGTCACAGGCTCCGTATGTTTCGCCATAGTACTGTTTCCTTTCATGTGTAATGGATGTTGTTCAGCAGCTCGGATGCTGGCCGGGGAATGATGCGCCCGAAGGTCGCCTCAACGGTGATTTGCCCTGTATGGAGGGCATCCGCCCCGGCATCGACGCTGTTTGCCCGGTTGACCATGATCTGGGTCTCTCCGGGTCTTACTAACCGCCGGGCGCTGTCCAGGCGGTGGATGATCTCATCCGCCAGGACCGTTGCGGTGCTGATGTCAGCCGCGAAAACGTGGCCTTTCAGCGTCGCGGTCCGCCAGATTGTCTGGTGGGTGTCGGGAATCCACCCGGCAGGCTTGACCTCCGACACCCGCCAATAGACCGCGGCCTGGTTTTTGCTGGGCCGCCAGGTATCCGGGAGGGCGCTCTTGCCAAGGACGAACAGGTCTGGGAACGCGGTTGCCGTCCAGGTGTTGATCCTCTCGATGATATCCGGGTCCTTGATTGTGAGCGTCGGGAACGCCAGCAAGGTAAAAATGAGGGTCACGCCGCAGACAGAATCGGTAGGCTCTGTGAAGTATTTGGACTCCTGCCACTGTGCAGCCATGGTATTGCCGCCATCACTGAAAAAGCAACCGTCCACCCATTCGCGAACGATTGCCTCAAAGTCCTCCGGGATATCCTTGCCGCTCTGGCACTGAACGTCAATTAGGAGTTTCCCGCCTACCGCCCGGGCCGCGTCGTCCTGGGTATCCAGGGTAAACACGATGCGGGGATATTGCGGTCCCCGTGTCCAGAAATCGTCTGTGTCCGGCGGCGCGCTCTGGTTGAAGATGGCCAAACTATCAGCGTAGCATGTCAGCTTTTGCTTGAGGGTTTCGCTTTGTCGCAAATGGCTCAGGATCGCTTTGTCCAGCATACCATCCCTCCTTTAGGTGTACGGCGCACTGTAAATCCGCTGAATGTTCGGCAATGCCTGTTCCTTGATTTTGTCGTGGTGGGGCCGCGCCGCCATTTTACTGGTTCCATTCTCCAACAGCTCGCCCAGGACATAGCCGTTGACGTTCAGGCGGCTTTCGATGCGAGAAACGTAGCTGTTCCCAGATACCACCGAGGCCGGGGTCCAGCTATTGCGGAAAGCCCCGGTACGCACGGCGGGCGGCTGGCCAGGGGCGGAGGCGACATACCGCCGCTTGGTGGCCGGTACGCCATACACCCGCCCGCCCCCAGCACTGCCCAGAACATCAATGGCCGCATTACGCAGCTCATTGGAGGAGCGGACGCAGCGGCTTCGCATCTGCTGTTGTATCCTCTTTGTGGCGGCGTTCAATTCCGCCCGAAATTCCGCGCTTGCGCTCACTGTAAATCCCTCCGTTCCTCTGTGAAGTAGGTGGTGAAATGCCCCAGCTCGGCGGGGTCGTGGATACCCTGAACCAGGAACCGCCGGACCTGATCCTGTACGGCCAGCTCCAGCACGTCCATTGGCTCCGCCCGGTCCTTGGTCCCCTGCTGGACGACCTTGTGGGTGACCGGGTGTCCCGCTTGCTTCCACTGCTCCTGCTCTTTTGGAGTCGCCTGGGAGATGATTCCGAAAATCTCTCCCGACGGCTCGTACCGCTCTGGGCCGGGCCTGCCGTTGTCGGATAGGCCCCCGATGTGCTTCAGGACCGTGTAGCGGCGGAAGCCCTGACCAGGCCGTAAAAATCCCCGGAACATAAAACATCCCTCCTAAAACCTGCGCGGGTTGGCGTGCAGATCGTTGTAGAAGTATGGGGTGCTGCCGTGGGGCGGGAGCGCCCCGTCGTGGACGATGGGAACGCCGGGAACCGCCCTCTTTTCCTCCTCCTCCAGCATGGCTTTCCAGCGGTCGAAGCGCTGGCGCAGGGAGTAGGAGAGCCCGTCCACGCTGGTGTCTGCCTCATAGGCCAGCTTCATCACGATGGCCCGGAGGCAGGCGATCTTGGCCTGCCTCCAGTCCTTGTGCTGGCCCAGCATGGCGGCGTACTCTTCGTCGCACAGAGGGCTGGATAGGCCCTCTGCGTCAACTACGGTGTCCCCCAGCTCAAAGCGCATCTTATCTACACCCTCCTGGGCCAGGTTCAGCGGGTTATAACTGTAGGTCGCCATCAGGCATCCTCCGCCTTTGCCCGGGGGCGCTTAGACTTTTCCTTCGGCTCGGGCGGAGCGTCGTCCTCTCCCGCAGGCGGGGTGTTCTCCGGTTCAAGGGCAGGCGGGAATACTTCCACGAGAAATCCCATAGAAATAAGCCGCCGTTTCATCTCTGGCAGGACCAGCTCGTGGGGGACCTGTTCACCGATCCGAAACGACTGCCCGCCGAAGGAACAGGGTTTTAAGGCGATAAAGGCCATAGTCGCCTCCTTTACACGCAGTCCTTGAGGAAGATTGCCAGATCGTCCGCCGTTTTCTTCATATCGGCGGCAAACAGGCCCTCGACGAACTCCGTGTGGGTCCCATTCTCGCCCGGGTACTGAAGGACGGGCATATACTGCCCGTCACCCAGCATATCCCAGGTAAAGATGTACCCGGCGGAGGGCTCGTCGATGGTGGGGGTGTTGGTGGCATAGGCCAGGATGGCGGCGTTGGGGTCGCAGATAAAGTCCATGTCCTCCGTCTCGCCCAGACCGGCTTTGTTGTAGATGGAGGACAGCACCGACACCTTTTCCAGACCGAACAGCTCCGCCAGGACCCGCTCGTTGACGGTGGCGGGGTTGGCGGTGGCGCCGCCGTACTTCACCCGCTCCACCACGCCGGGATGGTTCTTGAGGGCGTTGAAGGTCGCCTTGCCCAGGCCAAGGCGGTTGGGCCGGCGGCCAGTGTTCTGCTCGATGTCCGTACACAGGTCATCAAAGAGCTTCACGGGGTCGCAGTTGTCGTCTGTGAACTTGATGAAGGTCTTGGCCGTGGCGTTGTAAGCGGTGCTGCCGGTCCACTCATTGGCCCAAACGCCAGCCTTGAAGAAGCTTTCCGCAAAGACGATGTCCTGGTGGAGGTTCATCTGCTCGGCGATGAACTTCACCTTAGCACGGCGGGGGTCCGCAGCGCCGGGCGCGCCGGTGCGCTGGTAGTTGAGGGCGCTGATCTGGTCGATGCCGACGATAACCTGATCCACCTTGCAGCTATACGCTTGGTCCAGACGGCCCATCTGGGCGGGGGACACCTTGCCGAACTGGGGCTTGCGGGCCACGTTGTCCCGCAGGAGGGATGCCTTGTCAAAGACGTAGTAGTTGGCGCTGGAGAGCTGCACCGGGCAAATGGGAAAGATGCTCTTCGCCACGTACCGGCTGGCGTCCTGGAAGTACGCCATGGAGAGGTTGGTCAGGTAGATACTGGGCTTGAATGCGCCCTTTGCGATCTCAGCCGCAATGGCGCCGGGACTGGTTCTGTTCATACGGTTATCCTCCCTTTTTATTCATTGTCCTTGGGCGGGGTGACGTTGCCCGTCGATGCAGCAGCGACAGTGCCGCGCTCCACGATGGCCTGCACCAAAGCCCCAGGGGCGGATGCCGCTTGCAGGGCGATGGCGATATAAGCGCCGCTGGTGTCCTTGACCAGCGCTCCGTTTGCGTCCGGGGCAAGTTTATCGCCAATGTTGAATGCTCCGCCCGCCTTGACAAGGCCGATGTCCTTATACTGCACCTGCACGTCCCCGCCAGCGGGGATGCTCTCGTCGTTGGTCAGCAGGGCCACGCCGATGGCAGCGGTGTCTGCGCTGGCCAGTACGGCTTCCCCATCTGCGTCAAAGCCGACGGCACAACCGCCTACCTCGGTGAGGGCTGCGCCAGCCTTCAGGGCAAGCACGGGGCTTTCATTGATGGATTCTGCAAAATAGTCCATGCGCTTCTCCTTTCTCACTGAACGCCATACTCGGCGTCATATTCCTGCACCAGCTCCGGGTGGGCCTCCCATGCCTTTGCCAGAGCTGCGGCATGGCTCATGGTGGGGTCCGCTTTCTGAAACTCAGCAGCAACAGCGTTGACCTTCTCAACCGCAGAGCCACCACCGCGGTTCCCGGACTTGCCGATCTCACCGAACAGGCCGGACTTCTCAAAGAGTTCCAGGTTCTTATCCAGGAGCTTGAGGTAGGCGTCATAACTGGCCGTGTTGGACTTCTTCAGGCCGTAGAGGGTAGCGGCCAGCTCGGCGGGCTTCTCACCCATGGGCTCGTACTTCTTCGCCAGTTCTTCCAGACCCTTCATCTCGATGGACTTCTCCATCTGCTCCATGCGCGCCAGGGCAGCGGCCAGGGCGGGGGGAATCTCGGACTTCTGGGTATCTTCCGGGGCGGAATCGCCGCCAGCGGCGGGCGCATCCTTGGGCGGTGCCGCGGCAGGAAGGGTTTCGTTCTTCTGCGCCCCCTTCTGGGCCGCATCATCAGGCGGGGTAGCTTCAGGCGCGGGGTCCCCGGTTGTGCCAGCCTCATCCTCCGGCACGGTTGCTTTGGCAACCAGCGCCGTGTATTGGGCTAGTTCCTCCGGGGAGAATTTGCTCTTGTCGATTCTCATGGATAACCATTCCTTTCCTTGTGATAGGTATAAAAAATCACCCTAATGGGTGACTCTTACACTTCTGTGATTTCGTCAAAGCGGTCGCTGAGCACTTCCTCGATCTCGTCGTAGCGGTCCGCTTCGCTCTGCTCTGGTTCCCCGGCGGGAGGGCCAGAGGCGCTCTTGTAAAGACAGATATCCGCCTCCTGGTTCGCCCCCGCGCCTACCAGATCAACGCTGGTCAGGCGCAGATCTTTTAACTTTGTGGTCATTGGGATCACCTCCTTTACACTACACCGGAATCCGTGTCCCGGTCCCCTCAATGGAAAACATCTTGTAGGTGCCGTCCCTGATCTTCTCCCAGGCCGCGTCATCGTCCACATGGAAGCCGATCCACCAGCCCACAGGCAGGGTCCCGGCGGGGATGCCCATAGCTGCTTGCTTCTCTTCGGTAAAGACGCAACTCTCTACCAGGCGGGCCTTTTTCCGAAGATCCGGGATGTGCTCCTCGCCGCAGTCCCGGAAGTTAAGGACATACTCGTATGCCGCGCTTTCCAGGTCCTCCGGGTCAATGATGTCCTGCTGGTGGTCGATCAGAGGGACTCCGTCGGTTGTAACCGACACGGAGGCCCAGCCGAACACCAAGCGGCGCTCTTCGGATTTTAGGATTTTGAAGTCTGCCATTTCTGTCACCTTCTAACTAACGTGTTTTTGTATACGGGCATAAGAAAAGCACCGAATTTTTTTAATCCGATGCATTTCGATCCTTTTGGCCTAACTTTTTCTTGACAGATGCTGTTGATAGGATATAATAATCTCAAATAGTTTTTGTAGGTGTTTTTATGTGCTCCAAGAAAAATGCAGACTACTCTTTACGGGAGAATTTCAGCCCCTATTTGGAGTTGATACCCAATGGCCCAACAAAAGATTACATAGAACATAGAGTTATTGACCAAATAGACTGGTACAATAAAAAGAGCACAAAAAATCAAACAAACTTCAAGCGCGGAATGATTTCGTCTATTATTTTAAGTGCGTTAATTCCAGTAATCACACTTTTTTCAGACTCAGCATACCCACTTGTGGTTAAAGTCTTGATTACTGCCATTAGTTCGGGTATCACAGCAATATCAGCCATCATCTCGTTATGTCATGTTCAAGAGCTTTGGGTACAATATCGATCAAACTGCGAAATACTCCAAAGTGTCTTGCACAGATTTTTTACAAAATCTGGTGAGTTTTATGATTGTGCGTCAGACGAAAGAGCATTAGATTTACTTGTTATGACTTGTGAAGAGTATCTGACACAAGAATTTCAAACGTGGGTAGCATCTAATACTCCTCGTCCCGACAATCCATCTACAAATCAGGATTCTTCTACCAGTTCATAAGTTTTTTCAAAGATATCTGGTTTACAAGGATATTTTTCTCCATTTACGCCTGTGATGATATAATCACCTACTGAGGCAACCATATTTCCTTCAAGAGTGTGTATCACAAGTTCCTTATCTGTTTTATAGGCTTCAATGATAACCGGTTTTTTTCGGTATTTTTTGGCCTGTTCCATAAATTTACCTCCATTTTTATTTGAGAAAGGGTGATTAACAATGTATAATCTCTTCATAAGCCATGCATGGAGATATTCTGATGACTACAACACTGTTGTCTCCTGGCTAAATGAGGCTCAATCTCAGGGAATTTTGACGTGGAAGAATTATTCTGTTCCTGAGCATGATCCTGTCTTAGACCCTGATAGCAGCTACAGTAAAAGCGCTCTTAAGGAAGCGCTGAAATCTCAAATCAGACCAGCGTCTAAGGTTATTATCATTTCTGGTATGTACGCAGCATATAGCGATTGGATTGATTTTGAAATCGATACTGCGGTAGCTTACAGAAAGGAAATTATTGGTTTGAAGCCGCGTGGGCAAGAAAGGATTCCCGTAAAGATTCAGAATAATGCCACAGAAATGGTTGGGTGGACTAGAGACTCTCTTATTCGTGCTATAACGAAAGCCTAAGCAACACCACTATGCACACTCTTGTTATGGATACCGGATAGTCAATTTATACTTGACTATCCGGTTTTTTCGCGAAACCAGAAACAAAAAGCGCATCAATCTCATCCATTACGCAGGTCGATAACTCCAATTATATTAGCACTCCTGCTACATTTCTGAGTTGCTCAAGTTTTTCGATTATATTATATCGTACCTCTGGTCGTCTTGTAAACCGTCGTTTCTTACTGAAGGTGGTGAAATCTCGACGATCTGTATGCTACACCGGCAAGACGGGTGGGCCGGAGGCCCTTCCCGTATCCCCGGCATCGTCAGCTTGGTTGGGAAAGAGAAGTCTTCATCCAGCTCGATCCGCGTCCCGTCCAGGGATTCGCAGGTTTCACAGGTCCGCCCAATCGCCATGCCCCGGCTGGTCCGCCGGGGCTTTAGGCCCTGGTTTCGATAGCGCCGGTAGTCCGGGCTGGTGCTGGGGATATCGTCGTTGGCGGTTCGCCAGACCTTGATGACCTTACCAAGATAACCTTGCTCCTGGGCCTGCCTCGCCCCCTGCAAAGCCCCCTGGTTGTAGGCAAAGGCCAGCTCGGTACGGGCGATATTGTATCCACGGTAGCGGTGCTGTCGGGCGGCGTAGAGGATGGCCTTTTCCGTGGCCTTCTTCTCGCTCATCCCGTTTACCAGCAGTGTTTGCAGATAGTTCGCGTTGGCGATGGACTGCTGATAGGTCAGTCCAATCATAGGCCGAACCGCTCGCGCAAGTCCGTCTACCGTCATTTTCTCCCGCACTGTATGCCCGATCACCGCCCTCAGCCCGTCAAGCTGGGCTTGGGTGCTGTTGGTGACGAATACCGCGCCTCGAGTATCCGCCCAGCGTTGCACTCCGCCAGCAAAGGGGTCAAAGTACCAGCCAGAACGCATTTCGGGAAGCTCCTTCGTACCGGCTTCCATGGCTTCCAGCCAGAAGGGGAGAAGGCGGTCCCGCACAAAGCGGGAATAGTCCTGCTGCCACGCTTCCAACCATGCAGGGCTCATCTCCCCGGACAGGATCGCCTCCCGCAATTCCTTGTAGGTGATGGCCCGGCCCTGGTTATGCCACAGCGTTTGCAGAAAAGAAGCAAGCTCCGGTTCCTTCTCGTCCAAAAAAGAACGCAGCTTGCTTTTCGTGGGGCTTTTTCTTACCAGCCTGACGAGCTCTTTACTCATGGTCGAATCTCCCTAAACGCTTCCTGGCTTCCAGGGCTTCCAGGTTGTCCTCAGAGGCATTTTCATGGGCAAGGCGCGTTGGCTTGGCCTCGCTCTCGGGCTCACTGGTGAGCTTTTCAGGCAGCCCAGCCGTGCGCCGGATAAAGTCCTCCAACGCATCGTCGGGCTGAATTGCCCCGATACTCACCATCTGCTGAATGAACGTGCCAAAGGGGCCGAGGTCCGTGTCCTCGATGTCGCCATGTACCATTTTAGGGTAGCCGGTCAGGCCCTTGAAATGATCTCCGTTCAGGTCGATCAAGCGGGGGATGGCCTGGTTGGTGAATACCTCACAGATGATGTCCAGGTAGGTACCGATAGCCAGGGCGAAAATTTTTGTCTTGCTGCTGGCAAGGGCGAAAGAGCCGACAGCCTGCTGGCCCAGCATGACGAAATCCGCAAGGACCGTGGTGGCGATGCGCTTGTCGTAGCGGTCGATCACCTGATTGGTATCAAACTGCCGGCGGCTTCCGGTGGAAAGCAGCTCAAACTTCCAGCCGTTATCCCCGCCGGGGAGGACGATGCCCTCTCGAGCGTCCCGGCGTACCCCGGAGACGATAGCCTCCGCTCGGGCCAGGGTTTGCGCGGCGTCCGGGTTGTTCGGGTCCCAGAGGTCCACGCTGTCCGGCGTGTACAAGACCGGGAACCCGGCCAGGTCCCGCTCGATGCCGATGCCTTCGATCTCCTGTATCCGCTTTTTGAAATACCAGGGACGGTAGGCGTTGCGCAGGATGGACCGGCCCTCTGGGTTGTCCTTCCGGCTCTTGGTCTTGAAATGCAGGGCCTTTTCCAGGGGGATGGTCAAGCGCTGGAAGGTTGGCGCGGGCATCTGGGTCATGCCCAGCAGGTCATCTGAGTTGTCCTTATATTCCCACTGGTAAAGCGTCTCCTGGGCGCGGATGGGCAGCTTACGCCAGCCGATCAGACCGTCATCGTATTTGCTGCTGGTCTCTGGGTTTCTGGTCCTGCCCCGGCGGAGCTTGTAGACGATTTCATGATAGCTCCAACCATAGGTCAGGAAGGACAATATCTCGGACAGCGTGTCGGTCCAGGTCGTCTGCATATCGTTCATGCACTGCTCCACGAACTCAGCCGCGTCCCAGTCTGCTTTCTCATTGCCCCCCGGCTCGATGGTAAAATCGCATTGCCGCATCAGCATCTCAATGGCAAACAAAATTGCGCCTACGGTCTCGTCGTTCTCGCTCATTTCCTGATAGACCTGTACGCCCTTTAAGCCGCGCAGCTCCGGCAGAAATTCCTCGAAGAATACGCCACCGTAGCGGTTTTGGCCGATCCGGCCGTATTCCTTCCGCATGGGTCATCGCCTCCAATAGCTTTCCTTTGCCAGCCCGCCCGGGTCCTCCGGGGGAACCGCCGCGGCGGTTTTGCGGAGGAAGCAGCTCAAGGCCACGGCGTCCGCTCGGTCTGGGGAGAAAAGCCCTCGTTTTTTCATTTCCTTTTTGCTCTCCAGCACGATCTTCCCGCTGCTGTTGAGCGCGTACTTCCGGACGGACAACTGCGCGATCAGCTCGGAATCGTCGGGGAGCTTCAGCGTTCCGTCTGACAGCCGGTCTCGCACGATGGACCACATGTAAGACGTGATATCTCCAAACCACTTGGCCGCTTCCTTGTCCGGGATTTTCCCGCCAAAGTTGACGGGGATGATCTCCATGCGGGAAAGCCGCTGTTCCGCTCGTACCTCTGTCAGGCGGTCCGTTACCCCGCCGCCCAGGCCCGTGTCATCAATGATAACCGGGATGGTGCCGTAGTAGTTGGGGTTCTCGTCAAGTATCCTGCGGTACTGCTGGACGATATCCCCCACAGTCCGCATCAGGTTTTGACCGTGGCGGATCACTGGCAGAGTCACATCCCCGCCAGCGTTCTGGGCAATAATGGTTTCATCGTCACCGAACCGGGCCACGTCCACGCCGAGGCTGATTTTTGCCGTTGGCTTTTCCAGCTCCCGGTTTACCGACGCTTCGGCAAGTTGAATGGGGATGAACACATCATCCTCTTGCAGCGGGAACTCACCATCTACACGGACCCGGACAACATTGCTCTCCTTCCCGTAGCGGCGCTCCAACATTTCGATGTTTTCCTTGTCCGTGCGGGATACGTCCCGGGAGGATACCCGGCGCACACGGTAGAGCGGCCGCACGTTGGGGTTGGTGTGGCTGTCGTAGAAGGTGCCGTTTGTCTTGGTGGGGTTGCCGCACATCAGGAGCTTGTTGTTGGGGCCGGACAGGGTACCAAGGACGGCTTCCATGATAGGCTCCGCAACGCCGGATGCCTCATCCACGATGAACAGCATATTTTCCTCGTGGAAACCTTGCATATTCTCTGGCTTGGTGGCTGTCCGCGCCACAGCAAACCAGCGTTTCTCCATGCCAACCACATACACATAAGTCTTTGTCCATTTCAGCAGACCAGACAGCAGGGGGCTTTGCGCCTGCCACTTGGCGACCTCGGACCACAGCACATCGTTAAGCTGCTGCCGCGTGGGCGCGGTTGCAACCACACGGGCGTAAGGGAAGCAGGACAGGAACCAAAGCAGAGCCACGGCCTCGGTCGCCGTCTTGCCCACGCCCTGACCGGAGCGAACGCTGACGCGTCGGCACGTTGGATCAGCCAAATCGTGCAGTGTGTCCGCCTGCCACTGATCCGGCACATACTTGATGACCTCACCGGCGAACAGGACCGGGTCCTTTCGGTATAGGCGTTTTTTGACCCGAAACAGTTCTACCATCCTCGCCTCATCCATCTTCCCCGGCCTCCTCCAGGAGGGCCTTTACCCAGGCTTCTGCGATTTTAGCCTCCATTGTCCCGCCCTCAGACTTCTTGGCCTCCTGCTCTTGCCTGAACCGCAGTTCTTCCTTCCGCAGTTTCAGCTCCTGCCGCTTGATTTCCAGATAGGGGCTGTCCCCGGCTACATCCCGTATAAACTCGGCGGCCCGGACGTCACCCCGGATCGCCTTCAGCAGGATACCGGCAATCAGCACATCCTGATAGGTGGCGTCCCCCACATCAATGCCGAGCGCCAACAGACGCGGCGTGACTTTCTCCACAAACTCCTGTTCGCTGACGTCCAGGCCGGCACCCAGCAGCGCGTTCAGCGTTTGCCGCATGGTCTTTTTCCGCCGTCTGGCCACCCCGGAGGCCACACCGCCCTTCTTGCCGTTTTTCACGGCTTCGTCGTGGCTTTGGTCGCTGGTAAACGGTATTAGATTTTTCTCATTTGCCATGCCACCACCTTCCCCCTATACGCCCCCTTTGCGCCGTATGACCGATATTCCATCAGGCCGGCCACCCGTGGATTTCTTGGGCTTCCTGTTCGGCAATCTTGGCCTTGGCCCTTTTGAGACGCACCTCGGCCTCCAGCGCCTCCCGCTCCAGGGTATCGTTGCGGCCAGCCGCTTTGTCCCGAAGGTACTGCACATAGGTCCGGGTGGACTCCACCACGTTATAGCGTTTCCCGGCGGGGGTGTCCCTTTTCTTCAGTACACCATCCCTGGTAAGCTGACGGATGCTCTGGCTGGACAGGGAGAACAGGCTCGCCAGATCCTCTGCTTTGCAATAGCCGGGGGTTTCTTCAATCGTTCTGTTTCTTGACAACTTTATCGCCCTTTCTGGAAAATAGCAGCACAAAACAGGCGGACGGCCCCGATTCGGGCCGTCCGCCGTCTCGCCGGTCATGTTTACATCTGGTGCCGATGGATGGTGTCAAGGATGCGCTCCTGCTCATCCGCGCCTACGCCGATGCTTTCCAGTGCCTCCCGCGTTCTGCAGTCCGGGCAGATGGGACCGCTGTTGTCCCTAGCCGTAGCGGAGCGTCCGGTGTATGTCCGCCCGCACCTGGGGCAGACACGCTCACTCACTGTTTTGCCGTGCATAAAACTGCCTCCCCTCTACTGTTTGCGTATGCGTCCAGCAGGGTACGTGGGTCGAAGCCGAAGCTCCGGTACCCTTGGGCGCAGGTGGTGAAGTAGGAATTACTGGGCGTTCCGAGGGGCCTGTCTGCGTACATGGCGTAAGCGAACTCGTTCATGGTGCGTACCTCCGTATTTTGTGTGTCCGGCGGGGTGTTTCCCCTTTTGGTAGTGACATATTCGCTCTAAAACGGAGATATAGCAAGTTGTTTCTCACCCTGACCTCGACAAACTAACGGTCGGGTAATTGTGTAGACCATACAATACCCGACAGAACAAAGAACACGTTCGGTAGTGCGACCCCGTTGCCCCACATCTTATATTCTGCGGAATCCGAGTGGGGATTTTTCAGCCACTTGACGACCTGGTTCCGGCTTTTGGGCTTTGTAGAGCTGCCAACCATGCGGCGGTGCATTTCCCAGACCTCCGACCAGAAAGCGATGTCCGCTTCGGTCGGCTCTGAGGTCTCCAGGTCAGCGCACCACCAGTCCGGGAATCCCTGCAGCCTAGCACATTCTGTGGGGGTCAGCCTTCTCACGGTGTAGCCTCGGTTGACTGCCGTTGGGTCTTTGAAGTCCCGCGCCAACAGCGTGGGGGCCTGCTCTTGACTTACCTGGGGGAAACCGCACATGGTCATAGCGTATGCCGTAGAATCGGCTACCGCCGCCACTCCGCCCTGGTTGGAGTCCGGGGGATTGCCGCCGGTGTCGATGGTTCTGGCTGTATCTGTCTCATAGACATTCTGGCGGGCGTTTCTGGTTCCCTCTGAGGTGAAACGAAGATCGTATGTCCGCAGCCCCACTACAAAAGGCTGGTTGTTGCCACCGGTGCCGTAGGTGGAGCTGACTGTGGGGGCGGTGTCCAGCGGCCCGGTGTAGCGCGTGTCCTGGCTGTGGTTCTCATACACAGCGGCGGGGATCACCCCGGCCCGGAGCGTTGGGGAGCACTCATCCCCATAGCCGATGGAGCGGCTTGCGGAGGAATGCTCCGTGCAGAAGCCGGCGGCCATCACGCAGGGTGGATGTCCGTGGCTCTCTGCCCGAAGGGTGCTGGCCACTTCCTCCGAGATGTCCGTGCGGCTCCCTCCCTGGTCGTTCAAGCAGAACCCGCTTGCTGCTCTAGCGCCAGCCGAAGGATAGCAGGTAGCTCTTTGCCACGCGCGGAAGCCCGCTGCAGAATACCCCGACAGGCCCTCGGACTCAAACAATACTTGTCCGGCACATCGGCCTGTAAGATCTCCGACAAGGTAACAGCGGCGTCTTCGCTGGGGGACTCCCCAATGTTGCGCATCGAAAGTTCTGTACGCAACGCTCCATCGGTCTCCCATGTAAACGTCGGCGTAGGGCCATCGGCTTTTCTCAGGCATAGGCACCGAGGCTCCCGGCTCGACAATGCCGATGACCGCATCGAGGACCGCCTTAAAGTCGAAGCTCCCGTTCGAGCTGAAGACGCCGACAACATTCTCCCAGCAGACCCAGCGCGGGTATCTTCCATTTGTTGCACACCTCATTTCCTTGATGATGCGGATAGCCTGATAAAAAAGGGAGGATTGAGCTCCCTCCAGTCCGGCCCGCTTGCCGGCGATGCTCATGTCAGTGCAGGGTGAGCCGAAGGTGATGATGTCCACAGGCTCGATGTCTGCGCCGTTGATGACGGATACATCCCCCAAATGCTTCATCGTCGGCAGCCGCTTGGTGGTCACCCGGATGGGAAATGGCTCGATCTCCGAGGCCCACACTGGGGTGATGCCAGCCAGAAGGCCACCCAGGGGAAATCCCCCGGAGCCGTCGAACAGGCTCCCCAGCTTTAACCTATCCACGGGCGCCGACCTCTTTGACCAGGTCTGCGTAGGGGATACGCTCCCCATCCCGGAGGACATAGATGTCGCCGACGTCCCCGGAACCCTCCGCATAGCGGCGGAGGATGACGGAGGCATACTTTTCATCCAGATCCATTGTGTGGCAGATACGGCCCAACTGCTCACAGGCCATGAGCGTGGAGCCAGAGCCACCGAAGGTGTCCAGCACGATGGCGTTCTCCTGAGAGGAATTTTGAATCGGATAGCCGAGCAGATCCAGCGGCTTGGATGTGGGGTGGTTCTCGTTTCGCTTGGGCTTGTCGTAGTTCCAGATGGTGGTCTGCTTGCGGTCGGAGTACCAGCGGTGCTTGCCGTTCTGGAGGAAACCGTACAGGACCGGCTCGTGCTGCCACTGATAGTCGCTACGGCCTAGCACCAGGGAGTTCTTCACCCAGATACACACCCCGGCCAGGTGCAGGCCCGCATTGATAAATGCCCGGCGGAAGTTAAGGCCCTCCGTGTCCGCATGAAAAACATAGGCCGCCCCTCCCGGTTCCAGGTGGGCGACCATGTTTGTGAGGGACTGGAGAAGGAAACGGTAGAAATCATCCCCCTTAATGGAGTCGTTCTGGATGGTCAGGCCGTCCGAAGACTTGAAGGAGACACCATAGGGGGGATCGGTCAGGATGAGGTTGGCCTTCTTTCCGTCCATCAGCGTGGCCACGTCTTCGGCGGAGGTGGCGTCGCCGCACATCAGGCGGTGCCTGCCCACCGTCCAGACATCGCCCCGCTTCACGAAGGAGGCTTTTTCCAGGGCAGTGGTGAGGTCGAAACCGTCATCGTGCGCGGCCGCCTTGGTGAGGTCGGCGAACATGGAGGAAAGCTCCTGCTCGTCAAAGCCGGTGGGGTATACATCCGCGCCGGCGGAGGTGAGTTCAGCCAGCAGGGATGTCAGCTTATCATCATCCCATTCGCCAGTGATTTTGTTGAGGGCGATGTTCAATCGTTTTTCGTCCACCTCGGACAGGTCGACCACACTGACCTCGCTCTCTGTTACGCCCAGGTCCAGAAGAACGCGAAGCCTTTGATGGCCACCGACCACGTTCCCTGTGCTGCGGTTCCACACGATGGGTTCCACATTCCCGAAGGAGAGGATGGATGCCTTCAGTTTTTCATAGGCCGGGTCTCCCGGCTTGAGAGCCTTCCGGGGGTTGTACTCCGCCGGGTTCAGCTCTGATAATTTCATCTTCACAATTTCCATCGTGAAGACCTCCTTATTGTCGTCTGTCACCGCTGTAACGACGCTGGC
>JAAWAE010000049.1 GCA_022792035.1 Ruminiclostridium sp. | reverse complement strand
GCTCCGCTGCATAACCACCGGTAACGAATACCTCTCGAATCATTCCATTTTTTCTTCACTTTTTGTGTCCGTTTTTCTGGGAAGGGCTCACCTCGCCCTTGGCGAGGTTTTTTGACAGACTGAGAAGGACGGATGCCCCGAGGCATCCGTCCTTCCCGCTAGTGGTTGTATCAAATAGGAAGAGAGAGAAAAGAGAGGATTTTTATGATTGGCTGTTCACTACGCTATTAGGATACCACAGCTGGCTGGGGGAGAAGTGGATAATTTACAAACTTTGAATGAACAAAGTGTGAACGATGGACCGGCTCACACCAAGTCGATGTACTCCGATGAGGCATACCCCACCTGTTCGCCGAAGCGGATGAGATACCAGCCATTGTACTCGTTGAGCACCATCACCCTCGCGCCGTCATAGAGCTGAGCCACGATCGTGGTGTTGTTCCCAGGCTGTGTGTAGACGTTCAAGGTCCCGCTTTCCAGATCTACCACCCCGGGCCGGGGGTTGCTGGTGGTGAAGAAGGGGATACCGAAAAACTCCGTCAGGGCCAGGACCAGGGTCCGGGCCATCTGATCGATGTGGGTGATGATCCAGGCGGCATCCTCTGGGTTGTCGTGGAAACCCAGCTCCAGCAGCACCGATGGGGCCCGGGTGAGGCGGACTTCTCCCAAGGTGGTGGTGGCCTGGGTACGGACCTGATTGGGCAGGGGATAGATGATCTTCAGTCCATCCACGAAAAAGTCCGCAGCGGCCATGCCTTGGGCGCTGCCGGGGAAGTAGAAGGCGATGATGCCACGCTGCTGCCCGGCGTTCTGGGCCCCGGAGGCGTTGGTGTGAAGGGCCAGGTGGAGGTCATAGTTGCCCCGGTTGGAGGCGGCAATGGAGGAGCCGGCGGTCATATCCGGGGTGTTGCGGGTGAAGAGGATGCCGGAGGCGTTGAGCAGGGGTTCCATGGCGTCCGCCAAAAGGTTCATCCAAAATTCCTCGTTGCCCTCGTTGACGTAGAGATTGTATTCTTGGGTAGAGGGCGAAAGATAGATCCTAGGCAAGTTGATCACACTCCTTTTTTCCATCCTATGCAGGGCCCTTGTCCCTTGCGCCGGCGGGACAGCTATGGTAAGATAGAGGCGAAGAGAATTTTTATAGAATGGTAGGAAAGGAGGGGAGACAGGTGGATCTATGTGATCAGCGGCAGATCAAGGCGCTCCTGACCCGCCACGGGTTCCACTTTTCCAAGCGCCTGGGACAGAATTTCCTCATCGCTCCCTGGGTCCCCCAGGAGACGGCGGCGGCCAGCGGCGCGGCCAAGGGGATCGGGGTGCTGGAGATCGGCCCGGGCATCGGCCCCCTGACCCAGGAGTTGTCCCTCCGAGCGGAGAAGGTGGCGGCGGTGGAGCTGGACCGCAGTCTCCTGCCGGTACTGGCGGAAACCATGGCGGGACGGGAGAACGTAACGATCATCCCCGGTGACATTTTGAAGCTGGACCTGGAAACGCTGTGCCGGGAGGAATTTCCCGGCCTGCCGGTGGTGGTGTGCGCCAACCTGCCCTATAACATCACCACGCCGGTGCTGACGGCGCTGCTGGAGAGCCGGTGCTTTCAGAGCGTGACGGTAATGATCCAGCGGGAGGTGGCCCTGCGCATCTGCGCCCAGCCGGGGACGGCGGACTATGGGGCCTTTACCCTCCTGTGCCAGTATTACGCCGACGGGGAGCTGCTCTACGACGTCCCCCCAGACTGTTTCTATCCAGCCCCTAAGGTGACCTCCTCGGTGCTGCGGCTGATGACCCGGGAAGCGCCTCCGGCGGCGGTGCCGGACCCGGCGCTGTTTTTCCGTCTGGTCCGGGGGGCGTTTGGACAGCGGCGCAAGACCCTGCTCAACGCTTTGGCGGCGGATTTCGGCGCCCGGCTGGACAAGGAGGCCCTCCGTCAGGCCATCCTTGCCTGCGATTTGACGGAAACCATTCGTGGTGAGCGCCTCAGCTTTGAGAGTTTCGCGGAATTATCCCGAAAAGTGGGGGAAATCCTTGAATCAGAGCAGAAGCCGCTTGCATAAAAAGTTGCACAGGCTTATAATGTAGGTGATATATTCGTGGGAAGGCACGAAGGAGGGCGTTTCAATGGAAATCATAAAAAACCAGACAGTCCTGGATTGGATCAACGCACAGGTGGATCTCACCAAGCCCGACCAGGTGGTCTGGATTGACGGCAGCGAGGCCCAGCTGGAGGCGCTGCGTCAGCAGGCCTGTTCTACGGGAGAGATTTATAAACTCAACGAGGAGAAGCTGCCCGGCTGCTATCTCCACCGCTCCGATCCCACTGACGTGGCGCGAGTAGAGAGCCGGACCTTCATCTGCTGTGAGCGTCAGGAGGACGCCGGCCCCACCAACAACTGGATGGCTCCGGCGGAGATGTACGCGAAGCTCAACAAGCTCTACGACGGGTCCATGAAGGGCCGGACCATGTACGTGATCCCTTACTGCATGGGCGTGGTAGGGTCCCCCTTTGCCAAGTACGGCATCGAGCTGACAGACTCCATCTATGTGGTGCTGAATATGGCCATCATGACCCGTGTCGGGGCGCAGGTGGCGGACTATCTGGACGAGGGCTTCATCAAGGGCCTCCATTCCAAGGGGACCTTGGACCCGGAGGAGCGTTACATCGTGCAGTTCCCCGAGGACAACGCCATCATGTCCATCAACTCCGGCTACGGCGGCAACGTGCTCCAGGGCAAGAAGTGCTTCGCCCTGCGCATCGCCTCCAACCTGGGCCGGCAGGAGGGTTGGTTGGCGGAACATATGCTGATCCTGGGCGTAGAGAACCCCCAGG
This sequence comes from Ruminiclostridium sp., assembly GCA_022792035.1. GTDB lineage: Bacteria > Bacillota > Clostridia > Oscillospirales > Oscillospiraceae > Evtepia. The sequence goes on along the minus strand of JAAWAE010000049.1, from coordinate 18,670 downwards.
GCGAGGTGCGCTACATTACCGGTGCCTTCCCCTCCGCCTGCGGCAAGACCAATCTGGCCATGCTCATCCCCCCGGAGGGGTACCGGAAGAACGGGTGGAAGTGCTGGTGCGTAGGCGATGACATCGCATGGCTGCGCCCGGGTCCTGACGGCCGCCTGTGGGCGGTGAACCCGGAGAAGGGTTTCTTCGGCGTGGCCCCCGGCACCAACGCCAACTCCAACCCCAACGCCTTGGCCACCACCCAGAAGGGCACGATTTTCACCAATGTGGCCCTGAACCTGGACGACAATACTGTTTGGTGGGAGAAACTGGACAAGAATCCCCCCCACAACGCGCTGGACTGGCAGGGCAACCCCTGGAGCCCCGAGACGGCCCAGGGTCCCGCGGCCCATCCCAACTCCCGCTTTACCGCGCCGGCGGAGAACTGCCCCTGCATCTCTCAGGCGTTCAACGATCCCCAGGGAGTGCCCATCTCCGCCATGATTTTCGGCGGGCGGCGGGCGAAGACGGTACCCCTGGTGTACCAGTCCCGCAGCTGGCAGCACGGGGTCTTTATGGGCTCCATTATGGGCTCGGAGAAGACTGCCGCGGCGGAAGGCACCGTAGGAGAGACCCGCCGGGACCCCATGGCCATGCTGCCCTTCTGCGGCTATCACATGGCCGACTACTGGCAGCACTGGTTGGATATGGAAAAGGTCCTCACCAACCCACCCAAGATCTTCAACGTCAACTGGTTCCAGACCGATGACCAGGGCAATTTCATCTGGCCCGGGTTCGGCGAGAACCTGCGTGTCCTGGAGTGGATCTTAAAACGCTGCTTCGACGAGGCCGGGGCCCAGGAGACCCAGATCGGTTACCTGCCCAAGCCCGAGGACATGAACCTGGAGGGCGTGGACATCACCCGGGACACCCTGGCCGGCCTGCTCCGGGTCGACCCGGAGGGTTGGAAGAAGGAGTGCGAAGGCATCCATGCCTTCTACGAACGCTTCGGCGATAAACTCCCCGCAGCCCTGCGCCAGGAATTAAAGGACCTGGAGGCCCGTTTGGAGGGCTGAGGTGCGCATATTAGGCATCGACCCCGGCTATGCCATCGTGGGCTTCGGCATCCTGGAAGCGGAGGGAGGACGCGCGCAGCTTTTAGGCTGCGGGGCCATCAACACCCCGGCGGGGGTGCCCATGCCCCGGCGCCTGCTCCAGATTCAGGAGGACATGGAGACCTTGATTCGGGAGTTTTCCCCAGAGGTCATGGCCATCGAGGAGTTATTCTTCAACACCAACGTCACCACGGGCATCGGGGTCGCCCAAGCCCGGGGGGTGATCTTGGCGTCAGCGGCCCGCCTGGGGGTCTCGATCTTTGAATACACCCCCTCCCAGGTAAAGCAGGCGGTGGTGGGCTACGGCAAGGCGGAGAAGCGGCAGGTCATGGATATGACCAAACGCCTCCTGCACTTACAGGCCGTCCCCAAGCCCGACGACGCGGCGGACGCGGTGGCCATCGCCCTGTGTCACGCCCGCTCCCATACCTCCCGCCTGTCGGGGTATCTGTAAGGAAGGAGACCGCTCTGTGCTGTATTACCTGAAAGGGACCGTGGGCCACTTGGCCCCGAACTTGGCGGTCATGGACTGCGGCGGCGTAGGCTTTGCCTGCAGCACCACCAGCCACACCCTCTCCCGTCTCCAGGTGGGGGAGGAGGCCAAGCTGTATACACATCTGAATGTCCGGGAGGACGCCATGGAGCTTTACGGCTTCGCCTCGGAAAACGAGCGCAGCTGTTTCCAGATGCTCATCAGTATCTCCGGGGTAGGACCCAAGGCGGCGCTTTCGGTGCTCTCCGCCACTACGCCGGAGGGCTTGGCGGCGGCCATCATCACTGGGGACGAAAAGACCCTGACCGCGGCGCCGGGGATTGGGAAGAAGATCGCCCAGCGGATCATCCTGGAACTGAAGGATAAGCTGGCCAAGGGCCAGCTGTCTGCGGAAGGAGAGCAGGGCGGCATGGCCGTCACCGTGATCCCCCAGGACAAGACCTCCGAGGCCTCCGCCGCCTTGGCGGTGCTGGGCTACAGTGCCGGTGAGATCGCATCGGCCCTCAAGGGCCTGGACCTGGATGCCCTGCCCTTGGAGGAGATCATCCGTCAGGCCCTGCGCCGGATGGTGAAGTGAGGGGGCGGCGGTTGTGAGCATCGACTTTTCCCATGAAGAGGCCCAGCAGTCCCCCCTGGTGACCAGTGCCCTCTTGCAGGAGGACAGCGGGGAGGGTTCCCTGCGTCCGAAACGCCTGCAAGAGTACATCGGCCAGGCCAAGGCCAAGGAGAACCTATCTATTTTCATCGACGCCGCCAAACTCCGGGGGGAACCCTTGGACCACGTCCTGCTCCATGGCCCGCCGGGCCTGGGCAAGACCACCCTCTCGGGGATCATCGCCAACGAGATGGGGGTCAACGTGCGCATCACCTCCGGTCCGGCCATTGAGAAGCCGGGGGACTTGGCGGCGCTGCTGACCAACTTGAACGAGAACGACATCCTCTTTGTGGACGAGATCCACCGCCTGAACCGGGCCGTGGAAGAGATCTTGTATCCGGCCATGGAGGATTATGCCATAGACATCATCATCGGCAAAGGCCCGTCGGCCAACTCCATCCGCCTGGACCTGCCCAAATTCACCCTGATCGGGGCCACAACGCGGGCGGGTCAGCTCTCGGCCCCCCTCCGGGACCGCTTCGGCGTGATCCTGCGCCTGGAGCTCTACAGTCCCGAGGAGCTATCCCAGATCATCACCCGCAGCGCGGGCATCCTGAACGTCCCCATTGAGGAAGAGGGGTCGGCGGAGATCGCCCGCCGGGCCCGGGGCACCCCCCGCATCGCCAACCGGCTCCTGCGCCGGGTCCGGGATTACGCCCAGGTTCGGGCAGGAGGGGTCATCACGAAGAATGTGGCGGACCAAGCCCTCACGGCCCTGGAGGTAGACTACTTGGGGCTGGATGAGGTGGACCGGCGGATGCTGCGCAGCATCATCACCCATTACGGCGGCGGTCCGGTGGGACTGGAGACCTTGGCCGCTACCGTGGGCGAGGAGGCGGTGACCTTGGAGGACGTCTATGAGCCTTACCTGATGCAGATGGGGTTCCTCACCCGGACCCCCCGGGGCCGCTGTGTGACCCCTCTGGCCTACCAGCATTTGGGTCTGCCGTTCCAGGGGCAGGAGCAGCTCAGGCTGTAAAAGTGCCGCAAAAAGGAAGACAAAAAGCCGACTTAACAGGGGAAGCGATGAAATTTGAAGAAAAGTTACACAAAAACACTATCCTGTTTTTCAAATTTCGTATAAACTTTATAATTTCCTTGACTTCTCCGAAGAGTTACTTTATAATGAATTTGAAAGTATATGGATACTGCGAATATTAGTCAAAACAATATGACAGATGAGCAGTTGTGTGCCCAGGCCGCCGGGGGAGACCGCGGCGCGGAAGAGACCCTCGTCCTGCGGCACACCCGCTTGGTACGGACCTGCGCCCGTCCCTTTTTCCTCACGGGAGGGGACAGCGAGGACCTGATCCAAGAGGGAATGATGGGCCTGCTCACGGCCATCCGAGAGTATCGGGCGGACCGGGGCGCGCTCTTTCGTACCTTTGCCGCTGTTTGCGTGCGCCGCCGGATCGTCTCTGCGGTGCGCAGCGCCGCCGGCGGCAAGCATCAGCCATTAAATAACGGCGTTTCTTTGGAAGCAGCCCTCTTTTTGGCGAACCAGGCTCCCCTTGGCATGGTCGGACATAGACAGGAAAACCCGGAAGACCTTGTGATCCACCAGGAGGATCTGAGTGCGTTGGAGGAGGCTATCCAGACCCAGCTGTCCCAGCTGGAAGGGCAGGTCCTCGCGTTGTATCTCAGAGGGTCCTCCTATTCTGAGATTGCCAAAGAGGTATCACGGTCCACGAAGGCGGTGGACAACGCTGTGCAGCGCATCCGGCGCAAGATCGCACAGTATCTATCCCGCGGCGGTTACAGCGAAAGCTGATCGCATATTATCATCTGACCCAAGAGGGCCATCAAGTCAAAGAGAGGATTCAGAAGCATGTACGAAGATAAGACCTTAGTATGCAAAGAGTGTGGGAACGAGTTTGTTTTCACCGCAGGTGAGCAGGAGTTTTACGCAGAGAGAGGGTTCCAGAACGAGCCTCAGCGCTGCAAGGCCTGCCGTGACGCCCGTAAGGCCGCATCCCGCGGTCCCCGGGAGTACTTCGCCGCGGTTTGCGCATCCTGCGGGGGCGAAGCACGCGTCCCCTTCGAGCCCAAGTCTGACCGCCCTGTATACTGCAGCGAGTGCTTTGCTCGCATGAGAGAAGCCTAATTCTCAAAACAAGACCCGGACCGGCGTTAGAGTTTTCTAACGCCGGTCCGGCTTTTTTACAAAAAATCCCGATTTCGTGGGAATCTGTGCAGAAAAAACCTTGCAAGAAAATGGGAGATGGAGTACAATAAGAAATAGGAATCCAGACAGACAGGGAAAAACTGTCTGTCTGGGAAGAAAAAACCAGGAGACAGAAGGAAGCAGAAGTTCATAAGGGGAGCACGCGGGAGGTGTTTCGATGTTCCGGGTAGGGGATAAGATCGTCCACCCCATGCATGGAGCAGGGGTGGTAGACGAGATCGTAGAACGGAAGGTCAACGGCGTCGTCCGGGGCTATTACAGCCTGAAACTGCCGGCAGGCAGTATGCAGGTGATGATCCCCATCGACACCTGTGAGGTCATCGGCGTGCGGGCCATCCACAGCTGCGATGAAACGGAGCGGGTCCTGGGCGAGATTCCGGGCCTGGAGGTACAGATGGACACCAACTGGAACCACCGGTACCGGGACAATATGCTCCGCCTGAAGAGCGGGGACCTGATGGAGGTGGCGAAGGTGGTGAAGGGCCTCACCGGGCGGGACAGCCGCCGGGGCCTGTCCACCGGGGAGCGGAAGATGCTCCACACAGCCCGGCAGATCCTGGCCTCTGAGATCGGCTTGGCCCAGTGCATCAGCTATCAGGAGGCGGAGTGCCGGGTGGATCAGGCCATTCATGCCTAGGTGCGGGAGAGACCGTGCCTGGGTGGACCTGCTGCAGGAAGGCTGTCCGTAAGGTGGGAAGGAGAGATTATGGGCCTTTTGAAAAAGCTATTCGGGACGCCGGAACCCCCGCGTCCGTTCTGTTCGGCGGTGGTGGTGGCGGCGGGAAGCGCCCGGCGGATGGGCGGGATCGACAAGATCCTCTGCCCCCTGGGTTCCGTCCCCATCCTCCTCCACGCCCTGGCCCCCCTTCAGGCCAGTGATCTGGTGGATGAGATCGTCATCGTTACCCGGGAGGACTTGATGGTCCCCATCGGGAACCTGTGCAGCCAGAAGGGCATGACCAAGGTCCGCCGTCTGGTGAAGGGGGGCGAGAGCCGGACGGATTCAGTGCTGGCGGGGCTGGGAGAGACGGACCCGAAAGCGGACCTCATCGCCATCCACGACGGGGCCCGTCCCTTCCTGACGGAGCCGGTGCTGGAGGAGACCATTGCCAAAGCCCGGGCGCGGGGCGCGGCGGCCCCGGCCATTCCCTTGAAAGACACGGTGAAACGCGTCCAGGATGGAACGGCGGTGGAGACCTTGGATCGGGATAGCTTAGCTGCCATCCAGACCCCCCAGATTTTTGAGGCGGGCCTCATCAAAGGGGCCCTGCACAAAGCCCGGCAGGACGGCGTGGTCCTCACCGACGACTGCGCGGCTGTGGAACGCCTGGGCTTTCCCGTCTGCCTCACCCAGGGCAGCGAGGAAAACATCAAGATTACCACACCGTCGGATTTGGTCCTGGGAGAACTGATCTTGGCCCACCGCCGGGGGTTTTGAAGGAGGCAGATCGCAATGCGTATTGGACACGGCTACGATGTCCACCGGCTGGTCCCTGGCCGAAAGCTGATCCTGGGGGGGGTGGATATCCCCCACCACCTGGGGCTTTTGGGCCACTCCGATGCGGACGTGGTCACCCACGCCCTGATGGATGCCCTCTTGGGGGCGGCGGCTCTGGGGGACATCGGCGTCCACTTCCCAGACCAGGACCCGGCCTACGCCGGAGCGTCCAGCCTGTCGCTGCTGGGCCGGGTGGTGGAGCTGCTGCGGCAGGCTGGCTGGCAGGTGGGCAACATAGACCTGACCATCCTGGCCCAGCAGCCCAAGCTCCGGCCCCATATCCCCCAGATGCGGCAGAACTATGCCCGGGTCATGGGCCTGCCGGTGGACTGCATCAGCGTCAAGGCCACCACCGAGGAAGGCTTAGGCTTTACCGGCCGGGAACAGGGCATCGCCGCCCACGGCGTGGTCCTGCTCCAGCCCCTGGGTCCCGGAGCGGGGCCGGGATAAAATGTGACACCGTTCCTCCTCCTGTGCATAAGATGGGCATGGGAGGAGCTTTTTTATGTACTATCTCATCATGTGTCGATCCTTGACCTATGGCCAGCGGGTGGCCAATGTCCTGGAGCGGGCCGGGATTCCCGCCCGTCTCATGCGTTCCCCGGCGGAGATCTCTCCCACTGGATGCAGCTACTCCGTCAAGGTGGCCGCCCGGAATTTGTCCCGGGCCATGACCGTTCTCAACCGCACGGGCCTGCCCTACCTGGGGATCTATGTGGGGTCCAACGGCTACGGCTATCAGGAGGTGACGGTGTGATTTATTTCGACAGTGCCGCTACCACCCTCCAAAAGCCTCCTAGCGTACCCCGGAGCATGGCCCGGGCCGTGTCCTCCATGACCAGCCCGGGCCGGGGGGACTACGGGCCTGCCGCCCGGGCCTCTCGGGTCCTGCTGGCCTGCCGGGAGACAGCGGGGGCCCTGTTCCAGGTCCGGGAGCCGGAGCGGGTGATCCTCACCACCAGCGCCACCCACGGCCTGAATCTGGCCATCCATAGCCTGGTCCGTCCGGGGCATACGGTCCTGCTCTCAGGATGGGAGCACAACGCCGTGACCCGCCCCCTGGCGGCGATCCCGGGCGTCCGGCTCCGGGCGGTTCGCGCCCCCTTGTTCTCTCCAGACCGCTTTCTGGAGGAGCTGGAGCTGGGCCTGAGCTTGGGAGCGGACGTGGTGGTCTGCACCCATGTGTCCAACGTGTTTGGCTACATCCTTCCGGTAGGAGAAGCAGCGAGGCTCTGCCGCCGGCGGCAGGTGCCGCTGATTGTCGATGCCTCCCAGAGCGCCGGAGTTCTTCCTCTCACCATGGAGGATTGGGGGGCGGAGTACGCGGCGATGCCCGGGCACAAGGGCCTCTACGGCCCCCAGGGCACAGGCCTGCTGCTGTGCCGCCAGAGCGGGGAACCGCTGCTGTTCGGCGGGACCGGGAGCGCGTCCCGGCTCCAGGAAATGCCCCCCTTCCTGCCGGACCGCTTGGAGGCGGGGACCCACAACATCCCCGGCGCGGCGGGCCTGCTGGAGGGTCTGCGCTTTCTGCGCTGGAAGGGGACCCAGCGTCTGCTGCGCCACGAGACGGCGCTGAAGGAGCAGGCGGCAGCGGGGCTGCGGCGTCTCCCTGGTGTGGAAGTCTTTGCGGGCGGGCCGGGCACCCAGAGCGGGGTGCTGTCCTTTCGGGTGGGCCGGATGGATGCCGGACAGGTGGCCCAATCCCTGGGAGAGCGGGGCATCGCCGTGCGCGCGGGGTTCCACTGCGCTCCCCTGGCCCACGATACGGCGGGGACCGGGAGCACCGGTACGGTGCGCATCAGCTTTTCCGCATTCAACACCCCCCGGGAGGTGGAGCAGTTTTTGCACGTTATGGGCAAAATGGTCTAGGAAGGAAAGCGCCGCAGGGAGAAACTGCGGCGCTTTTCAACCTGGGTTAGAACCCTATTATTGCAAGGATGTTGGACGGCCAGGAACAGACCCTGTGGTGTTGATCAAAATGGTGCTGATCCAGCATTTGTTTGGGATCCCATCGCTGCGGCAAACATACCGGGAGATCCAGGTGAATATAGCGTACCGGTGGTTTCTGGGGTATAACTTATTGGAGAAGATCCCGCATTTTGCAACCGTAAGCTATGCCTTCTGTCAGCGATTCCCGCCGGAGCTGAGCGAGGAGATTTTTGCCCACATCCTCAGCGTTGAATCAACGGATGGTGGACCCCGGCACGGTGTTTATTGACGGAACGCACATCAAGACATCGGCCAATAAAAAGAAATTCCAAAAGGAACAGGTCGCCAAAGGAGAGCATAAACGGCAATTTGCCTATGAGGCCCACACCGCCTGCAACCAGCGCGGCTGGGTTTTGGGGGTAGAAGTAACCGCAGGAATCCCTTGATCTTGTGGAGCCGCTTCGGAAAACACAGCTGGGCAAGGAGCTTTACACCTTGCGGAAACAAACCACCGAGCAAGTCTTTGCTGATGCCAAAGAAAGGCGTGGCTTGCGCTATACGCACCATCGAGATCTGGCCCGGGTTTCTTGCTGGGTGAGGCTTAAGTTTGCTGCTATGAATCTTAAAAAGTTGGCCCTTAGAGCTTGGGAAGGGCTGCGCCTTTCCCAATGCTATCTCTGTTTCGCCACTTTTTACCCGCTGCATCCTTCCTTTTCTGCTTGACTTTTTTGCTTTTTTGTGTGCTCAGGCACGAAAAAGCGCCGGACACTTTGCGTGCCCGACGCTTGCCATGCTTTGTAACGCGATGATCACAGGTGCCGTTTGCTCTCCGCCCGGACTCTGCCGATCATCTGGAACATATAGAACATCAACGCCAGAAAGTACGGCAGACCAAAGTAGGTCAGAGTCCCTCTGCTGCAAGTAAAGTCCTGGGTCAGGCACAGCATGCCCACTACAAAGGTGAAGCCGCAAATCAGCAGCACCGCCAGGGTACGAATCCCTGTCAGCGACTGGTAGGCTAAGGCCCGCTCCCCGCCCAGCTTCTTCTTGGCGAAGGTGCTCATGAGCATGAGGATGGCGATACTTGCCGCGCAGTAAATCAAAACCTCCATCATAATAACATCAGGGGAAGCGATCTCCGTTAGGATGGTACTTTCTTCTTGCATGATATTCTCCTTTATGTGCGTTTACGCGCAGGTTTTGCGGATGTACGTCTCAGCGATCAACCCTTGTGTTCGCCGAACACGCCGGCTTCCAGCTCTGCTTCGCTCAGGCCGCGGCGCTGACCGCCGGAGACCAGATAGAACACGATGCCGATGACAACCCAGATGACGAACATCTTGATGGACAGCACACCCACGAAGAAGGGGCTGACCTTGATGAAGGCACCCACGAAGACGATGGTCATCACGATGGCTGCAAACAGACCCATGCCCAGATCGCCGGGGATCTTATAGGGACGCTCCATCTCGGGATGCTTGACACGCAGCATGACCAGGGACCATGCCGTCAGGGTCCAGGACAGCATGAATGCCGCCGCCGAGAAGCAGGTGATGGAATCGATGAGGTTAGCGCCCAGGAAGGGACCCATCAGAGACAGGCACAGGCAGACGACCTGACCGACAACCGCAACGCCATTGGCATTCTGCTTGGCAAAGACCTGGGGAATCAGACGACCGCGGGCCATAGCCATGAGCAGGTTGGCGGAAGCGGTGAAGAAGCCATTCCAAGTGGTGAACAGACCGGCGATGGCGCCGATGGTGAGGACCCAGAACAGGATCTGGCCGGCAGCACCCGGGAAGACCAACTTGAACATGGTGGAAGCGGCGGGACGGCTCAGATGTGCGAACTCCTGCCAGGGATAGCCGTAGCCGAAGCAGAACAGCAGGATGGCATAGAAGGTACAAGCCATGGACACAGACAGAACAACGGTCTTGCCCACGCTCTTGATGTCGCCGCCGGCATCCTCAACACCCTGGGGGATGGTCTCGAAGCCAGCCAGGAAGAAGGCCGCCTGGGCCACGATGGCGAAGCAGCCGCCGAACAAGGAGTTGTGGCTGACTTCCTTCAGGTCCTCCGCAGCGGAGCCGTAGATTTCAGGATTGCTCACGTCATAGATAGGACGCAGGTTCTCTGCGTTGCCGCCGATGAGAGCGGCGATGGCACCGACCACAGCGCAGCCCACCAGGAAGATACAAAGGATCTTCTGCACGAAGGCGGCAGAGGCCAGACCACGCATGTTCAGGGCGAAGATCAGCAGAGAGCAGATCACGCCGATGATGATGTGGGTCAGATAGATGCCGGATTCCATCACGCTGTAGAGGGGATCGCCCGCGATCAGCTGCGGGAAGAGGTAACCCAGAACGTCGGTGATCTGGATGGCTTCCCAAGGAATGATGGCAACGAAAGCGCCGAAGGCAGCCCAGCCGGAAAGGATGGCAACCTTGTGTGCGGGAAAAGCGAACGTTTTGAGTGGCTACAGTATATCACACTGTATAGAAAAAAGAAAGAGAAAATTTGATTTTTTAGCATATTGCTCACGTCAGACCCGGTTTTTTTGTATTTTTAGCCATTTTCTTCGCCCCGTTCCTCCCCTCTCCAGGGTCAGAGGGGAGGGTTTCGTGTCAGATATTGTCGCAGTTCTTCCCTCTCGTTGGCGCACCGCCCTTCCAGTACCGCTTCCAAAAGCAGGCCCAGAGCCGTTCCGATCTCCCGGCCTTGGTAGCCCAGGGCCATCATGTCATGTCCGTTGAGCGCCAGGTCCCTCACCGTTAAGCAGGGTTTTTCCCGCAGCAGCGCCCGGGCCTGGGCCGCCAGGGCATCCAATGCCTGGACCCGATCCCGATAGGCAGGGGCCAGGGCCAAGGTGTCCCCCCGCTGGAGAGCCAGCAGGTGGAAAAAAGTCTGGGGACCCAGCCTGTTCAGCCAGCGTTTCAGCTTCTGCGGCTGGATCTGGGCGCCGTGGTAACGGATCAGCGTCACCGCCTCCTCCTGGACCCGTTTGGGAAAGCGCAGACGGGACAGGGCCTCTGCCGCCAAAGCGGCGCTGTGGCCGGGGTGGCCGTAGAAGTGTCCCTCGCCGTCCTTGTCCAGGGTGAAGCACTCCGGCTTCCCGCAGTCGTGGAAGAGCGCCGCCAGACGGATCGTCAGGGCCGGCGGGGTGTGGTCCACGGCCCGGGCGGTGTGGGTGAGCAGATCATAGCTGTGATAGCGGCTGCGCTGGTCAAGGCCGATCATCGGCAGGAGTTCCGGCAGGACCACCCCTAAGATCTCGGGATAGTGTTCCAGGACCTGGCCTGCGTCCTTCCCCCGGATCAGCCGTCCCAACTCCCCACGGACCCGCTCGGCGGAGAGTCCCTCCAGCAGCCACGCCTGGGCATGGGCCGCGGCCGCGGTCTCCTCCTCCAAAGGAAAGCCCAGGGTCGCGGAGAAGCGCAGGGCCCGGAGAATGCGCAGGGCGTCCTCTTGGAAGCGGCGGGCCGGGTCCCCCACACAGCGGAGGATGCCCCGGTCCAAATCCTCCTGTCCGCCAAAAAAATCCTGCAAGCCCTGACCAGGAGCGTAGGCCATGGCGTTGATGGTAAAGTCCCGTCGGGCCGCGTCCTCCCGCAGACTGCGGGTGAACCGGACCTGGTCCGGGTGGCGGGCATCGGAGGAACCCCCGTCTACGCGGTAGGTGGTGATCTCCAGGGGCAGGCCCTCCAGAAGGACCGTCACTGTACCATGTTTTTCGCCGATGTCCAGGGTGCGATGGCCGGAAAACGCCGCCCGGATCTCCTGGGGCAGCGCGGACGTGGTCAGATCGTAGTCCGTGGGGATCCGGCCCAGAAGGAAGTCCCGGACACAGCCGCCCACGATCCACGCCTCGTGGCCTGCCCGCTGCAAAATGTTCAGGGCTTTTTCCGCCTGGGGAGCTAGGGCAAAGATCATGGCCGCTCCTCCCCCGCCGGGTGGAAGAGGACCCGCACCCGGGTTCCCCGGCCCAGCTGGCTGTCCAGCTGGACCTTGGCGTCGTGGCAGGCGGCGGCGTGTTTGACGATGGACAATCCTAAACCGGTCCCGCCGATTTCCTTGGAGTGGCTTTTGTCCACCCGGTAGAACCGCTCGAAAACCCGCTCGGTCTCCTGGGGCGCGATGCCGATGCCGGTGTCCTGGACGCAGAGCACCACCCGCTCCCCCTCCCGGGCAACGGAAACCTCCACCCGCCCCTGTTCCTTGTTGTACTTCACCGCATTGTCGCAGAGGTTGTAGACGATTTCCCGCAAGATCTTCTCCGAGCCGTCCACCATGAGATGCTGGCCGGAGAGCTGCATCTGGATGTCCCGCTGGCGGGCCGCCTTGCCCAAGGAGGCAATGGCCTCCTCGCAAAGCCGGTACAAGTCCACCCGGACCAGCTGCTCCGGAGGCGGCGCGCCCTCATCCAGACGGGAGAGGTTCAGGATGTCCTCCACCAGGGTGATGAGGCGCTGGGCCTCCTCGTAAATCTTACCGGCAAAGCGTCCGATGTCCTCAGTTTTTACTAAACCCTCCCGGATGATCTCCGCGTAGCCGGAGATGGAAGTCAGCGGTGTTTTCAGCTCGTGGGTGACGTTGGCTGTGAACTCCCGGCGCATCCGGTCCTGCTGCTCATAGCCGTGGCGCAGCTGCTCCATTTTCCGCTGGATCTTCGCCTGACCGATCTGCTCCGCCAGAGAGGACCGGCCGGCGGCGGGTCTCCCCTGCCGCTGTGCCAGAGCCGCACCCAGCAGGACGCCGCTGCCGAAGATCAGCCATCGTTTCCCTGTCTTTCCCATGTTGCGATCCGCCTCCTTTTTCCCCTAGTATACCGCAGCCTGCGAAAAAAAGGAAGCCTTGTGTGAGAACGCAGCCCTTCCCTACGGATCTCATCTGTAAGGAAGGGCTGCGCTTGCAGTCTAATGGATCAACGTTAAGTACCCAACGGGGTCATTCCGCCTCGATGATCTTGATCTGGTCGGCCTTGAGACCCGTCTGTTCCATGACGATTTCCCCGATCCGGGCCGCGTCCGTGTCCGTCATGCCGTTCTCCACCGCAGAGACCACCACGCTGATGCTGTCCTCTCCCAGGAAGGCCACGCAGTCGGCATAGCCCTTGGCGGTGATGAGGTTCTCGATCTGGGCCTCGGTGACGGTGTATCCCGCCATGGTCTGTATGGCCGCGTTGGCTTCGTCGATGGAGTTCTGGTCCGCCTTCTCATCCCCTGCCGCCTCCTGGAGCAGGGACAGGGCGTTGTCCCGGGCCTGCTGGCGATTGAGACGGGCTGTGGAGAAGTAGGTCCCGGAGGCCGCGCCGGGCTCCTTGGCCGTGTCCTGGCCGTCCTTGACGTCCTTGCCTGTTTTGGCATCCTTGGTGTCTTTGGCGTCCTTGCCGTCCTGGGCGGCGGTATCGCCGTCTCCAGTGCGCAGGAGAGAGTCGCTGCCCACTAAGGCCGCTTCCCCCAGATTCTTCCCCGCCTCGGTGTCCTGGGCATAGCTCCAGTTCAGGTAGACCGCACCGCACACAAAAAGGACGATGGCCGCCGCGATGGCATTGCGTTTCCAGAGTTTCATAAGAGTTCCTCACTTTCCTTTACTGATGGATATTTTATCGCTTCCAAGGCCGGTGAGCGCCGCTGTGGCCTCGGTGAGCTTCAGCCGGACTTCCGGGTCGTCGCCGCCGGGACAGACCAGCAGCGCACCCTGGTACCGGGGCAGGACTTCCTGAACCGTCACCGTCTCCTGGAGACTGCTCCCCCGGGAGAGGACCACCGTCTCGGACCGCTCGCCCCGCTCCTCCTGGTCCCGGTCCTCCGCCAGGACCTTGCGGGGGCTGTCCTGGACGGTGAGCATCACCGTCACCTCCCCCGCGCCTTCGATCTTGGACAGGGTCTGGGCCAGGCGCGCCTCCGTCTCCTCCAGGCTGTAACTCCAGTTCGCCTGCTCCCGCTCCTGCTCTTCTCCCTCCTCTCCTCCTGTGGGAAGGACCAGCAGCAGCAGGCCCGCCAAAAGCAGCAGCCACAACACAGGGTGCCGTCCCTTCCCTTTGCATTTTTGCGTCCATTGGCGCAGTACATCTCTCCCGTTCATGGTCCTCCCTCTTCTACGAATCCCTGTGCCGCCCGGGGAATGCCCAGCTCCTGGGTCAGGCAGTCGGAGAGGGCCTCCTTCTGCTGCGCCGTCAGGTGTCCCGTGATCTGAGCCCGCTCCGGGACGGGCACGCCGTCCTCTCCCAGGCTGCACGTTACAGCGGCCCCGCAGGTGGCCCCCAACTGGGCCGCTTTGTCCACAATATATGAGGCAAGCTCCTGCTCTATGCCCGTTTTCCACGCCTGGCTGCTCTCCTCCGCCAGCTTCTCCTGCTGGAGCTGGGCCGCCGGCAGGCCCTCCACCAGGTCATAGAGATCGTCATAGCTCAAGTGGGTCAGCGGCTGGAGCAGGCCCAGGATCAGGATCAAGCCGCCGGTGAGCTTCCCCACCCGCTTGACACTGCCCTCGGGCATCAGGGCCTCCGCCACCGCAATGACCATGGCAGAAACTGTGACGCTGAGCAGCCAAGTCCGTATGAGCGTCATCCTTCATCCCCCCTATCCCGCCACCGTGGAAACGGTGGAGATCATCGCCACCACCAGCAGCACCCCGCAGGAGCCGGTCATGGCCAAAATCAGGCCGAAGGCCGTGCTGAGCTGCTCGATGAGGCCGGTGACCCGTCCGTTGCCGGAGGCCGTCGCCGCCAAAGCGGCGGTACACTTATACAATAAGTAATGCAGGCCCAGGTTCAGGAAGGGCACCATGCAGATCCCCAGCACCGCCAGCATCCCGAACACCCCCGCCGCGTTGCGCAGGACACCGGCTCCGGCCAGGAGGGTCTCCGCCGTGTCGGAGATTACCCCGCCCACCACGGGAACCATGTTGGAGATGGTAAACTTGGCCGCCTTCACCGTGGCCGCATCCGCGCCTCCGGAGATCACCCCGGAGAGGTTCAGATAGGCGATGAAGGCCAGGAGAAAGACCGACAGCAGGATGGTGATGAGCCATTTCAGCAGGGCTCCCACCCGTTTCAGTCCCTCATTGCCCAAAGCCGCCCAGGCCACCCCTGCCGCTACATAGGCATAGCACAGGGGGATCAGCAGCCGGTGGATGAGGCGGATGAGCAGGTCGGAAAAAATAATCGTGATGCCGTACTTCACCGCCGCCGAGGCCGGGGTCCCGCTGGCCGCTGTGGCCATGGATACCGCCGGGAGGAGAATGTCCCCCAGGGCCTCCATGTTGGAAATGGTCTCCTCCCCCATGCCCAGGAGGGAGTGCACGTCCCCCACCGCCACGGCGGTGATGGAGAGGATGGCCGCCAGGGTGGTGAGTTTTAAGGGGTCCCCGCCGGTGCTGGCCTCCAGCCCCTCCGCCAGACCGCAGAGCAGGGTGATGACCAAGATCAGCAGACAGCTGCGCAGGGTGCTTTTCACTAAGCCCTCCAGGCTGTCCATGCCCTTTTCCCCGATCTGCTTCAAGGACCCGCCTACATCCAAATCCTGGCTGATCCGCGCGCCGCCGGTGTATTCCTCCCCGGCCCGTTCCAGTTCCGACATCCCCCAGGTCTCGGCCAGCTTGTCCGTAAAACCGTCCTCGTCCAAGGCCAGGGCCGGAGGGCCGAGGAGCAATGCGGTCAGCAGACAGAGCAGCAGGCCCCGGGCTACAACAAATCGCCGATGAGCTGCAGCACCATTTTTAAGAGGGGAAGGGCCACCAGCACCGCCGCCGCGCTCCCCGCCAGCTCCAGGAAGGAGGCGATGCCGCCTTCCCCCGCGTCCCGGCACAGGGCGCAGGAGAGCCGGGTCACCACCGCCAGCCCCACCGTCTGCAGCATGGGCCGCAGCACCGCCGGAGAGATCTCGGCCACGTCCGCCAGCTCCTGGAGGACGTCCCGGATGGTCTCCAGGATGGGCAGAGTATTCCACAGCAGGAGCACGCAGGCCGAGAGGGCCAGCAGCAGGGCGATTTCCGGCGACCGCTGGCGAACCACCACCGCGCACAGCGCCGCCACGATCCCCACCGCGCCAAAGGCGATCATCTCCATGGCCCATCACAGTCCGAAGAGGGCCTTGACCAGCTCGAAAAGATCGCTGATCTTCTGCACTACCATCATCAGCACCACGATCAGACCCGCCAGCGTGGTCATGGTGGCCTGCTCCTCCCGGCCTGAGCGGGTCAGCACCTGGTTCAAAACCGACACCAAGATCCCCACCGCCGCGATTTTGAAGATCAGATCTACGTCCATGCCGCTGCTCCTTCCTTTCCTTTGCGGGGACGCTCGTCCCCCGTTCTTCCGTTCCTCTCACTGTATGCGTCCACCTCCCCCGCCATGCCTGTTTTCTTTCATAGGAGGATGAGGCAGAATAGGCCCGCCGCCGCGCCCAGGGTCACATAGACCCGAAAGAGCCGCTGTTCCTCCACTCTGGCCTCCTCCGCCTGCTCCTGGAGGCGGGTCAGGATGCCCGACAGGGCCCGGCGCTGGTCCTCGCCATCGTAGCGGCCCAGCACCGGTCCCGCCTCCTGGAGCAGACGCTTGTCCGTCTCCTTTAAGGGCAAGGGCGACTCTTCCAGGGCGGCGGTCCAGCTCTCCGCCCAACTTTCCCCGCCGCTGCGGCGGAAGTGTTCCTGGCAGAGGGCGAAGAGCACCGCCGTCTCCTCCCGGCTCTCCCGGCGGGCCTGCTCCATCAGCTCCCCCAAGGGACGCAGGGAGAATGTCAGCTCCCGGCCCAGGGACTCCAACGCCCGGCGCAGTTCCCAGAGGCAGGCGGTCCGGTGTTTCAGGTTCAGGGACCGCTGGACGCCCAGGGCGGTACAGCCTGTGAGCAGCAGGAGCTTTCCCAGCAAGTACGCCGTCATGCCTCCCCGCCTCCCTTCCAGACTGTGTAGCGCCGCTGGCCCTCTGTTTGAGAGATGGACACGAAGCGGCGGAAGATGCCTTGATCCAATAAATTCCGGTAGAGCGGGCGCAGGCGCAGCTCCCGCGTGTTCCCTCCGTGGGCCGTAGCCAGCAGGACCACCCCGCAGCCTGCCGCCTCCTGGATGGCCTGTAAATCCTCCGGGGCGGTGATCTCGTCCACCGCCAGCACCTGGGGGGCCATGCCCCGGAGGAGCATCAAGGTCCCCATGGCTTTGGGGCAGTTTTCCAGCACGTCGGTCCGGGAACCCAGCTGACGGCGCAGAGGACCGCTGCCCAGCTCTCCCCGCTCGTCCACCACGCCCACCCGCTGGGGTTCCGTTCCCTCCCCGTTGGAGATGCAGGCGATGAGGTCCCGCAGCAGCGTGGTCTTTCCCAAACCCGGCGGGGAGAGGATCAATGTACTGCAAAGCCGTCCCTCCTCCGAAAGTTCCGGCAGGAGGGGGCGGGCGATCCCCGACACCCCATGGGGGACCCGGAGCGCCAGGGAGGTCACCCGGCGGAAGGAGCGCAGTTTCCCGTCCTGCATGGCCCCCTCGCCGCAGATGCCGATGCGCAGTCCCCCGGGGACTGTGACATAGCCGCTGCGCAGCTGGTCTAAAATCGTGTGGACCGAGCCCTGGCCTGCCGTCTCCAGGACCCGGCGCAGTTCCGTTTCGCTCAAGGCGGGCCAGCCGGGGAGGCTGACCTCCTCGCCCCCTCGGACCACCGAGAGGGGATAGCCCGCCCGCAAGCGCAGTTCCTCCACCGGCGGTCCCGGCGGCAGCTCCCGGAGGGCTTGGCGTAAAAATTGGGGCAGGATGTGCAGGGTTTCGTCCATGGTATCACCTCTGCCCCCATTCTATGAGTGCCTGTCCCGGGGGTATGCCTTGGATTTTTCTCTTCCCTTTGTTGCAGCTGCACCCTTTCTTTCGACTGTCCTGTGCTATACTGTGAAAAAAAGGAGGCGGTCACCATGAAGCCGAAGCTGAAACTCACCTTGGTGGAACAGAAAGGGACCCATGGCTGCCACCATGGGCATAAAGTGGGGGATGTCTTTCATTTTGATACTGATCGGGATAAGCTCTGTCCTATGGCGATGCACGTTGCCTTCCCCTATTTGGATATTTTGCGGTATGGGGGGACGCCGCCTGCTGCCGCCGATGGGACCATTAAGTTCTGCTGCCCGGATAGTGATGTCATCAATGTGTTTCGGATCGAGGTGGAGTGAGAATAGAACGCCGTAGAATGCGGGAGTGTGGCCACAAAAGCAGGGTGCCCCAATCTATGCGGGGGGTAACCCGCCCCCCCGTAAGGTTTGTTATAAACCGCAGGTCGCCGAGGGCGGCCCGCGACCTCCCACCCCCTGGCGGCGTTTGTTCCGCCTTAATCCTGTGCTTCCCCGTAAAACATCCCAACAAAAAAACCGCTGTGCCTTTCTGCACAGCGATTTTTCCTTTCGTTCTGCTGCTCTGGAACAAGGATATGTCAATATCCGTGGTCAACGTGCTTCCACTGGCCGCCATCGCTGCGGACCAATATCCACATCCAGTCATCGTAGGTACTGTTGGGATTCAAGGAACCATTTCCGCCCGATTCGTCCACGTCAAACGAGGACAGGAGGACAAGGGCCTCATCCGCATTATTGCGGTCCGCCCAATCCTGGTGGTCCTGGGAGGCTTCGTCTCCGGCGTAGTACAACTCCGTCAAGGTACAGCCTTTCCAGTCCTTAAACTCTGTTTTAATCGTGTCCATCGCGGCAGTGATCTCCTCCTGGGTATACAGATCAGAGGCCACTTCGTGGGTGGCAACATCGCTGGTATCTCCACCGCAGGCGCATAGGCCAAACGCCAAAACGATACCGCATACAAGGCAGGTCAGTTTTTTCATGTCTTTATG
>JAAWAE010000048.1 GCA_022792035.1 Ruminiclostridium sp. | reverse complement strand
CGCAGAGCACATCGGCGGCCAGGGTCTGGATCTTGTCCTCGTTGCCCGACTGCACCAGCTGGATGAGGTAGCGGATGATCTGCTCGTTGATGGCCTCCCCCCGGGCGGAGAGGTCGATGAGACCTTGGATGACCTTGGCCGCGCACATGACGGGCTCCGGCTCTCCACTGATCTTGATCTGCTCCTCCCGGTCCACCACATGGACCCCCAGTTCCTTTTCTATCAATCTCATGTTTTCATCAAAGGAGCCGAAAATGTTGATGGCCTCCTCCATCCGTTCGATGCTGACTGTCTGTTCGATCATGGGCTGTCCTCCGTTGTTTGACGTTCCTTTGCATCAGGAGACTCCTTGTCCAGGGGATACGGGGGATGGGTGGGGCCTTGGACTCGTTCCTGGGTGTCCATGGGCACCTGACGGCCGATCTGCTCGCTGCACTGGGCCAGGAGCTTCACCGTCAAGACCTCCCCTTCGATCTGGCATTCGTAGTCCGTCTGCAGGACCTTTCCCTGGTCCAGGATGGCTTCCAGGTCCCGCAAAAGTTCCCTGCGGAGCATCTCCTCTCCCTGGGCGATGTCCAGGGGGGCGGTGTCCAGGGTGTACTCCCGAAGGGTCTCCTGCTCCCAGACGATGGGGAGGGTCCGCCCCTCCACCGGCGTCCAGGATTTGAATCGTATCATTGTATCATATTTCTCATAGGGAATTCCACTGTTTTTGTAAATTTTCATCCGCTTCCCCATAACACTGAGGCTATAGCGGGTGATCTCCTCCCCGGTATAGACCTTGACCGGGGCGTTGAGATCGATGCTGGCGCTGAGTCTGTGATAGGTCCGCGCCAGCACCTTCCCCTCGGCATGGACCAGGGCGGTGCCCATGTTCTCCTGGCCATTTTCCAGCCAGACGTTGGGGGGCGGGTCCATCTCCACCTGGCCGGAGATCAGGACATCCCCCTTCACCACCATATCCCCTTCCTGATACTGGGCATCCCCCCTCCAGGGTTCGATGTGGGTGATGATGCCCGTGGCCGAGGCAATGACGTCGGTGGGCTGACTCTCCTCCCGGACCTGGGGCGCCGCTTCCTGCTCCCGGATGATAACCTCCAGACAGGTGCCCCGGCGGTTCAGGGCGCAGACAGAGAGCCGGTCCATGGCCATCATCAGCTGATTCTCCTTCTCCCGGATGGGGATGGAGGGGCCAAAACTTCCCACCCCCACCCCGCACAGGCGCAGCTGGCTGATGATCTCCTCACTGGTGATGCTCTGGTTGCCCGTGACCTCAATGGTCAGGATCGTCTGGGAGCCGATACCCACCAGGACCAAACACAGCAGGAGGCCGCCGGTGAGGGCATAGCGCCGGCGGAAACGGCGCAGGAAAGCGGGGAGGCCCCAATGACCGCCCTCTTCCGCGCTGCACTGTCCCCGGTCCGCCAGAGCCATCAGCCGGGCGCATTGCCGTTCCGGCACCAGCAGTTTGAGGCAGAAGGGGTCCTGCCAGATGACCTTCCAAAGCAGGATGCCCTCCTGGGCGCAGAGGTTCAGCACCCGTTCCGGCTGGGCCCCGGCGATGGTCACATACACCGAGCCAAACAGCCATGCCAACAGTTTTTTCATCCGCCCCCTCCTCTCACAAGATCTCCAGCCGGGAAATCACGCCCGTGATGCGCAGCTCCCCGGCCCGCATGGCCCGCAGCTCCAGCTCCCGGCCCAGGATGCGCAGGACCCATAGGCCGCTGTCCACGTGGATCTCCTCCCGGCCGTAGGAGAGAATCCCCTGGAAGTTCAGCAGGTACAAATCCCGCTCGCCGGTGAGCTCCACCTTGGGCAGGCCCGCCGCCCCCTCGCCGGGGAGGTCCAGCAGAGAGCTAAAGCGCTCTTTGATGCCGGGCTTTCGCTCCTTTTCCATGCTCTCCCCCCCTCCTGCCTGCGCGGCACGTTCGTGGTCTATGTGTATGTGGGAGGGGGGCGGAGATTGCTTGTCCAGGGGAAGAGCGGGCAAGAAAAAACCCCGCCGGACGGGCAGGGGTTTTTCCTTACGCTCTTTTTCGATAGTGTCCTTTGCAGGCAGCGATAATAATCATGCCATCCTGTTCTCGGTATACGATACGGTTCTTCTCATCAATCCTTCGGCTCCACCAACCGCTGCGGTCCTCCTTCAACGGCTCTGGCTTGCCGATCCCGGCACAGGGATCACGCTGGATATCCCGGAGCAGTTGGTTGATCCGTTTCAGGGTCTTTTTGTCCTGGGTCTGCCACTGGCAGTAATCTTCCCAAGCGGTCTCCTCCCACAGCAGACGCATCAGTCATCCTCCAGGAGGTCATGCTCCACCAGCTTTGCCTGTCCAGATTCAATCCTGGCAATGACCTCTTCCAAATACCGCATGTTTTCCTCATCGTAAAAGGGGTCAACAGGCGGAGCAGAGACCTCAAAGGGGATGCGGCGCTCCCGGGCTACCTTCTTTGCAAAGATAGTGAACGCCGTCGTCATACTCAGGCCCATGTCCGCGCACGCATTCTCCATGCTGCGCTTGAGTTCTTCATCCATACGGAAATTGACCATTGTCTGTGCCACGGTCCTCACTCCCTTCTTCCTATTCAGTGTAGCACTTTGTAAAGCATACGTCAAGCATACGCTTTATATTCGTTGTATCACCCCGCCAGCAGCTCCTCCAGCCGCTTGCGGATCAGGCCCAGGAGCTTACCGTTCTCCGGCATCTCCACCAGCTCCCCAGGCTCACACAGCATCGCCAAATCCTCAGAGAGATACCCCTCCTCAAAGACATCCAGCCCCGCCTGGGTCAGGCAGTCGGCAAACTGTCCCAAAGCCGGGATGCCGTCCAGCTCTCCCCGCTTCTTCAGGGCACCCGCCCAGGCGGCCATGGTGGCCAAGGGGTTGGTGGACACCGCCTCCCCCTTCTGATGCCGGCGGTAGTGGTCTGTAACCGTACCGTGGGCGGCTTCAAACTCGAAGTTCCCGTCGGGGCTCACCAGCACACTGGTCATCATGGGCAGCGAGCCGGAGGCGGCGGCGACAAGATCGCTCATCACGTCCCCGTCGTAGTTCTTGCAGGCCCAGATGATCCCCCCCTCCGAGCGGATGACCTTGGCGGCCACGTCGTCAATGAGGGCATAGCGGTAATGCAGCTTCGCCGCCTCAAATTTGGCCTGGTACTCCTTCTCAAAGATCTCCTGGAAGATCAGCTTGAAATGCTGGTCGTAATCCTTGGAAATGGTATCTTTCGTGGAGAACCACAGATCTTGGCCCACCTCCAAGGCGTAGGTGAAGCAGCTGCGGGCAAAGGAGCGGATGGAATCGTCCCGGTTATGCATTCCCTGCAGGATGCCGGGGCCTTGGAAGGAGAAAATCGTCTGCCGGGAGAGTTCCTTCCCGCTCTCATCGGTAAACACCAGCTCCGCCTTCCCCGCCCCGGGGACCCGGTACTCCACCGCCTTATAGATATCCCCGTAGGCGTGGCGGGCGATGGTGATGGGTTTTTTCCAAGCCGTCACCACCGGCTTGACCTTGGACAGGAGGATGGGCGTGCGGAACACGGTCCCGTCCAGCGCCGCCCGGATGGTGGCGTTGGGAGAGGGCCAGAGTTTTTTCAGTCCGTACTCCTCCTGCCGCTGGAGGTTGGGGGTGATGGTGGCGCACTTCACCCCCACATGGTGCTGCCGGATGGCCTGCGCCGCCTGATGGGTCACCGCGTCCTCGGTGGCGTCCCGGTTGGGCAGGCTCAGGTCATAATATTCCGTGTTCAGCTCCACGAAGGGCTCCAGCAGTTCTTTTTTAATCATGCCCCACAGGATGTGGGTCATCTCATCCCCGTCGATCTCCACGATGGGGTTTGTCATTTTGATGCGTTCCATGGCCTCTCCTCTCACGCCTGTTCCTGGGCGGCATAGTAGTTCATCAGACAGCCGTCCAGCAGCAGCTGGCGCTCCTCGGCGGTGGTGTTCTTCAGGTACAGGGTGATGGGATGGGTCCCCTGGGCCGTAACCACCGTGGCCGGGAAGGTGTCATCCCCCTTCTCTACCTTGGCGCGGACATCAGGAACATAGATATAGTCCCCGGGGGCGTAGGGGAAGGTCTCCTCCTCCGCCAGGGTAAAGGGC
Organism: Ruminiclostridium sp.; assembly: GCA_022792035.1. GTDB lineage: Bacteria > Bacillota > Clostridia > Oscillospirales > Oscillospiraceae > Evtepia. The sequence continues at coordinate 4,703 of JAAWAE010000048.1, read as the reverse complement.
AGCATCCCCCAGTTGACGCAGTTGGAGCGATAACGCTTGGTGGCGAAGTCATAGCAGATATTGGCGCAGGCCCCCAGGACACGCTGGCAGGACGCCGCCTGCTCCCGGGCGGAGCCGTCGCCGGGCTTGTTGGCAAAGATCACTGTGCCGGTCTGGATGTTCTGCAGCGCCTCCGGCGCCAGACCCAGCTTCTCCACCACAGCTTGCAGCTGGGGCACGTCCTTCCCCGTCAGACGGTCCGCCTCCCGCGCCTGGGCGGCCAGGGCGCGGGGCACGTAGTCCGGGTCCCGGCGGGAGAGGGTGAAGCTGGCCAGCTTCATGGGGTTGGAACGGTAGGACGAGGTCTCCCCGGAGGGGATCAGCTCGTCGGTGGTGGTAACGGGGTCCCGGAGCACCGACGCCACTTCCAAGAGCATATTCTCTCCCAGCCGCGGGATGGCGGGCCAGGGGGCGATGTTGGGGCCAAAGCGCAGCTCGCTGTCCGGCTGAGCCTTGCCAAAGCCGAAGTAGACCCGGCGCGCATAGACCTTGGCGTCAAAGCGACGCTGGCCCTGTTTGGGCTGGACGTAAGACACCTCGGTGGCGGGGGTCAGGACGCCGTGGTTCCGGGCCGTGGCGGCGATGGAGCGGGCGTCCATGAGGACCACCCCGGAGAGCTGGCCGTCGCCGGGCTTGGAGCCCTCCCGGTTGGGGAAGTTGCGGGTGGTGTGGCGGATGGACAGGCCGTTGTTGGCCGGAACGTCCCCCGCCCCGAAGCAGGGTCCGCAGAAGCAGGGTTTGAACAGGGCCCCCGCCTCCAGCAGGGACTGCTGCACCCCGTTCTGGATCAGCTCCAGGTTCACCGGCACAGAGGGCGGGTAGATGGACAGGGAGAAGTAGCCGCTGCCCACGTCGTGGCCGTCCAAAATCGCGGCGGCTTCCGCGATGTTGTCGTACATCCCGCCGGCGCAGCCGGCAATGACGCCCTGATCCACCAGGACCTTGCCGCCTGCTAACTTGCTGGTGAGGTCCAGGCTGACCTTGCCGCCGAACTGCTCCTGGGCCCGCTTCTCCACCTCCCGGAAGATGTCCCCGGCGTTTTTCGCCAGCTCCCGGATGGGATAGCCCTCGGAGGGGTGGAAGGGCAGCGCCGCCATAGGCTCCACCTTGGACAGGTCGATGGTGATCATGCTGTCGTAGTACGCGCCTTCCTGGGGGTGCAGGGATTCGTACTGCTCCGGGCGGCCGTGGATGGCCAGGTATTCCTCCACCGCGCCGTCGGTCTCCCAGATGGAGGAGAGGCAGGCGGTCTCGGTGGTCATGACGTCGATGCCAATGCGGTAGTCCATGGGCAGGTCTTTGATGCCGGGGCCGGCGAACTCCAGCACCTTGTTCTTCACAAAGCCGTTGGCGTAAGTGGCGGCACACAGGGCGATGGCCACGTCATGGGGCCCCACCCCCTGGGCTGGCTCCCCGGTGAGGTAGACCAGCACCACCTGGGGGGCGGCGATGTCATAGGTATTCTTCAAAAGCTGCTTGACGATCTCAGGACCGCCCTCTCCCACACCCATGGTGCCCAGAGCGCCGTAACGGGTGTGGCTGTCCGAACCCAAAATCATCCGTCCGCAGCCGGAGAGCATCTCTCGGGCGTACTGATGGATGACGGCCTGGTTGGCCGGGACAAAATCCCCGCCGTAGCGCATAGCGGCGGAGAGGCCGAAGACGTGGTCGTCCTCGTTGATGGTCCCCCCCACGGCGCACAGGCTGTTGTGGCAGTTGGTGAGCACATAGGGCACAGGGAATTCCTTCATGCCGCTGGCCCGGGCGGTCTGGATGATGCCCACATAGGTGATGTCGTGGGAGATGAGGCTGTCGAAGGCCAGGTGGAGCTGGCCGGCCTCCTCCCGGCGGCTGTGGCGGCGGAAGATCTGATAGGCGATGGTCTTCTCCCGCTGGGCCGGGGCAGGGGCTGAGGCGGAGACCGGCGCGCCATTGTGCCAGGTCACGCCGCCGGCGTGTAATGTGATCATTCTGGTATCCTCACTTTTCTGGGAAAAATAAACGATGTGCATCCATTTTCCTTCTTGAATGCACTCTCATAGGCATGCTCTTAGTATACCACATTGCCGGAAAGAAGCAATGCAAAAAGAATCAACATAGAAACTTCTTGCAAGCTAACCGAAAATGAATCGGATTTTGCAAAACATTCGGGGATTTTTCCGGCAGAAAATGAAATTCAAGAAATTCTTCTTGCAAAATCATTGAAAATACGGTATAATGCCAAGGACGAAAAGCAATCTTTGGACCCCGAACGAGCATAAGGGTCCCAGGCAAACAAGGAAGAAAGGGGCCCGATCCTATGGAAAAAATCGAACATTTCCACTCGGAAGTTATTCAGCAATACATCAGCTCTTTGCGTAAGCACATCCAGGAAGAATATACCATTGACCCCAAATATTTCCGGGGTGACATCAAGCTCGGCCTGCGCAACAGCGACGGCACCGGCGTGCCCGTGGGCGTCAGCCAAGTAGGTTCCGTGCAGGGCTATACCATCGAGGACGGCATCCGCGTGCCCGCCCCGGGACGGCTGTATTATCGCGGCATCGAACTCAACGAGATCGTGGAAGCTCACCGCAAGGCCAACACCTTCGGCTTTGAGGAAGTGGCGTATCTGCTGCTCATGGGCTACCTGCCCTCCCAGAAGGAGCTGGACCACTTCAACCAGATCATGAACCAGGCCAAGACCCTCCCCAAAGGCTTCACCGAAGACATGATTATGAAAAGCCCCAGCCGCAACATCATGAACAAGCTGGCCCGGAGCGTGCTCTCCCTCTACTCCTACGACGAAAACCCCGACGACACCTCCGTGCAGAATATGCTCCTGCAGTCCGTGCGCCTCATCGGCGCCTTCCCCAGCATCGTGGCCAACGCCTACTCCGTCAAGCGCCACTATTTCGACGGCGGCTCCCTCCACATCCATCTCCCGGAAAAGAACCTCTCCACGGCGGAGAATTTCCTGCGGATGATCCGTCCGGACACCAACTATACCGAAGAGGAAGCCCATCTGCTGGACATGATGCTCATGGTCCATGCCGAACACGGCGGCGGCAACAACTCCACCTTCGTCTGCCGCGCCCTGTCCTCCAGCGGAACCGATACATACAGCGCCATCGCCGGGGCCGTAGGCTCTCTGAAAGGCCCCCTCCACGGCGGCGCCAACGCCAAGGTCATGGAGATGTTCCGCTATATCAAGGCCAACGTCAACCCCAAAGACGACGCCTCCATCAAGGATTATCTGGCCAAACTCCTGTCCAAGGAAGCCGGGGATGAATCCGGGAAGATCTACGGCCTGGGCCACGCCGTTTACACCATTTCCGACCCCCGCGCTGTGCTGCTGAAAAAGTACGCCCAGCACATCGCCGAGATCAAGGGCTATGCCGAGGAGTTCCAGCTGCTGCAGAAAGTGGAAGAACTGGGCATCCCCATGATCCAGGAGGCCCACCGCACCGATACCCCCATGTGCGCCAACGTGGATATGTATTCCGGCCTGGTCTATACCATGCTGGGGATGCCGGAGGACGTTTTTACTCCCCTCTTCGCCTCCGCCCGTATCGTAGGCTGGTGCGCCAACCGCATCGAAGAGGTGGTTTCCGGCAAGCGGATCATGCGTCCGGCTTACCGGGCCGTGATCACCAAGGTCCCCTATCAGCCCATTGAAGCGCGGGGCAGAAAGTTCATCGACGATTAACCATTCCACGGAGGGCTCCCGCCCTCCGTGCTTCTATTGAACCCCCGGAGAAGGAGACGGTTTGTATGCCCCGTATCGCAATCATCGACGACGACGTTTACATCGGAGACCTCTTAGCGGAAATCCTACAGCGGGAGGGCTATCAAATCCTTCGCGCCTACTCCGGCACCGAGGCCCTGTACCTGCTCCAGCAGCAGCCAGACCTCGTCCTGCTGGACCTGATGCTGCCGGGACTGTCCGGAGAAGAAGTGCTGCCCCACTTGCAGGGCCTCCCTGTGATTATCCTGAGCGCCAAAACAGAGATCCAGGGAAAAATCGACCTGCTGCTGGGCGGCGCGGCGGACTACGTCACAAAGCCCTTCGACACTGGGGAGCTCCTGGCCCGGATCGCCGTGCAGCTGCGGCGGACGGCCTCCGGCAGCGATGGCATCCTCCTGGCGGGGGAGCTGCGCCTGGATCAGAATGCCCACCAGCTCAGTGTCCAGGGAAAGCCTGTGCGCCTGACGAAAACTGAATATGCTATCCTGGCGCTGCTGATGCAGAACCCAGGGCAGGTGCTGGCCCGTTCGGTGATTTTGGAGCGCATCAGCAGCGAGACCTTGGACTGTACGGAAAGTTCCCTGAAACAGCATATCAGCAACCTGCGCCGAAAGCTAAGGGACGCCGGGGGGAAAGATTATATCGAGGCCGTTTGGGGCATCGGTTTTAAGCTGCAGACAGATTAAAGTTTTCGTCCACCTTTTTCAAATTCTCCGATCCAGATGCCCATGATGTCCTTTATCGCCTCCTGCATTTCCTCTGTGTTTTTAGGTTGGTACTCGTGGATGATTGCCCGGGTGATCGCCATGCTGGCGGGGATTCTCTTATTTCTTTTCGATGCCATAATCTCTCTATCTATACTCCTTGTATTATAGAGTAGTAGTTGTTAAAGCCACTCTCCAAGGGCTTGTGCTACACTGTAAGGGATGCTGTGGAT
>JAAWAE010000047.1 GCA_022792035.1 Ruminiclostridium sp. | reverse complement strand
GTTGAAGCTTAGAATTAGGAATTAGGAGGTAGGACTGAGCAATTATGCGGTCTTTGTGGTTTTCGGCGGCGCTAGTGGCGGGGGCCTCGGCGGGTTGCCGCGGGAGCCAGCGCGGGGTGTGGCGCGAGGAGGATTTTGCGGGGCGTGACGTGCAATGGGCTGCGTGATTTCTTAGCCATGACATTCTCCTTGATCCATTGTCGGAATCCTATATTGTGTGACCCTGGGGGTCAGAACTTGATATGCAGGCGCACGGAGGCCACGTCTTCTCGGGCCAGCTGCCGCCGGCCCCCGGGAGCGGAGAGGGTCAGGCCCTCCTGGCTGTAGTCCTCCAGGACTCCGGTGCAGCTTTTCTGGCCGTCGATGGCCCGGTAGAATTTTACGTCGACCTCGGCGCCCAGAAAGGCGGCGAAATGCTCCGGGCGCTTGAGCACCCGGTCCGCCCCGGCGGAGGAGACCTCAAAGGTGTAGGCATCCTGGATGGGGTCGGCCTCATCCAGCAGCGGGTCCACCGCGCGGCTGACGGCCTCGCAGTCGTCGATGGAGACACCGCCCTCCTTGTCGATATACAGGCGCAGGTACCAGCTGCCGGCCTCTTTGACGTATTCCACGTCCCAAAGGGAGCAGCCCTGCTCTTCCACGGCGGGACGGGCCAGGCCCTCCACCAGCGCAGTGATCTTAGACATGAGAAACCTCCATAAAGAAAGAGCGGGGCAAGCCCCACTCTCAATACTACCATCATTTATGGCCTTCATTATACCACGGGGCCGCTAGAGTTGCAAGGGATTTCTGGGATTTTTTGAAAAAATCCACTGGCCTGTACCATATCCGGAGAAAAGACACATAAAATAAGGGGGACAGCCCCCGGCGCGGCGTGGCAAACGGGGGGAAAATATGAAAGATTTATAAACAATGGAAAAAATGGACACAGAGGGCTTGCCGAAAAAGCAGATTTTCTGTATAATAAAAAGACCCCCGGTATATCCACGTCCGGGAGAACCCAAAAGGAGGCCACCGACCTTGGCGCAGAATCCGAATAATAACTACCGGGACCGTTCCCCCTCCGGCCGCAGTTCCCGCGGCGGACAGGACAGAAGCCCGAAGAAACATACAGAGAACGATTGGCTCTATGAGGACTGGGAACCCCGCTCCTCCGCGCCCACTCCCAGGGAGGGACGCGGTCAGAGCCAGGATTATGAGTACGACTATATTTTCGGCCAGAAAGCCCAGCCGTCCCAAACCGACCCCCAGCGCCGCCGGGGAGAGGCCCGCAGTGGGGACAGCCGGCTAAGCACGGCCTATCAGGAGGGTCGCCGGGCGGGCTCTGCCCAGGGACGCGGCGGCGGGGAGCGTCCGCCCCAGAAGAAAAAAAAGCGCAAACGCCGCAGCGTCTTGAAGGGTCTGTATATCGCCATTGTGGTCCTGGCGGTGCTGATCGTGGCGGGGTATGGGGCCACCAAGCTCCTGCTGACCCCGCCCCCCGCCAACGACCCGGACATGAACAGCCAGGAGACCCTGGAGCCTGGGGCAGTGCCGGGGCTCAGCGGCGGGAAGTATCCCCACCGGGATCAAACTTATACCTTCCTCCTGGTCTGTCCCGACCAGGAGAGCGGCAACGCTGACGCCATCATGATCGTCACCTACGACGTGCCCAACAAGAAGATCGGGATGCTCTCCATCCCCCGGGATACCCTGGTCAATGAGAGCAAGCCCAAGATCAACGCCTCCTATCACGGCGGCATTGAGAATCTGGCCCGGGTGGTGTCGGAGCTTACGGGCTTGGACTTCAACTTCACCGTGGAGATCAAGCTGGAGGCCATCGCGGAGTTGGTGGATCAGGTGGGGGGCATCGACTTTGACGTCCCCGTGGAGATGTACTACGACGACCCGGCCCAGGATTTGAGCATCCACTATATGCCCGGGATGCAGCACCTCACCGGCCAGCAGGCTGTGGAGGTCTGCCGCTTCCGGCACAATGCCGACGGCACCGGGTACGCCTTGGGCGATGTGGAACGGTCCCAGACTGTCCGCAATGTCATGGCCACCACCGCCAAAAAATTGGTCTCCTTCTCCAACGTGGGGAAGATCAAAGAGTTTATCAACATCTTCCAGCGCAATGTGGAGACCAATCTCTCCACCTCGGATATCCTCTGGTTCGCCTCCCAGGCCATGCAGCTGGATTTGAACACCTGTATTTCCAGCGGTTCTCTGGAGGGTGACGGCACCGTGACCTATAAGGGGGCCAAGTGGTGCTATCAGCTCTACGCGGATAAGGCCCTGGAGAGCATCAACACCCTGGTCAACCCCTATACGCAGACCTTGACGGCCCAGGATCTGAAGATCTTCCGGCCTGTCCCCTAAGGAAAGCCCCTGCCCTCCGGGAGACCGGAGGGCAGGTTTTTCATTTTTGCGTGGAAAGAAGGAGAGAAAATCCAAGAAAATACCTTGTTTGGGTATTTTTTTAGTGGTACAATAGAGAAAAGACCGTATCAAAAAACATATGCGGCACATATGTTTGGAATGAGGAGAGAAGTCATGGAAGAGAAGATCTTGATCGTTGACGACAGTGCCGTCCAGGCCATCCAGCTCAAAACGATTCTGGAAACGGACTACGACATCACCATCGCCCAGACGGCGGAGGACGGCTTAGCCTATGCCAGCACCGGCAGCTATTCCCTGATCCTGCTGGACGTGGTGATGCCGGGGATGGATGGCTTCACACTGCTGAAGAAATTACAGGAAGAAGTCATCACCCAAAGTGTGCCGGTGATCCTCATCACCAGCCTTTCGGACATAGAAAACGAACAGTATGGCCTGACCCATGGCGCGGTGGACTACATCGTCAAGCCCTTCCATCCGATGATCGTCCAGGCCCGGGTCAACACCCACATCAAGCTCTATCGTTACCGCAAGCAGGTGGAGTGGCAGTCCATGACAGACCAGCTCACCGGGATCGCAAACCGGCGGCGCTATGAGCGATACAGCATCGTGAAGTGGCAGGAGGCGGTGCGCCTGCAGATCCCGTTTTCTATCTGCATGATGGACATCGACCGCTTCAAGGTCTATAACGATACCTTTGGGCATCCCGCCGGGGATAAGGTCATCTCCGCAGTGGCCAGGGCGCTGTCCCATCATCTGCGCCGCTCCACGGACTTTGTGGCCCGCTATGGCGGGGAGGAGTTTGTGGGCATCATCCTGGGCGGGGATGCTATGACCGTCTATGAACACGTCTGCAAGCTGCGCAAGCGGATCGAGGACCTGCATCTGCCCCATACGCCGTCGGTCTCCCCCTGGGTGACGGTGAGCATCGGCGGGGTTACGGTGATCCCCAAGGGCAGCGACGATTACCGAACCTATTTGAACATCGCCGACACCATGCTCTATGACGCCAAACGGTTTGGACGCAATCAGGTGGTCTGGTGCGGCGATGCCATGCGGCAGCTGCGGGAGAAGTGAGCGGCGGCAGAACATGAGTGAAAACACCCCCCTGGTATGGGCGAAAGGGCCCTATGCCAGGGGGGTGTCATCCCCCCAGGAGACAGGAAAAGCCCCCGCTGGATTCCAGCGGGGGCTTTTTTGTGTTGCTCTTTTCGGAAGGAGCGAAATTACTTCGCAACCTCGTTGATGGACTTGGTCAGTCTCTCGACAGCCAGGTCGCAGTCAACAGCACGGATGATCAGAGGCGGCACCATACGGATGATGTTGGAGCCGATAGCGGTGACCAGCAGGTGGTTGTCGATGCAGTGATGCTTGACTTCCACAGCGTTGATGCCGTCTTCCAGCTCCACGCCTACGAACAGGCCGCGATGACGCACTGCCTTGACGTGAGGCATCTTAGCCAGCTCGGCAGCGAAATAATCGCCAACGATCTTAGCATTCTTGGGAGCGTCGATGCGCAGCATCTCACGCAGCTGAGCCAGGGAAGCGGCGCAAGCCACAGGATGACCAGCATAGGTGGAACCATGGGAGCCGGGAGTGAAGGCAGAAGCCAGCTCGTTGGTAGCGCAGACAGCAGCGATGGGCATACCGCCGCCCATAGCCTTAGCCATGGACACGCCGTC
>JAAWAE010000046.1 GCA_022792035.1 Ruminiclostridium sp. | reverse complement strand
TTGTCGATGTGCTTATGTGAACACTACCTAGGAACGCAAAAACGCCGCCTGTGTCCTGCCGATTTCTCGGTGCAGGACACAGGCGGCGTTTGATAACTGTTTGTTCTTTTTCATCAGTGTGAAAGAGTTCGAGCCCCCCAAGTCTCCGGAAAGGCGTTTTTGCATCTCTGGAAACGTTATTTCCGAATCACGCTCCCTGTTTTTGGAAAACTTGACTCTTCCCTTCAGTTTTGGCCTGTTTTGTTGCAGAACATGCGAAAAAGCCACACTTAAGTGTGGCTTTTTCTCCTGCATCTCGATTGTCGACACAGGTTGGCACGCCAGAAGGGACTCGAACCCCCAACCCTCAGAACCGGAATCTGATGCGCTATCCATTACGCTACTGGCGCGTGCGTATGCTTGTCCACAGCGGACTATGATATTATAGCAGTATCTCCCGGGATTGTAAAGGTTTTTTTGCAGATTTTCGCCAGAAGTTCAAATTTTCTCCTTACACATCACATAATTGCACAGCAGCACCCCCCGCCGCTCCACCTGCTGCCCCCGGATGCTCCGATATCCCCGGGCCGCGAAAAAGGCTTTTGCAGTAATGGAAGCCTCCGTGGTAATGACCGATGCCGGGAGGATTTCCTCCAATGCCTCACATAACGCAGGGGCAATCCCCTGCCGCTGGTGATCCTTGTGTACGAAAAGGCGGTCCAAATGACCGTCCCGGTCCCCGTCGGCGAATCCTACGATCTTCTCCCCCTCCCAGGCGACCAAAGTGATATGGTTCGAGAGGGAACGGTCCCATGCCTCCGGGTCCAGCTCCGCCGGAGCCCAGGCATTGCGCTGCTGGAGGGTGTAATCCCGCGCATTCACCGTATGGACGGTATCCCGAAACAGCTCCATCAGTGTTCGGCAATCCATCGTGCGATAAGGTCTGATCTCCCGCCCCTGTTCAGGGCATACCCACATTCTCCCTGCCCTCACTTCCCGTACGCCCGCAAACACCAACGCCCCAGCTCCGCAATGGTCTCCAGCGGCAGCGGCCGGTCCAATGGCAGGCGGATGGTCCCCTTACTGGTCTCATAGCCCTCCAGCTGCTGCGCAAACGCCTCCACTGCCTCCGGCCCCGGATACAGACCGATATGCTTCTGAAACACCGCAAACTGGATCAAATTCTTCCCCTTCCAATAGGTCGGCATACTCCAGGATAGCTTCTCTGCCGCCTCCGGAATCGCCCCCCGGAGCGTCTCCCGGACCTCCCTGAGCATCGGCTGAACCTCCTCACGCTGAAAGGCTATGTATTCGTCGATGTCCCGGGGCTTGATACAATAATGGTCCTGTCCTTTCCTTGCAAACTCTCTTGCGCATTTGGGGCACGTCCACATAAACCTCCGCCTCCTCTTTTTAGGCATTCTACCATAGCTCCAACAGACCGTCAAGCTCCGCAAAAGCAGGGCCCCCATCACTGGGAAGCCCTGCCTTCGATCTCTGCCCGGATCAGCGCCGCATTCCCCAACAGCCTGGGGTCCTCCGGAGCAAAGGACAGCGCCGTTTCCACCGCCTTGCGGGCCTCTTCCAGCCGCCCCGTATAGAAATACCCCAAGCTGGCCAGATCCCATGGGGCCTCCGCCCAGGCGGCCGGCTCACTGATGTAGGTCCGGGGACGCTCCGCAATGGCCAACGCCCGCTCCGTCAGCCACAGCACCCCCTGCCACTCCTTCCTCTCCACACACAGCTGCGCCAGATCCAACCAAGGTTCTCGCAGATGCGGGGCCTCCCCTATGGCCCGCAGCAGCCACCGCTGGGCCTCCTCCACCTGCCCCAACGCCAAGCAGTCCTTGGCCAACAGGCGCATGGATGCACACCGCTCGTCGGGCCAAGTGGCCGTGGGAAGGGACAAATGCCGCTTCAACATGGCCATACTCTCCGCCCAGCGGCGGTAAAAATAATACTCCCGGCCCAGGTAATGGACGTTCCGGTCGTTGTCCGGCTCCTCCTCCACTGCCTTTTCCAGCAGCGGCAGATACTGCCCCCGGGATTTGCTGGAATCCGGATGGTGCTCCAAGACCGCCGTCTGCGCATAGACCGGCGCCCCTTCCTCACTGTCAAAGCGCAGCACCTCATGGACCGCTCCCACCCAGCGGCAGCCATCCCTCCGATGGATCTTCTCCCCCCAAAAGCTGACCCCTTCCCTGCCATCGGGAAGGAAACTCCAAATGTAGCGATAGCGCAGCCGGGTGCGCTCCGGAGACCAAGCCGCCTCCACCGCCTCCCGCCAGCCGGGACGAAATACCTCGTCCAGGTCTGTACACACGCATAAATCCGCATCCTCCGGCACCATCGTCAGAGAGCGGTTCCGCGCCTCGTCGAAGCGCCAAGGCGTCACGGTCTCCTCCCGGACCACCGCCCCCAGCTCCCGCAGCAGCGCCGGGGTATCGTCGCCGGAGCCGGTGTCCAGGACATAGACGCCGTCCGCCTCCCCCATTGACGCCATCCAGCGCCGGACAAACTGGGCCTCATCCTTGCAAATGGCGTACACATACACCTTGTAATTCCCCATAGTCCCTCCTGCATCGAACGGGTCCTCCCCCGCCCGAAGGCGAGGGAGGACAGCGTTGCTTTCACGTCTCGTTGGACATCCAGGCTGCCTTAGTTCAGGCGCTTGACCGTCAGCATGGCGTTGACGCCGCTGCCCAAGGTCACGTCTCCCGCCGTGGTGGAGGTAACGGCCAGGTCCAGGACATCGTTGGCCGCCAGGGTCACCACCGCGTTCCCGCTGAAGAGGGCACTCTCCCCGGCGGTCATGGTCTTGGTGATGGGGGTGCTGGCAAGGTCCGTGCCGTTCTGCCGCACCGACAGGGTCACGTCGCCGGCATTGACCGATGTGAGGGCAGCGTTGTAGCTGAGCTCATAGGTACCCGCTTCAGTGACGGTAGCACTGTTGGCGGGGGTGTAGGTCAGGCCGGTTTCCGGCATGGTGGTGGCCAGGGCCACCTGGGTGGGCGTGTTGGCTGCCAGGGTCAAGGTCTGCGGCGCGGCGCTGTACAGCCCGCCGTAGGCGGACAAACCGTTGGCAGGTCCGGTGGGACCGGCAGGGCCAGTGGGACCAACGGCACCCGCAGCACCTTCCGCGCCGGCAGGGCCGGCAGGGCCGGTGGGGCCAACGGCACCCGCAGCACCTTCCGCGCCGGCAGGGCCGGCAGGGCCGGTGGGGCCAACGGCACCCGCAGCACCTTCCGCGCCGGCAGGACCGGCAGGGCCCGTGGGACCAGTGGGACCAGCGGGTCCCGCCGCGCCGGCAGCGCCCGTAGCGCCAACCGGGCCAGTAGGCCCAACAGGACCGGCCGCGCCAGTGGCGCCTGCGGCACCCGTGGAAGCCGTCTCCCCTGCGCCACCGGCCCCCAAATGACAAAAGGACCTGCCCGGGAAGGGCAGGTCCTGCGTCACAGCATAATGTCTTATATAGTCAAAACAGTTGAAAAGTGGTGACTATACCAAGGGCTGCTCATTGATGATGAGTTTGAATTGCAGCCCCAGGGTCTCCGCCGCCGTGCGGCAGAGAATCATCCGGTTCATGAAGATCTCGAAGTAGTCCATGACAGAGCCGTAGCGGGTGTCGATATGGAGCTTGAGCTTGATGAGGGTCTTGCTCTCGTTGATCTTCAGCTCCGCGCGGGTGACGGAATAGTTCACGCGGTCGTGGATATCAAAACTGGATACGTCCTCGTTGCGCACGCGGCTGCGGCGCACGTCCGACTTATCCGCCAAAATCAGCGCCGCCGCCAGAGGACTCACCGGGATCCCGGTGCCCTCGTCGTGGTTGCCGATGGCCGTGACGATCTCCGCGATCTCCGCGGGGTCCATATGTAAGTGGTCCAGCAGACGGAAGGCCATCACCGCGCCGCTTTGTGAGTGGTCGACGCGGTTGACCAGATTGCCGATGTCGTGGAGGTAAGCGGCGATCTGCACCAGCTCCACCTGGCGGGGCTCATAGCCCAAGGTCTCTAAAATATACTTGCTGTTAGCGGCCACCAGCCCCACATGGGCAAAGCTGTGCTCTGTGAAGCCCAGGGCCTGCAAGGAATCGTCTGCCTTCTGTATGTAGGTACGGATACTGGGGTCTTTTTTGATGTTCTCGAATGTTACCAATGAAATCCTCCTTTTCGTTCCGGCGGGGGTGGCGCGGTCTTGCCCCGCCTAGCTTCTATCCAGGGGTTGGCTTTGGGTCGCTGGCTGTTCTGCGTCCCGACCTGAACACGTTCAGTTTACCAGGGATTTATTAACAAACACACCATGGTTCTGTTAAGGTTTTGTAAACTCTGTGACATTTTTGTAAACGATCTCCGCCCTGCCCCCCTCCCGGATCAGCACCCGTTCTACCCGCTCCAACAGCAGCGGACGGTCCAGGTCCCCTGTGTCCAGCGCCCGGGCGCACTGGTCCCGGAGGGCATCCTCCCGGATGGTATGCTTGGTGCAGGCGGTCTTGGATTTGCGGCGGTAGGTGGAGCAGTGATAGTACACCGTCCCCTTGGCCCGCCGCCGGGTCATGGCGCCGCCGCAGTCGGCGCAGCGGAGCAGACCGGCGAACAGATGCGGCTCCGACTGTCCGGGAGCCCGGCGGACAGCCCCCTGCTCCTGGACTGTTTGAAACAGCGCCGGGGGGATCAAAGGCTCGTGGGTCCCCTCCACCTGGTACCAATCCTCCGGGGGCACCGGCACCGTCTGATGGACCTTGTAACTCACCACCCGCTGCCGCCCCTGGACCAGGACCCCGGCGTAGACCGGGTTTTTCAAAATCCGGGCCACCGTAGCCTGGTTCCAAAGCCCATCGGTCTGGGGGCCGGGACGGGCGTAGCGCAGTCCCTGCCCGGCCTTGTAGGCGGTGGGATTCGGGATGCCCTGGGCATTGAGCCAGGCGGTGATGGCGCTCCGGCTCTCCCCCGCCAGACAGCGGGCAAAAATCTCCCGCACCACCGCCGCCGCCGCCGGGTCCGGGACCAGACGGTTTTTGTCCTCCGGGGCCTTGGCGTAGCCGTAGGGGGCAAAGGAGCCGATGAACTCCCCCCGCCGCCGCTTCATGTCCAGGGTCCGGCGGACGTCGGCGGAGGTTTTGGCGGCGTAGCGGTCGTTCAGGATGCCGTTGATGGGAATCTCTAACCCCAGCTGCACCGCCTCCGGGTCCAGGTAGCTGTCCACCCGGGGACTGCCCAGGGCAATGAAGCGGGTACGGCAGCGGGGAAATAGCTCCTCTAAAAAATACCCCTGGTCGGCGTAGTTGCGAAAGGCCCGGGATAAGGTCTTGCAGAGGACGCAGTTGACCCGTCCCGCCTTCACCTGGGTGATGAGACGCTGAAAATTCTCCCGGCTGTCGTCGGTGCCCGAAAGCCCGTCGTCCACAAATTCATCCACCAAGACCCAGGGGTCCTGAAAGTCATGCTCCAAGTAGTCCATCAAAATCTTTCGCTGGTTCTGGACGCTGAGGCTCTCCTTGTGCCCGTCGTCCTTGGACAGACGGATGTACAGCCCCACCTGCCAGGGCTGTCCTCTCATAGGCTTCCCCTCCTCCGGCGCAGTCCACTCAACTTACGCCGCAGGCAGGGCGGATATGCCTCGGGAGCGAAAAGGGGGACGCCCCGCGGCATCCCCTTACGTCTTTCCCTTTGTCTCTCTCTCGTCCAGCCCGTGGAGCGCCCCCACGGTAGGCTCCGCCCAGGAGTAGTTGCTCATGTACTCCCCGCGAAAGGCATTCACGGCGCTCTGGTCCCCCGCCAGAAAGCGGTAATAATCACAGTCCACCCGAGCCGGGTCCACGGCGATGAGGTCCCAGCGCTTGATGATGATGGACTTTTGTCCCAGGGCCTGCAGGGTGGAGCGCAAATCCGAAATCAGGCTGCGCAGCTGGCTGCGGACGCTGTCGGTGTCCGGCTTCCCCTCCCAGAGGATGGAAATCAGCTCCCCCATGGTGCTCCCCGCTCCCCGGCGGTCGATCAAGTAGGCGAATAACTCTTTCGTCCGCCGGCGGCGGAAGTGGACGGGTTCCCCGTCGTGAAAGACCTCGAAATTCCCAAAGGTCTGCACCCGCAGACGCCGGGCCTGCTGGAGGGGCAGGGGCCGGCGGAGGTTTTCCAGCTCCTCCTCCACCGCCTTCACGCTGACGGGCTTCATGATATACCCGCTGGCGTGGAGCTGAAAAGCCTCCGCCATGTACTGGGAAAACCCGGTGACGAAGACCAAGTTCCCCTGGGGGCAAAGCTCCTTCAGCCGCTGGGCCAGGGCGATCCCGCTGATCCCCGGCATCTCGATGTCCAGGAAGGCCACATCAAAGCCCTCCCCCTCCTCTTCTAACCAGCTCAGCAGGGTCCGGGAGCTGCCAAAGGGCAGCAGCTCCGCCTGGGGCCGGGCCTGACGGATGCGGTCGCAGAGCATTTCCAGCATCAAAGGCTCGTCATCCACTGCCAAGATCCGCATGGCCGTTCCTCCTCCCCTTCTTTCGCTTCTTGGGCAGGCGCACCGTCACGGTGGTGCCCACCCCGGTCTCGCTCTCCACCGTCACCGTCCCGCCGCACTGGGCGGCCAGACGGCTGCGGACGTTCTCGATGCCCAGGTGCTGCCCCCCCTGGGGGGGCGTGGCCGGGTCAAAGCCCACCCCGTCGTCGGCGATGACCACCACATAGGCCTCCGGGGTCTGGCGGGTCTGGACGGTGATGGTCCCCCCCTCCTCCCGCTTGGTGACCCCGTGGCGCACGGCGTTCTCCACCAGGGGCTGCAGGCACAGGGCCGGGAGAAAGAAGTCGCTGGTCTCAATGTCGTAGACCGTTTTGAGCTTCTCCCCAAAGCGGATGCTCTCCAGGTTCAGATAGCAGCGGATGTGCTCCAGCTCCCGGGCGGCGGGGATGGTGGTGACGCTTTGCAGGCTGTCCATGTTCCCCCGGAGAAAGTGGGAGAGCTGCTCGGTGGCCTCCTGGGCCTTCTTCGGGTCCTTCTCGCACAGCCATTGGATGGTGCCTAAGATGTTATAGAGGAAGTGAGGCTGGATCTGGCTCACCAGCAGGGCGATCTTCTTCTCCGCCAGCTCCTGCTCCTTCTCCTTCAAACGGCGCTCCCGCCGCAGGACCTGCCGGATCACCCCGGCCAAGGCAAGGCCCATCCCCAGCAGGATCAGGAGGATTTGAACGGTAGCCATGCTCGTCATACGATCGCTCCCTCCGCCTCACTTCAGCCAGACGGCGTTGGTATCCGTCAGCAGGTTGTCGATGCCGTAAAGGTAGAGCAGCTGGTCCACCGGGTGCTGTTCCAGGAAAGCAGACAGGTCCTCCCGGTAGTAGCGCAGGTCCACCAGATAGATGGTCTTGTAGTCCCCGGCCAGGAAGGTCGCCAGACAGTGGGCGTAGGAGTCCCGGATCAGCAGCAGGCTCCCCCCCTGGGCGTCGGGGTTCTGGATGGTCACCAGGCTGTGGTTGCCGTCCAGGAAGACCGGGTACTTGTCCAGGTCCTGCAAATGCTTGGGGTAAAAGAGGTCGTACTTTGTCTCCGGTCCATTCTCACCGTCGGCGAAGGTGACGCGCACGTTAAGCCCCTCCTGTTTCCAAAGCTCCACGGCGTCCGGCGGGATCTGCCAAAAGCCGCTGCCGGACCAGGTGGTCCCATAAAAGCCGCCCCAACGCTCCACCAGATAGTCCGATTGGGCCCGGAAGGGCTGTCCCAGGGCCTCCTGATAGCTCCGGTAGATGAGGTAGTTGCCAAAGGAGGTCAGGTGGTGGTCGGTCTTGTAGCAGACCTGCCCCTGCTGTACGCCCTCTTTCAGGACCTGCCGCAGATCCAAAAGCTTCGTATACGTCAAGATCCCCTGGGCCTGGGTGAAATACTCGTCATCCCGGTAGGCTTTGTGGAAGGCGGGCAAAACCTCCTCCATGAGGTAGCCCGTAGAGGGCACGATCATCATGTTGGCGGGGACCCCGGCCTCCCGGGCAAAGTGGTCAAAGCAGGTGAGATTGTTCACAAAGGTCTCATCCCCCACGTTCTCCGGGGCATTGATGAGGTAGTCGTCCGCGCACAGGAGGATGTCTTGGGCGGCGTTGCGCCCGGTGATCAGGGCCCAATAGGCGTTGATGCCCACGAAGAAGTTCCGTCCCGGCAGCTGGTCCGCGGTGTAATCCTCCAGCTTCTTCTGCACCGTACCGTCCAGGATGCCCTGAACAGTGACCTCCGGCAGCTCGGCCAGAAACCGCTTTTCGTTTTCCGAATAGCTTCGGGTGGGCAGGAAGAGCAGGCCCAGGGACATCCCCGCCAAGAAGAGCACGAAAACCACGCTGGGCAGTGCCTTATAAACTGTTTTCATCCCGCATCCTCCTTCCGGGTCTCGTCCGTTTTTGCGGTAAAGTGAAGATCCTTGTCATATCGTCCTCCCTCCCGGCTCAGAAGCGGAAGTAGAGGAAGGGATTATAGCTGTCGCTGACCAAGCTGGCTGTACACAGCACCAGGGCCGCCAAGCACAGCACTGCCTCCAGCAGCGGCATGAGTTTGGCGTCCTTCCCCTTCTCCCACACCTTCTTGGCCAGAGGCGTGGAGCCCAGCACTCCCAGCACCGCCATCCCGATCCAGGGGCCGACGATGCTCATGGCACTCATGTCCCCTGCCCGGCCGGAGAACATCACCGCCAGATAGTCCAGCGCCGCGGACAGATCCGGAGAGGCGAAGAAGACCCAGCCGATGATGACGATCACCAGGGTGTAGACCCGCTGGAAAAGTTTTGGCAGCTTGCGCAGGACGTTTCCCAAAAGCAGTTTTTCCAAGAGCAGCAGGACCCCGTAATACAGGCCCCAGAAGAGGAAGTTCCACCCCGCCCCGTGCCAGAAGCCCGTCAGGCCCCAGACGATGAGCAGGTTCAGACACCAGCGGAATTTCCCGCAGCGGTTCCCCCCCAGGGGGATGTACACATAGTCCCGGAACCAGGTGGACAGGGAGATGTGCCAGCGCCGCCAGAACTCCGTGACGCTCTTGGAGATGTAGGGATAGTTGAAGTTGATGCAGAACTCAAAGCCCAGCATCCGCCCCAGGCCCCGGGCCATGTCGGAGTAGCCGGAGAAGTCGAAGTAAATCTGCAGGGTGTAGGCGCAGGCCCCCCACCAGGCCCCAAGGGCCCCCGCCGCCGCGGGGTCCGCGGACATGGCGTCCCAGAGCAGGCCGAACTGGTTCGCCAGGAGGACCTTCTTGGCCATCCCCACCATGAACAGCCGCACGCCGGAGGTAAAGAACGCCGGGCTCTCCTTCCGAGAGACCAGCTGGTCGTTCACGTCCCGATAGCGGACGATGGGTCCGGCGATGAGCTGGGGGAAGAGGGAGATGTAGCAGGCAAAGTTGATAAAGTTCCCCGCCGGCTCGCAGTCCTTCCAATACACATCGATGAGGTAGGAAATGGCCTGGAAGGTATAGAAGGAGATGCCGATAGGCAGGGCCAGCTCCACCTTGGGCAGGCCCTCCAGGGCGGGGATCTTCTGCAGGGTAGTGACGAACAGCCCCGCGTACTTGAACACCCCCAGCGCCGCCAGATTCAGGAGGATGCCGATGACCAGCACCGCCTTCTGTCCGCCCCGAGTCCTGCGCCGGCCCATGAGGACCCCGGCGAAGAAGTTCACCAGGATGGAGCCGATCATGATGAGGACATACACCGGCTCCCCGTAGGCGTAGAACACCAGGTTCACCAGCAGCAGGAAGAAGTTCCGGGCCCGGAAGGGCAGGATGTGGCTGACCAGCAGCACCACCGTCAGCAGCAGGAAAAGAAAGGGTAAACTTGAAAAAACCATGGTCAATTCTCCTGGAAAGACTGCCGGGCAGTCTCAAACGATTGCCCGGCAGTCAAAAACTTTCGTTATTCTCGATCGCTCAGGATACCGCAGCCTGGAAGGCCGTGCTCATATCCGCACTGTGGTCTGTGAAGAACATCCCCACATAGCAGCCCTTTGTCACCACGCTGCTGGCCTTGGCCAGGGCCTCACTCTCCGGGTCATAGGAGGCCGCCTGCATGGCGATGCTGTCCAGGTGCTCATAGAAGCTGGTCTCGATGGCCTTGGCGGCCTGCTCATCGCAAGCCTGGATCATCACCACTTCGTGGGGGAAGGCCGCGCCGGCGGAGGCGTTGAAGGCGGCGGCACCCACTACCTGATCGGCGTTGAGGGCATACACTGCCGTGACGCGGGCGGCATCCAGGTCCACATAGTCACTGTACTGGTAGTCCTGGATGAACTGAGCCTTCAGGGCCTCCAGGTCCGCGCCCTGGGTCTGTTCCCCCGGGTCTTCCGCCGGCTCCGGACCGGGATCTTGGGGCTCGGTCACGTTCTGCTCAGGGGCGTCGGTGTCCGCTTCCTCCGGCTTGTCGCCACAGGCACACAGCGCCAGGGCCAGGCTCAGGGCCAGGAGCACAATGGCAAGAGATTTGAATCGTTTCATTCCATTTCCTTCTTTCCCGCTTTTTCTTGGGACCGTTTCTCCGGTCCCAGCGTTCCCTTCATCTTACCAATCTCGACAGCGTCTGTCAACACTGTATTCTGAAATTTCCGGGCCCGGGAGAAGGATTTTTTTGTCTGCTCTGCATCAACGCAGGCTTTCGGGGATGTGACTCTTGAGATAGTCCACCCAGACTTTGGCGCCGCCGTAGGTAAAGTGCATCCCCATGCGGCCGTAATCGCTGCAATACTCCCTGTTCAAAAAGCCGTTGGCGTCCCGGAAAGCTTCGGCCACGTTCAAGTAATACCACTTGTGGCTTTGGCAGAGCTCCAGCATCCGGGCGTTGTAGGCGTTGATGGTCTCGTTGTTGAGTTTTTCGGAATAGCTGCTGCTCTCCTCGGCCATGGGCGTGACGGACTGGACCACGATCTTCACCTTGGGGTTGCGCTCGGTGATGCTGGTGAGGATCTTTTCCATGTCCCCGGTGGCCCGGTCCACGCCGTAGGCGATGTTATCCATGCCCAGCATCACATAGACCACGCTGGCCCCGGTGGCGGCCACGCTTTCCTGGATGGCGGGTTTTTGTCCCGAGCCCTTGGGCCACTCCGGGAGGATGATGCCGCTGAGCATATTGGTGGCGCTCATGCTGCCGGCGCAGAGGAATTTTGCCTCCCCCAGGGCCCCGTTGGCATTGCAGTAGCTCTCCAGGGTCAGGGAGATGGAGTCGCCGATGAACACCGCCTGGTTAAAAAAACTGGGGTCCCCGTTGGGGTTCTCCGGCAGAAGGGCGGTGAAGGGGATATCCTCATAGTTTTCATAGAGGCTGTCGTAGGCCCCGGCGCTGAAGTCCACGGTCTCGATGCCTTTTTTGTGCTCACCCGTGGCGGCGTTCAGGAAGCGGTAGAGGACGGTGATGCACTCCTGCCGGGACATATTGTTGTCGGGGACGAAGTAATTGTCCTCATACCCCGAGACAAGCCCGGCCATCTGGCAGGCTGTGACGCTGCTGCGGGCGTAATCCTGAATATACAGGGAGTCCACAAACTGGTCCGGCTCCACCACCCGGGGCAGCTCCACCTTCTCCATGGCGGCAAAGCGGGCCACGATGGTACACACCTGCTGACGGGTCAGCAGCCCCTCGGGGCTGAAGGTGGTGTCGGAGGTCCCCCCCACCAGCTCGTTGAGGTAGGCCCAGCGCACGGCTTCATAGTATGGACTCTCCTCCAGCACGTCGGAGAAAGACACCGGGTCCAGGTCCTTTTTCCGGTTGGCCTTGTCCCGGGCTTTCTTCTCCTTGGGGAAGAGCTGGCTGTCCATATTATAAAGGTAGAGGATCAGCTCGCCGCGCTGTTCCATGACCTGGGGCTCCAGCAGCTCCCGCACCGGGAGGATCTCCTCCTTGCTCAGGGCCTCGATGTAGGAATAGCTCCACAGGTCCTGCGTCACATCGCTGTAGGGATTTTCCCAAGGGCGGCGGGCTTCCAAAAAGTTTCGGATCAGTGACGCGGAGGAAAACAGGACGATAAAAATCACGAACCAAATCACTGTATGCTTGAGCCATTTCCATCTCTTCAACCCAAATCACCTTTCCATTCCCGTCGCAGCGTTATCTCTGTCTGACGCCCTTCCCCGCCTTGTCCGAGGGCGGAAAAAGAGCGTGTTGATTATACTGTTTTTCCTGCATCAAAAGTGCATCAAATTTCCCGTATTTCCCCCTTTTTCCGCCCCGGTGGCGCATCTTTTCCGGCAGCCGTGGGACCCGTGGGGCCCACCGGGCCAGCAGGGCCGGCGGGGCCTGTCGCACCGGTGGCTCCCGTGGCGCCGGTCAGGCCCGTGGCACCTGTCGCGCCGGTGGCTCCGGCAGGGCCAGTGGGGCCCATAGGACCGGCAGGGCCGGCGGGGCCTGTCGCGCCGGCGGCTCCCGTGGCTCCCGTGGCGCCGGTCGCACCAACTGGGCCGGTGGGACCCATAGGACCAACCGCGCCAGCGGCTCCCGTGGCGCCGGTCGCGCCAACCGGGCCGGTGGGACCCATAGGACCAGCCGCGCCAGTGGCTCCCGTGGCGCCGGTCGCGCCAACCGGGCCGGTGGGACCCATAGGACCGGCCGCGCCGGTGGCTCCCGTGGCGCCGGTCGCGCCAACCGGGCCGGTGGGACCCATAGGACCAGCCGCGCCGGTGGCTCCCGTGGCGCCGGCAGCACCAGTCGGACCAGTGGGGCCTTGCGGTCCTTGGGGACCCATCGGGCCCTGGGGACCCACAGGCCCCTGAGGACCGGCAGGACCGGTGGGACCTACTGGACCCCAATCCGCCACGCGCATAAAGTCCGGCGACACGCCGGGATAACCCTGGGGATTGTTCACCAGCACCTGATAGAGCTGATCCTGATACACCACCAGCTGACCGGCATAATAGTTCCCGCCCTCCACAAAGGGGACCGGAGGCTGGGGCCGGGGAGGCCGAGGCGGCGGGCAGGGGGGACAGGGCGGTGGACAAGGCGGCAGACAAGGAGGCGGGCAGCAGGGAGGATAGGGGCGCGGGTCACTGCATCCGCCACATTGGTAACGTTTCATACTTCGTCCTTTCTCCGCCGGAAGGCGGCTTTTGCTTCAATGGAGGGCTTTGCCCTCGTTCCACTCTATGCACCGGCGGGTGGTTTCGCGCCTGTTTCGACGCGCCCTCGCCCCCGGCCTTTGAGAAAATCCCCGGCTCCGGCGTGACAAACGCCGCCGGACATGGTATGATAGAGGGCAAAGAAACGAGAAAGGAAGCTGTGCCATGCGCCCCCTCCTCCGAAAAAAATGCCTCCCGGCCATCCTCACCGCAGCCGTCCTCCTGCTTTCGCTGCTGGCGGCGCGGGTCGCCGCCTCTCCGGACTTCCACGCCGAGACCCTGGCCTCCCTGGCGGAAAAACAGGATACGGTCCTGGAGCTGACGGCAGCGTCTACCGCCGCCTCCACCGCCATCACCCTCCTCCCCGGAGACGCCGCCACCCCCATCGCCGAAAAGCTGGCAGACCTGAGCGGCGGTTTCCTTTTGGTGCTGTGCGCCATCTACCTGGAAAAATTCCTGCTGCTGCTTACCGGCTATGTCTCCTTTTCCTTCCTCATCCCCATAGCCTGCCTGCTGAACCTGTGCTATCTGCTCAAAGGCTGGGCAGGCTGCAAGGCCTTGGCCCGAAAGCTCTTTCTCTTTGCCTTGGTGCTCGTCCTGGTGATCCCCGCCAGCGTCAAGCTCTCCGATTGGATCGAGAAAACCCATCAGGACTCCATCGCCGCCACCATCCAACACGCCAAGGAGACCGCCCAGGAGGCTGAAGACGCGGCGGCTGACCAGACGGCAGAGGGCGGCCTTTTCTCAAAAATCACCGAGGGTATCACCAATGCCGCCTCCGCTGCCGTGGAGAAAGCCAGCCGCACTGTGAACCGCTTCCTGGAGGCCCTGGCGGTGATGCTGGTGACCTCCTGCGTCATCCCTGTCCTGGTGCTGCTGTTTTTCGTGTGGTTCGTCAAGGCCATGTTCTCGGCACCCCTGCTCTCCCCGCCGGCCCTCCCGGCAAGGAAAGGACCAACGGCGACGGAAACGGAAGAGGCGCGATAAATCCCGGCAAGATTTCCGCCGAACCTGGAAACTTTCTATGGCATATCCTCGGAAAACGTGGTACACTATCCCTAAACGCCCGAAACGCACCAGGATGAGAGGAGGGACCCCGGCATGGACCCGCGCGCCATCGGCGTATTTGACTCCGGACTGGGTGGGATCAGCGTCCTGCGCGCCTGCACCGCCCTGCTCCCCCAAGAGGATTTCCTCTTTTTCGGCGACTCCGCCAACGCCCCCTATGGGGAGAAGGACCTTGCCCAGGTGCAGGCCCTCACCCTGGCGGGGATCGACCATCTCCTGGCCCAGGGGGTCAAGGCGGTGGTGGTGGCCTGCAATACCGCCACCAGCGCGGCCATCGCCCTGCTGCGCAGCCGTCATCCGGGCCTGCCCATCATCGGCATCGAACCGGCGGTGAAACCCGCCGCCCAGGCCCGGGACAGCTCCCAGGTCATCGTCATGGCCACCCCCCTGACCATCCACGAGGACAAGTATCAGCGGCTGGCCGCCGCCTTCTGCCATCAGGCCGACGTGATCTCCCTGCCCTGTAAGGGCTTGGCGGAGATGGTGGAACAGGGCCGCTGGGAGGGCGAAGCCCTGGACGCCTATCTGCAGGAACTCTTCCTGCCCTTTCGCTACTGCAATGTGGATTACATCGTCCTGGGCTGTACCCACTATCCCTTTGTGCGCCGGGCCATTCGCAAGAACTTCGGCCGGCCGGTGGAGATCATCGACGGCAGCGACGGCACCGCCCGGCAGCTCCGGCGCCAGCTGGAGGGGGCCGGACTGCTGGCCCAGCGCAGCACGCCGGGCCGGGTCACCTTTCAAAACAGTCTGCCGGACCGGCTCCCCATGAGTCAGGCCCTATTTCAGATGGACTATTGAGCCTTTGTGGGAGGGATACGTCTCCCCATTTTATTTCATAAGGAGGGATTTCTCTTGCCGCCAAAAGTCATCAGTCCCCGCCGCTCCTTTGCCATCGAAATGATCCTGTTCCTGGCCTATTCCTTCTTCAGTGCCTCCTGGATGGTGGGCTCTATCATCACGCCGGATATGGCGGCGGAGTTTGGCTTTTCCCACGTCCCCTCGTCGGTGAACAACGCCATTTCCGCCGCGAAAATCTTGGGGAATTTTGTGGCCGCCTGGATCTTGGTCAAACTGGGGCCCAAGCGGACCGTCGCCGTTTCCTGCCTCCTCACCTGCGCGGTGGTGGCGGGGAGCTTTGCCACCAGCTTTTCCTTCTTCATCATCACCCGCTTTCTGCTGGGCTTCGGCGGGGCGGTGCTGATGATCTGCATGACCCCCTATGTGGTCTACTGCTTTGAGCCCAAGCGGCAGTCCCTGTTCATCGGCCTCAACAACGCCGGACCCAACACCGGCAACCTGATCGCCCTGCTCAGCGTCACCGCGGTCAGAGGCTGGCTGGGGTCCTGGCGCCATGTGATCCTGTTCTATGGGATCTTCAGCGTGGTCCTGCTGATCCTTTGGCTCTTTGCCGGCAAGAGTTATCCCATCGCGGAGCCGGATCAGGACGCCCCCAAAAAACGGCTCGCCGCCTATCGTTACCGAGACGGCCTGCGGGAGCCCTTCCTCTATCAATTCCTCTTCACCATGACCGGCCGTCTGGTGATGTACACCGTGATGCTCTATCTCTTCCCCCTGAATCCGGACTTTACCGTAGACGCCCAGTTCATCTCCCTGATGATCGCCCTGACCGGCATCCCCGGAACGGTGATCGGGATCATCTTGGCACGGAAGATGAAGCGGCAGATCACCCTCTTCCGTTTCTCCGGCATCGCCCAGTCACTGCTGTTCTTCACCATGATCCTCTGTGACAGTCCTGTCTTGGCCACCGTCTGTGCCATTTTGCTGGGGTTCGTGATCTTCATCTCCACGCCTTCCCTCTTCACCCTGCCCACCAAGCTCCCCGGCGCCACCCCCCAAAAGGTAGCCGTGATCCTTACCCTCTATTGGACCGGCGCTTACAGCCTGCAAATGCTCATCTATGCCATCATCGTGCGCATGGTGAACCAGCACGGCTGGTACATCGGGATGCTGGTCACCGCCCTCTACTCCCTGACCTTCCTCATCGGCACCTTCCTCCTGCCGGACTTCGACCGGCCTCAGGGAAGGCCGGCCGACCCGCCGCCGCAGGAGACCGAGGCAGAGTAAGCTTCTCTCGCGCAGGACAAAAAACTTCGGATCTCCCCTTGCATTCGACGAGACCCCCGGGAAGCTTCTGCCTCCCCGGGGGCCCTTTTTGCCTGCCGCTTGAGAAACCGCATTCTCTTATCCCTCACAGCGATCTCTCATATCAAAAAACTTGCACTGACACGCCGGACAAACGGAGGGCACCACCAGCGGACAAAACCGCCTTTTCACATACCGGATGCGCAGATGCTCCATGTCATACAGACACGCCTCCCGTTTCAGCTCATCCCCTCCCCGCAGCGGCGGCGGCGCGTAATACGGGAATGGTTCCCCACAGCAGGGACAGCGCCAAAAGCGCCCCGGTGTGTTTCTCAGACACCGGCAAAGAAATCCCAGCGGCAGCAGGACAAAGAACACGATCAAACCCTCCAAGCCGTGCTCCAGCAGCGCCTCCTTCCCCCGGGACAGCATCACGATCCCCGCCGCGCTCCCCCCAAGGACCAGCGCCCAGATACAGCCCCACTCCATCAGGAACAATCCCCTGACAAAGCCGCAGCAGAGCCGGAACCGGGGCGGCATCTTGGGGAAAACATAGGGGAAGGGTTTTTCCTGATTCTCTTGCCGCAGCCGCCAGCTTGCCATATCATCCATCGTCTTTTTCATCGCCCCGTCTCCCTTTCTGTACTCTGAAAAACCCGCCCGTCCCTTGACAGCAGGGACGGGCGGGTGTCTCATGTTTCCGAAAAACTCAGGCCAGAGCGGCGGTGATGATGGCCATCTTGTAGACCTCGTCGGCGTCGCAGCCGCGGGAGAGGTCGTTGATGGGTGCATTCAGGCCCTGGAGGATGGGGCCGTAAGCGGCAAAGCCGCCCAAACGCTGGGCGATCTTATAGCCGATGTTGCCGGACTGGATCTCGGGGAAGATGAAGGTGTTGGCGTGGCCGGCCACCTTGGAGCCGGGGAACTTCTGCTGGCCCACCACGGGGGAGACGGCGGCATCGAACTGCATCTCGCCGTCGATGGCCAGCTCAGGCGCGGCGGCCTTGGCCTTGTCGCAGGCGTTCTTCATCTTATCCACGGCGTCGCCCTTGCCGGAACCCTTGGTGGAGTAGCTGAGGAAGGCGATCTTCGGATCGATGCCGAAGACAGCGGCGGTCTTGGCGCACTCCATGGCGGTCTCTACCAGAGCGTCCTCGTCGGGGTCGATCTGGATGGCGCAGTCGCCCATGCACAGGCGCTCGTCTACGCCGTCCTTCTCCCGCTGCAGAATAAAGCAGGAGCTGACGTTGTTGTTGCCGGGCTTGGTCTTGATGAGCTGGAGAGCGGGACGGACGGTATCGGCGGTGGAGTAGGTGGCGCCGCCCAGGAGGCAGTCGGCCTCGCCCATCTTCACCAGCATGGTGCCGAAGTAGTTGCCCTTCATGAGGTTCTTGCGGCAATCCTCGGGGGTCATCTTGCCCTTGCGCAGTTCCACCATCTTCTCCACCATGGCGTCCATGCCGGGATAGGTGGCGGGGTCTACGATGCGGATGCCCTCGATGTCGAAGCCGCCCTTGGCAGCGGCAGCCTTGACATCGGCCTCCACACCCACCAGGATGGGGGTCAGGAAGCCGTCCTTCTTCAGGCGATGGGTGGCCTCCAGGATGCGGGCGTCAGCACCCTCGGTGAAGACCAGGGTGCGGGGATTGGCTTTCAGGGTCTCGATCAGTTTTGCAAACATGATTTACCTCCAAATTTATAGACGAAACGTCTTTTTTCTAATCATCTTATCTATTTTACCATCATATGGGCTGGGATTCAAGCTTTTCTTCGCCCCTGGAGGCAGGAAATCTGAGCAGAGCCGGGTTGCGAAATGAGGGGAATCCTGCTATACTGGCACTGCTGGTCTCCCGAAACTATACCAGTGGAGGGAGGTGTTGTTTTATGATGTCTGTATTTGACTTTATCGTGTCGGTCATGGCCGGGGTAGTGAGCTATTACCTCTACAAGTGGTTCGACCGGCGCAACAAAGGCCAGTGAGCCCAAACATTCCCGCAAAAGGGGGACCCCGGAGAGCTGCATCTCTCCGGGGTCCCCTTTTTGGTGAAGATTTTATGATGTCCGTATATCTTCCACGTGCTTATTATAGCACGTTTCTTCAGTATATGCAAGGGGCAAACCAACATTCCTTCACGCCAGCCAAAAATCCATCCCCGCTCCGGAGCCCTCGCAGGGACGCTCCCGAAAACCCAATTTTTTGTAAAAAGGTTCCCGGCCCTCCGTGGCCACCAGGACCACCATCATCCGCCAATCCTCCTTGATCTGGGCCTTGAGGAAGGCCAGGATACGCTGGATCATCTCCCGGCCGATTCCCTGGCCCTGGAGCTCCG
Organism: Ruminiclostridium sp.; assembly: GCA_022792035.1. Taxonomy (GTDB): domain Bacteria; phylum Bacillota; class Clostridia; order Oscillospirales; family Oscillospiraceae; genus Evtepia. Next base: position 11,828 of record JAAWAE010000046.1, on the reverse strand, counting down.
GCAGGACCATCACGTCGGCAATATAGGCCATATAGCCGTGGTCCCAGAGCAGGCGGGCGCAGCCGGCGATCTCGCTGTTGCTGTAGCAGCTGACCACAAGGGCGGAGTGGGTCAGGCCAAGCTGTGCTTGTTCTAGGCACAGCGCGCCCCAGCCTACCGCTTGGCGGAGCTTGTTGTAGTCCTCGGGGGAGAGCTGTTCTCTGTATTCTAGTTTCATCTTCAATGCCTCTCATTCTCTGATTTGGAATTGGTCAGACGGCGTCTGACTAATTCAGCTGCTGCGTCAGTCCTCCGTCTCCAAACTCTGCTCCTCCAACAGTTTTTGTAGTTCTTCCTTGCTGGGCAGCACAGTCTGATACTGACTGGCAAAAATTTGGGTGTTGTTCTCCGGCAGGGTCATCTCCACCACCGCGTTATTTTTATCCTTACATAGGATGATCCCAATGGTGGGATTCTCTTCCTCCAGTTTGACCTTACGGTCGTAGTAGTTGACATACATCTGCATCTGGCCAATATCCTGATGTTTTAGCTCTCCGATTTTCAGATCAAAGAGGACAAAGCAGCGCAGAAGGCGGTTGTAAAACACCAAATCTACCCGAAAATGCTCCTCCTCGAAGGTAAAGCGGACCTGACGACCAATGAAAGCGAAGCCTGTGCCCAGCTCCAGGAGGAACTGCTGCAAGTGGTCGATGATCCGAGTCTCCAGCTCTGACTCGGAATACACCGGCAGCTCGGGAAGTCCCAGGAACTCTAAGACGTAGGGGTCCTTGACGGCATCCTCCGCTGTCTCGATCACCTGACCCTCCACCGCCAGCCGGGCCATCTTCTCCTTGTCGCTGCTGATGGCCAGACGTTCATACAGGGCGCTGTTGAACTGCCGTTTCATCTCCGCGACACTCCAGTTGTTCTTCGCCGCCTCGATTTCATAAAAGTGCCGCTCGTCTATGTTGGGGATACGCATCAGCTTCAGATAGTGGGACCAGCTGAGAAAAAACCTCCGGCCGCTGCTGCTCACCGGAAGATGCTTGAATTGGTCAGACAGCGTCTGACCAATTTGGTCCTCCCCATAGGCCAGGTAAAACTGCCGCATTTGCTTCAGATTGGTCACAGAAAACCCCTTGCCAAACTGGGCGGACAGGTGCTCTGACAGCTCGCTCAGCAAACGCTCTCCATAAGGGGCACGGTCTGCGCCTTGCTGCTCCTGCTCGCGGATCATGCGGCCGATTTCATAGTAAGCGTACACCATGGAGAGATTCACCGCTGTCTTGGCCTGCTTCTTTGCGGTATCCAACAGTGCGGAAACCTCCTGAAAAAATCCTTTGTTCTCTTCGTTCACTGCAAAACCCTCCATTCTCCTTCTTACGTCTTTCTCCCACAAAGACCCAGCCAAAAGCAGGTCACGGCTGCGGTCCCCCACATCCACGTGCTCACTCTCCCAACACCGCCCGGCACAGCCGCGCCACCGCCTCCGGAATCCGCCCCTCCTCCAAACCGGAGTAATTCATCACCAGCACATGGGGACGGCGGTTCTCATCGGAAAAGTAATACTGCGAAATGAACGTCAGCCTCAAATCCAACGCCTCCGCGGCGGCGATGATCTCCTCATCGCTGCGGTGGGTATCCACCTCCATCAAAAAGTGCAACCCCGCGTTCTCCTCGCTGATCTTCAAACGGTTCGCCAACGGACTCCTCCGGATCTCCTGCAGCAGCTTATCCCGCAGCCCCCGGTAATGATTCCGCATCCGGTTGATGTGCTTTTCAAAATACCCTTTGGAAAGAAACCGCGCCAGGGTCATCTGCTCCAGGCAGGACACCGTCCCGGAATAAAAGCCCAAGGTCTCATAAAAGCGCGTCACCAGATGCCGGGGCAGCACCAAGTAACTGATCCGAAACGCCGGCGCCAAACTTTTGGAAAAGGTGTTGATATAAATGACCTTCTCCATCACGTCAATGCTTTGCAGCGTGGGGATCGGACGCCCCGCCAAGCGGAACTCACAGTCATAATCATCCTCAATGATATACCGGTTCTCCCCCTTAGAAGCCCAGCTCAAAAACTCATAGCGGCGGCTCACCGGCATCACCGTCCCCGTGGGAAAATGGTGGGACGGCGTGATATGCAGGATCTCCGCCCCGCTCTCCTCCAGCTTCTGGGGGATGATCCCGGAGGCGTCCATGGGGATGTGATAGGTCCGCACGTCGTTCTTCTCATAGATCTTGCTCAGACGCAGATACCCCGGGTCCTCCACGGCGTATCCCCGGCCTCGGCCCAGCAGCTGGATCAGGACGCTGTACAGGTACTCCGTCCCCGCCCCCACCACGATCTGCTCCGGGTGGATGGACATCCCCCGGAACTGATACAGATGGTCCGCAATGGCCTGCCGCAGCTGACGGATGCCCCCGGCGGAGGTATCCGTCAGCAAGGTGGCCTCGTCCTCCCCTGCCGTCACGTCCCGCAGCAGCTTCACCCATACGGAAAACGGGAACATCTCTCTTGCCACCGAACTGCCCGCAAAGTCCGCAAACCAGTCCCGCTGGGGCGGTTTGGAGGGGAAGGCCGTCTCCTGACGGGGCGGCGGCGGGGGGTCCTTCTCCAGCTCGCAGACGTAATACCCCCGCTTGGGCAGAGTGTAGAGATATCCCTCCGCCACCAGCTGGGCGTAAGCACTCTCCACCGTAATGGTGCTCACCCCAAGGTTCTTGGCAAAGGCCCGTTTCGACGGGAGCTTCTCCCCGGCCCTCAGCTTTTTTTGCAGGATGTCCTGCTTGATGCAGCGGTAGAGATGCTCGTACATACTCTCGGCACTGCAATCCTCAAAGGAGTAGGTCAGCACGGCGGCAGGCCCCCTTTCCCAGTCTGGCCATGCCGATTCCCGCTAAATATGGGTTTTCGGCACGTTCAGGCGCATTATAGCTCTTTTCCTCCCGATTGTAAAGATGAATTTTGTAGTTTTCCCCGAAGGGCAGGCCCTTGCGGGGATTTTTCCCTTCGTGTATAATAAAATATATAAAAGTATGGTGTCCCATGGGCCCCATCTTAACCCACATGAGTAAGGAGTTTGTCTCTATGAGTGAAGTACGCATCAAGTCCTTCAAACGCGTGTTGGTCGCCAACCGCGGCGAGATCGCCATCCGCGTTTTCCGCGCCCTTAAGGAGCTGGGCATCACCTCGGTGGCCGTCTACTCCAAAGAGGACAAATACGCCATGTTCCGTACCATTGCCGATGAATCTTACCCCCTCAATCCCGGCAAGGGACCCATTGATGCGTATTTGGATATCGAAGGCATCATCAAGATCGCCAAGGAGCACAGCATCGACGCCATCCATCCCGGCTATGGCTTCCTGGCAGAAAACCCCAACCTGGTGGCTGAGTGTGAGCGCAACGGCATCACCTTCATCGGCCCCACCATCGAGAGCATGAACGCCATGGGCGATAAGATCTCCTCCAAGCAGATCGCCATCGCCTCCAACGTCCCCATCATCCCCGGCGTGGACCACGCCATGAAGACCGTGGAAGAGGCCATCGAGGTGGCCAAGAACGTCGGCTATCCCGTCATGCTCAAAGCCTCCAACGGCGGCGGCGGCCGAGGGATGCGCATCGTGTACAAGGAAGCCGACATGGCCAAGGAGTTCAAGGAGGCCATCGACGAGTCCAAAAAAGCCTTCGGTGACGACCAGGTCTTCATTGAGAAGTATCTCCGCGGCCCCAAGCACGTGGAGGTCCAGGTCCTGGCGGACCAGTACGGCAACGTGGTCCATCTCTACGACCGTGACTGCTCCGTCCAGCGCCGCCACCAGAAGGTGGTGGAGTATGCCCCGGCATTCTCCGTGCCCGAGGCCACCCGGCAGACCATTTTTGAGGCCTCCCTGCGCCTGTGCAAGCAGGTGGGCTACCGCAACGCCGGTACCTGCGAGTTCCTGGTGGACTTGGAAGGCAACCCCTACTTCATCGAAATGAATCCCCGCATCCAGGTGGAGCACACCGTCACGGAGCTGGTCACCGACGTGGACATCGTCCGCTCCCAGATCCTCATCGCCGAGGGCTATCCCCTCAACTCCAAAGAGATCAACATCCCCTCCCAGGAGTCCATCCAGTGCCACGGCTACGCCATCCAGACCCGTGTCACCTCCGAGGACCCCTCCAACAACTTCCTGCCCGATACCGGCAAGGTTAGCGTCTACCACTCCGGTTCCGGCAACGGCATCCGTCTCGACGGCGGCAACATCTACACCGGCGCGGAGATCCTGCCCTACTACGACTCCCTCCTGGTCAAGATCTGCTCCTTCGACCGGACGTTTATGGGCGCGGTGGCGAAATCCCGCCGGGCTCTGCGGGAGATCAAGATCCAGGGCATCAAGACCAACATCTCCTTCCTCATCAACGTCATCAACAACCCCACCTTCCAGGAAGGCCGCTGCTACACCACCTTCATTGAGGAGACCCCCGAGCTCTTCACCCTCTCCCACTCCCTGGACCGGGCCTCCAAGATCTTGGACTTCCTGGGGGACAAGATCGTCAACGTTTCCGCCGGTGACAAGCCCTACTTCGAGGACCGCGTCCTGCCCAAGTACGACGAGACCGCGTTGATCTACGGCGCCAAGGACGAGTTCAAGAAGCTGGGCGCCAAGGGATTCACCCAAAAAATCCTGAACGAGAAGCGGCTGTACGTCACCGACACCTCCATGCGTGACGCCCAGCAGTCCCTCATCGCCACCCGGATGCGCACCAAGGACATCGTCGGCGCGGCCCGGGCCTCCAACGCCATCCTGCAAAAGGCTTTCTCTGTGGAAGCCTGGGGCGGCGCCACCTATGACACCGCCTATCGTTTCCTGAAGGAATCCCCCTGGAAGCGTCTGGAGATCCTCAGCGAGCGGATGCCCAACACCCTGATCCAGATGCTCCTGCGGGCCTCCAACGCCGTGGGCTACAGCAACTATCCGGACAACCTGGTCAAGGAGTTCATCCGCATCTCCGGCATCAACGGCATCGACGTCTTCCGTGTCTTTGACTCCCTGAACTGGATCGAGAACATGAAGATGCCCATTGAAGAGGCCCTCAAGACCGGCAAGATCGTGGAAGGCGCCCTCTGCTACACCGGCGACATCCTCAACCCCAACGAGGTCAAGTATACCCTGGACTACTACGTCAAGAAGGCCCACGAGCTGGAGAGCATGGGGGTACACATCCTGGCCATCAAGGATATGGCCGGCCTGCTCAAGCCCTACGCCGCCCAGAAGCTGGTGGAGACCCTCAAGGGCGAGCTGCACATCCCCATCCATCTCCACACCCACGACACCACCGGCGCCGGGGTGGCTACCGTCCTGAAGGCCGCCGAGGCCGGGGTGGACATCGCCGACCTGGCCATCGAGTCCATGAGCTCCTGCACCAGCCAGCCCTCCCTCAACGCCGTGGTGGAGGCTCTGCGGGGCACCGAGCGGGACACCGGTCTGGACTTCGAGGGCCTGGATGAGCTCAGCCGCTACTATGAGCACGTGCGCAAGGTCTACAAGAGCAACGAGAGCGGCATGATCTCCCCCAACGCCCAGATCTACAAGTACGAGATCCCCGGCGGTCAGTACTCCAACCTCCTGGCCCAGGTCACCGAGATGGGTTCCAAGGACGAGTTTGAAAAAATCAAGGAGCTCTATCGTCAGGCCAACATCCTCCTGGGCAACCTCATCAAGGTCACGCCTTCCTCCAAGGTCGTGGGCGATATGGCCATCTTCATGCTGAAGAATGACCTGACCATGGACAACATTCTCACAGACGGGGCGGGGCTGTCCTATCCCGACTCCGTGGTGGACTTCTTCAAGGGCATGATCGGCCAGCCCGACGGCGGCTTCCCCGAAGCCCTGCAGAAGATCGTTCTGAAGGACATCGAGCCCATCACCGTTCGCCCCGGCACCCTGCTGCCTGATGTCAACTTCGAAGAGATCAAGCAGCATCTGCGGGAAAAATTCGATATGTCCGGCTACAACGATTTCGAGATGTCTCAGAAGGCCGTCAGCTATGCCCTCTATCCCAAGGTTTATGAGGACTACTGCACCCACTTCGAGGCCTACAACGACGTCACCAACCTGGAAAGCCATGTGTATTTCTACGGCCTGCGCCAGGGCGAGGAGACCATCCTCAAAGCCGGCAACGGTCAGGACATCATCATCAAGTTTGACCATATGTCCGACCCCGACAAGGAGGGATACCGCGTCCTTACCTTCGAGGTCAACGGCGTGCTCCGTGAGCTGAAGGTTCTGGACAAAACCCTGGAAGTCCTGGAGGACCGGAAGCTGAAGGCCGACAAGAACAATCCCTGTCACCTGGGCTCCACCATCCCCGGCACCGTGGAGACCGTTTTGGTCAAGGAGGGCGACGAAGTGAAGGTCAACCAGCCCCTGATGATCGTGGAGGCCATGAAGATGGAAACCACCTTCGTCTCCAAGGTCAACGGCAAGATCGACAAGCTCTATGTCGTTCCCGGGGACCGCGTCAACGCGGAAGACCTCCTGGTCTCCTTCATCCTGGACGAGGAATAAGAACCCTTTCGGGTTTCGCGCTTCCTCCTGTGAAACGATGAAAAAGTGTCAAGCCCTTCCGTTCGGAGGGGCTTGACACTTTTTTCTTTTGGGCCTCACTTGGGACACGGTAATATAAGGCTGGATTCGTTCGTAGGTTTTGGGCCCGATCCCATAGACATCCTGAATTTGTTCCGTGGTCTGGAATCCGCCGTTCGCTTCCCTCCATGCCGTGATCTCTGCCGCCCGGGACGGGCCGATGCCCGGCAGGCGCGTCAGGTCTCCTTCGCTGGCAGTGTTCAGGTCCAGCTTCTCCCCGGGCAGCATCCCGGGCGCGTCTGTCTCTGCCATCTCCACTGCGCCGTTCCCTGCCGTCGGACGGGTCTTGACCATCGTCACGGCATCCCCTTCCCCGTTCTGGCCGGTGCAGAGGAAGCAGAAGAGCAGGCATAAAACAAAGACCGCCGCCAGACAGAGCACCGCGTCCTCCCGGTCGAGCCGTTCCCGCAGGGCCTTCCAGCGTTCTCGAAAAGGAATCATCGTGATTCACTCTTCGATTTCGACAATGTCGACTGCCGCTTCCAACAGGAGGTTAATGATCTCGTTCCGGGAACGGTTGGTTTCTGCTGACACTCGGTCTAGTTTCTCAACCAGCTCATCTCTCATACGGACCGATACTACTTTATGTCCATCGTCTCCTCTATACCGCTTGATTTTAATGCTATCTGCCATACTATCACCTCTTACAGGTCATAGTTTAGCTCAAACAGCCCGCTTTTATATATTATGAATACAATGTTACACTCGTAGTTTGATATGTCGTTATAGTTGTAGTGTATTCAAAAGGGCCGCCGAAAACGGCGGCCCTCAAATCAGCAAAAATACGTTATTTGACCAAAATGTGACATCCAGCGTTCCTCAATTTCCCTATGCCGAGCCTCAATGACCCGTATAACATCTCGCAGGATTCGCTCTGGTATCCGGGATTTATTGTTGCAGAGGTAGCATTTCCCTGTAGCGGTAATCCAAACCTTCGTTGCATTGGGGTTGGCCCGCTCTGCAATGTGGACATGAATCGGCTCCAACGGATCACTTTCATTGGACCAGAAAAAGATGGTATAGGGACCTACCTTAAAGATTTGAGGCATTCATCAAACCTCCGCACTGGGAAAATTCCAGGATCAGATGCGCTGTAGAGCGAATGACCTCATCATATCTGGCCAGTTCTTCCGGGCAAAAGCCGTTGATCTCTTCCCACTGGTAGCCTGGGACCCAGCAGACGGCATTGTGAAAGAAATCCTTATCGTCGGGTTTTTCCACATAAACCTTCACCCGGCCATCTGGATTCATTTCGGAATGAACGATCTCGGCTCGATCATCCAAAGTCATAAAGGGATACATCATGGAGGACCCCTCCTTCCCGAACTCAGAATTCCGCGCTGCCCACCGTCCGGGGATGGGGCAGTACATCGCGAATGTTGGCAATCCCGGTGAGATACATCACCATCCGCTCGAAGCCCAGCCCGAACCCGGCATGACGGCAGGAGCCGTAACGGCGCAGGTCCAGATACCACCAATAATCCTTGGGGTCCATGCCCAGCTCCCGAATCCGGGCCTCCAGCACATCCAAACGCTCCTCGCGCTGACTGCCGCCGATGATCTCCCCGATGCCGGGGACCAGGCAGTCCGCCGCCGCCACGGTCTTCCCGTCGTCGTTGAGCCGCATATAAAACGCCTTGATCTCCTTGGGATAGTCGGTGACGAACACCGGGCGCTTGTACACCTCTTCCGTGAGGAAACGCTCGTGCTCTGTCTGCAAATCGGTGCCCCAGGAGACCGGGAAGTCAAACTGATCGTTGTGCTTCATCAAAATTTCCACGGCTTCCGTATAGCTCACCCGGCCAAAGTCGGCGTTGGCCACGTGCTCCAGACGCTGCAGCAGGCCCTTATCCACAAAAGAGTTAAAGAATTCCATCTCCTGGGGGCATCGCTCCAGCACCACCCGGATGACATATTTGATCATGGCTTCCGCCACGTCCATGTCCCCGGCCAGGTCACAGAAGGCCATCTCCGGTTCGATCATCCAGAACTCGGCGGCGTGGCGCTGGGTGTTGGAGTTCTCTGCCCGGAAGGTGGGGCCGAAGGTATACACGTTGCCAAAGGCCTGGGCGAAGTTTTCCGCGTTGAGCTGGCCGGAAACGGTGAGGTTGGCCCGCTTGCCAAAAAAGTCCTGGGACCAATCCACGCTGCCGTCCTGGGCGCGGGGCGGGTCGTTGACGTCCAGGGTGGTCACCTGGAACATCTCCCCCGCGCCCTCGGCGTCGCTGGCAGTGATAATGGGGGTGTGGACGTACACAAAGCCCTGGTTCTGGAAAAACTCATGGATGGCAAAAGCCGCCACGGAGCGGACCCGGAAGGCCGCGGAATAGAGGTTGGTCCGGGGGCGCAGGTGGGCGATGGTGCGCAGGAACTCCTGGCTGTGGCGCTTCTTCTGCAGGGGATACTCCGGGGCGGAGGGCCCTTCGATCTGGATGGCGGACGCCTTCACCTCCAGGGGCTGCTTGGCCTGGGGGGTGAGGACCACGGTGCCGGTGACGATGAGGGCGGCGCCTACGTTCTGCTTGGCGATCTCCTTATAGTTTTCCAGGCTGTCGTCGGCGAAAACCACCTGCAGGTTCTTAAAGCAGCTGCCGTCGTTGAGCTCGATGAAGCCGAAGCTCTTCATATCCCGGATGGTCCGGGCCCAGCCGCAGATGGTGACCTGCTGGCCGTCGAATTGGTCTGCGTCCGCAAAGATGCGGACGATCTCGGTACGTTTCATAACTTGATCTTCCTCTCGCTGTCCGGGCCTATCATGAAAAGGCGGGGACAGATAAAACTTATTGTTTCAGCCGTTCCTCGATGGGAACATAGCTGGGATGGGATTTGCCGCTGATGTGCAGGGGCTTGATGCGGATGAGGGTGGTCCGGGGGCCGTTCTTCTCCAGATACGCCTCCCCGATGTCCTGGGGAGCGGTGCCCAGACGGAAGGTCAGCGCCCGCAGAATCTTTTGACGGTCCTGGGGGTCCTCCGCGACACGGGCCTCCCCGAACACCAGGACGCTTTCATAGACCTCCGTGACGTGCTCCGGGATAAGCCGGGCCATGGGGACCACGGAAAAACACACCCGCCGGTCCCGCCGGATGCAGTCCAGCAGATAGCCCTGCTTCCCGGTGTGGAGACAGATCTCCCCATCCACCAGGACATAGTTGATGGGGACGGCATAGGGGAAGCCGTCGTCCCCGGTGACGGCCAGGGTCCCATAATGGCCCTTTTCCAGCAGCGCCCAGGCGGCCTCCGGGGAGACGGCCCGGTCTTTCCGGCGCAGGGGGCGGAAGGCGGACATGGCGCTTCCTCCTTTCAAAAATCGGACAGGATCACTGCCGGGACACGATGTCCCCGTGTTCGATGTGATAGGCGATGCGCTGGATGAGCATCATCAGCGCCACGAGATTCTCCCCGCCCTCCGGGACGATCACGTCCGCGTAGCGTTTGGACGGTTCCACGAACTGCTCGTGCATGGGCTTCACGGTGGTGAGGTACTGCTCCACCACGGAGTCCAAACTCCGGCCCCGCTGCCTCACGTCCCGCATGATGCGGCGGAGGATGCGCACATCGGCGTCGGTGTCCACATAAATCTTGATGTCCATCAGCTCCCGCAGGGCCTCGTTCTCAAAGAGCAGGATGCCGTCCACGATGATGACTTTGTTGGGTTCCACCTGAACAGTCTTGTCGGTGCGGTCGTAGATGGTGTAGTCGTACACCGGACAGGCCACCGCCTCTCCGTCCCGGAGGGTCAGGAGGTCCTCGACCAACTGCTCGTTGTCGAAGGCGGAGGGATGGTCGTAATTCAGCCCCTGGCGCTCCTCCAAGGTCAGGTCGTGGTGGGCGGCGTAGTAGCTGTCGTGGGAGAGCACGCTGATGTCCTCACCGAACTGCTCCTTGAGGCGGTTCACCAGGGTGGTCTTGCCGGAGCCGGTGCCTCCGGCGATGCCAATGATCAAAGGTTTCATGGGGCTTCCTCCTTTTCCTCAAATGCCAGCGGGTCAGTCCTCCTCGTCCCCGTTCTTCTCGTTGAACTCCGTGAGCACCAGCTGAGGGTTGTGGTCGCAGACCCACTTGATGGACCAGAAGGAACCGAAGAGCAGCAGACGGCTGCCCTTGTAGTCCTCCACCAGCTTGGTGTCGCTGCCCAGGACCAGGTCGGTCTCGTGGAACTCCTCCGGCTCCTTGATCCAGCGCAGGTATTCATAGGGCAGGGTCTCCATATGCAGCTCCACGTTGTACTCGGTGCGCAGGCGGTACTGGAAGACGTCGAACTGCAGGGTGCCCACCACGCCCACGATGACCTCCTCCATGCCGGTATAGGGGATCTTGAAGATCTGGATGGCGCCTTCCAGGGCGATCTGCTCCGCGCCTTTTAGGAACTGCTTGCGCTTCATGGTGTCCACCGGGCGGACCCGGGCGAAGTGTTCGGGGGCGAAGGTGGGGATGGGGTCGAAACGGAACTTTTTCCCCGGGGTACACAGGGTATCCCCGATGGAGAAGATGCCCGGGTCAAAGACGCCGATGATGTCCCCGGCGTACGCCTCCTCGATGATCTCCCGCTCCGCGGCCATGAGCTGTTGGGGCCGGGAGAGACGGAGTTTTTTCTTCCCCTGGACGTGGTAGACCTCCTTGTCCGCGTCGAAGCGGCCGGAGCACAGGCGCATGAAGGCGATGCGGTCCCGATGGGCCTTGTTCATGTTGGCCTGGATCTTGAAGACGAAGGCAGAAAAACCCTCTTCCATGGGGTCGATCTCCTCGCCGGCGGCTTGGCGGGGCAGGGGCGGGGTGGTCATGCGGAGGAAGTCCTCCAAAAAGGGTTCCACGCCGAAGGTGGTCAGGGCAGAGCCGAAGAACACCGGGGAGAGCTTTCCGTGGCGCACCCGGTCCAGGTCAAAGCTGGCGGCGGCCCCATCCAGCAGCTCGATCTCCTCGATGAGCTGGTCCCGGCGGTCCTGGCCCAGCAAGTCGGCCAGGACGGGGTCGTCCAGGTCGATCTGGGTGCTGGCGGATTTTTTCCCGCTGGCAGTGGGGGAGAAATGGATCATCTCCCGGCGCTCCCGGTCGTAGACGCCCATAAAATCCTTGCCGCAGCCGATGGGCCAGTTGACGGGATAGGTGTCGATGCCCAGCTCCTTTTCGATCTCCTCGCACAGCGCGAAGGGGTCCCGGGCCTCCCGGTCCATTTTGTTGATGAAGGTAAAGATGGGGATGTCCCGCAGCACGCAGACCTTG
>JAAWAE010000045.1 GCA_022792035.1 Ruminiclostridium sp. | reverse complement strand
TGTCCAGGTCCTGGATGGTCATCCGCTCCCGGATCACCCGCTCCATCCGGGAAAAACCGATGCGGAACTGGTTCTGGAGCAGCTCGCCCACACAGCGCAGGCGGCGGTTGCCCAGGTGGTCGATATCGTCCGGGGTGCCCACCCCGTGGGAGAGGGAGCAGAGGTAGTTGATGGAAGCCATCATGTCGTCCACGATGATATGCTTTGGGATCAGGTCGTCCCGCTGCTCCTGGAGGGCGGCCTTGAGGGCTTCCGTATCCTCCCCGCACTGGTCCAGGATCTCCCGCAGGACTTCAAAGCGGACTTTTTCGCTGATGCCGATGGTCTCCGGGTCAAAGTCCACATAGGAGCTCAGCTCCACCATGCGGTTGGAGAAGATTTTTACCATAGTCCCGTCCACGTCCACCAGGGCCTCGCCGATGCCCCGGTTTTCCAGGGCCCGGGCCTCTTCCCGGTCCAGGACGGCGCCGGCCTCGGCGACGATCTCCCCGGTGCGGGGGTCCACCAGGGGCGCGGCCAGCTTCTGCCCTGCCAGCCGGGGCCAGAGGGAGAGCTTTTTGTTGAACTTGTAGCGGCCCACGGCGGAGATATCATAGCGCCGGGGGTCGAAGAAGAGGGCGTTGATGAGGGTCTCCGCGCTGTCCAGGGTGGGGGGCTCCCCGGGGCGCAGCTTGCGGTAGATTTCCAGCATCGCCTCTTCCCGGGTCTTGCAGGTGTCCTTTTCCAGGGTGCTCACCAGCAAAGGCTCCTCGCCGAACAGCTCCAGGATCTCCCCATCGCTCTGGGGCCCCACGGCGCGGATCAGGCAGGTCACGGGCAGCTTGCGGTTCTTGTCGATGCGCACGCTGAACACATCGGACAGGTCCGTCTCATATTCTAACCATGCGCCCCGTCCGGGGATCACGGTGACGGCAAAGGTGGTGTTGTCGGCCTTATCGGTGTTGCGGGCATAGTACACGCCGGGGGAGCGGACGATCTGGGAGACGATGACGCGCTCCGCGCCGTTGATGACGAAGGTGCCTCCCTTGGTCATCAGAGGGAAGTCCCCCATGAAGATCTCCTGCTCCTTGATTTCCTCGGTCTCCTTGTTGCGCAGGCGCACCCGTACCTTGAGGGGGGCGGCGTAGGTGGCATCCCGCGCCTTGCACTCCTCCACGGTATACTTGGGCTTCTCGTCCATGGTGAAGTCGATGAAGGAGAGTTCCAAGTTCCCCGCGTAGTCCCCGATGGAGGCTACATCCCGGAAGACCTCCTGCAGGCCGGTGTCCAAAAACCACTGGTAAGAGTTCTTTTGAATCTCCAGCAGGTTGGGCATGGCCAGCACTTCTTCATGGCGGGCAAAACTCTTGCGCACGGTTTTCCCGTAGTTTAGATCCTTTACCATTGCTCTTGACCAGTCCTTTCGTCGAAAAGGTGTCGATTCCCTTATGCTTATCTTGCGAACACACGGGCACGTGGCTTGATTCTTCCCGTGTTGGTTGTGCTTTTTGTTGATTTCTGTTATACTAACGCCAGGAAATCCACCAGCATATCGTGGGCCAGTCCCACTCTGATGGGTTATAACGATGTATTATACCATTTCGGCCAAAGAAAGTCAATCTTTTTTTGGCTGTTTTTCTTTATAGGGGCAAAAGAGGCCCGGACCGCTGTGTCCGAGCCTCTTTTTTCTTTCTTACTCCACCATGGGCTTGCGCTGGGCATACTCGATGATGATCTCCGCGCAGGCCTCTTTCCCGATGGGAGAGCTGTTGAGGCAGAGGTCATAGTTCTTCAAATTCCCCCACCGCTCCCGGGTGAGGTAGTGATAATAGGATTCCCGGGCGGTGTCGGAGTGGCGCACCCGCTTGATGGCCTTCTCCCGGGGCTCATCGTGGGTCTCCATGGCGTACTTGATCTTGTCCTCCTCGTCGGCGAAGAGGAAGACGTTCACCAGATTGGGGAAGTCCCGAAGGATGTAGTTGGCGCCCCGGCCCACGATGATGCAGGGCCCTTCCTTGGCGATCTTGCGGATGGTCTGGGCCTGGGCCAGGATGGCCTGGTCGTAGGAGGAGGCGGCCCCGCTGGGCATGAACCAGTTGAAGATGTTCCGTCCCGCCTCGTGCTCCTCGGTCCCCTGGATCATCTCCTCGGTGAAGCCGGACTTCTCCGCGGTCATGGTGATGATATCCTTGTCATAAAAGGGGATGCCCGTCTTTTCGGAGATCTTCCGGGCGATGGACCGCCCGCCTGCGCCGTACTCCCGGCCGATGGTGATGATGTGCTTGCACTCCTGCATGATAACGCCCTCCTCTGTTCAATCCTGCCAGCCGCGGATCTGCTGGCGCAGTGCTTGCTCTGCCTGGGTCAAGATGCCTTCCACGTCCGCGCCCCACACGTCCAGGTTCTCCGCCGCGGCAAAGTCCATCTGGGGCACCCCCAGCATATCCCCGCAGAGGGTCTTGACATAGTCGAAGCCGCAGTTGCGCCCTTGGATGGGGCCGCCGGCGGTGGTGACATAGAGCAGCCGCTGGACCTTCCCCAGGCCCACGGGATAACCCTCCTCGGTATAGTGGAAGGTCAGGTCCCCCACAGAGATGTGCTCCAAATAGCAGCGCAGCATAGCCGGGAACTGGAACTCCCAATAGGGCGCCCCCATCAGGACCATGTCCGCCGCCGCGAACTGGCGGGCATAGCGGAACATGGGGTCCGAAAAGGCCCGTTCCTTCTCCAGGGCATGGCGCGCGGCCAAGCGGGCGTTGTTCAGCGGCCGCAGGTCCTCTTCGTCCAGACACAGCTCCTCCACCGTCAGATCCTGGTACTTCTTCTTCAGCTCCTCCAGGGCCGCCCGGCACAGGCGCAGGGTGCGGGACTCCTCCCCCCGGATACAGCAGTTGACAAACAATAGGTGCATGATACTCTCTCCCTTCTCCTCATCCTTCCATGCTCCGTTTCTATCTATAGGGGATTCTACCACAGTTTCCCCTCCGGCGCAACAAAAAAACAGCGTGTACAGGAAGGTACACGCTGCTTTCTTACTGTATAGCCTGGATCACACCAGCTGGATGATGGCCATCTCGGCGGCGTCGCCCTTGCGGGGGCCCATGCGCACGATCCGAGTATAGCCGCCGTCGCGGCTGATATACTTCTGGTTCAATTCGGTGAACAGCTTGTGGGCCACGTCCTCCTTGGTGATGAAGGACAGAGCCTGACGGTAAGCTGCCAGGTCGTTCTTCTTGGCCAGGGTGATCATTTTCTCGGTCAGCGGGGCGACCTCCTTGGCACGGGCCAAGGTGGTCTTGATCTGACCATTCTCCAGCAGATACGTCACCATGGCTCTCAGCATCGCCTTGCGCTGGTCGGTAGGCTTGCCGAGCTTACGGTTACCGGACATGATGTTCCACTCCCTTCGATATTGATGGTTCGGGGTTCCCTCCGAACGCGGGGGTCAATTCTCATCGCTGGCCAGGGACAAGCCCATCATAGCCAGCTTGTTGATCACTTCTTCCAGAGACTTCCGGCCCAAATTACGCACCTTCATCATCTCGTCTTCGGTCTTGGAGATCAAGTCCTCGACGGTGTTGATGTTCGCCCGCTTCAGGCAGTTGAAGCTGCGGACCGACAGGTCCAGCTCTTCGATGGTCATCTCCAGCACCTTGTCCCGGATGTCCGGGGACTTCTCCACCACCGTGGACTTGCTGCCCATGGTTTCACTGAGATCGGTGAAGAGCATAAAGTGGTCGCAGAGGATGCGTGCCCCCAGAGACACGGCGTCCCGGGCAGCGATGGTCCCGTTGGTCCACACCTCAAGGGTGAGCTTATCGAAGTCGGTCAGATCCTTCACGCGGGTGTTCTCCACAGTGTAGTTGACCTTCTTCACGGGGGTATAGACCGAATCCACGGGGATCACGCCGATAACGGTCTGGGGCGTCTTGTTGCGGTCTGCGGGCACATAACCCCGTCCGTGGGACAGGGTCAGCTCCATATTGAGCACGGCGTCGGGGCCAAGGGTGGCGATGGGGTGGTCGGGGTTGAGGATCTCCACCTCGCTGTCGGCCTTGATATCACCGGCCTTCACCACGCCCTCGCCAGAGGCCTCGATGTATACTGTCTTGCTGCCTTCGCTGTAGAGCTTGGCAATGATGCCCTTGACGTTCAGGACGATCTCCGTCACGTCCTCTTTGATGCCGGGGATAGAGCTGAACTCATGCTGTACCCCAGCGATCTTGATGCTGGTGACAGCGGTGCCGGGAAGCGAGGACAGCAAGATCCGGCGGAGAGAATTTCCTAACGTGGTTCCATAGCCACGCTCCAAAGGCTCGACCGTGCATTTTCCATAGGAGTTGTCGCCCGGCTTTTCGATGCATTCGATGCGCGGCTTTTCGATTTCTATCATTGATTACCCTCCTTCTTACGTCGGGCGGAGTCGCCCCCGCCGTGTCGTCATTCCGTTTTCCTGCCGAGGGTGGGGCATTATTTGGAGTACAACTCGACGATGAGGTGCTCTTCGATGGGCATATCAATGTCTTCACGGGCGGGGAGCTTGGTCACGGTGCCCTTGAGTGTGTTCTTCTCTCTGTCTAACCACTGGGGCAGCGTCACCATCACGGCGTCCTCACCGGTGAGTCTCTTGAACTTCACAGAGGAGCGGCTCTTCTCCGCCACCTCAATCACGTCGCCGGGCTTGACCAGGAAGGAGGGGATGTTCACCTTCCGGCCGTTGACGGTAAAGTGGCCATGGTTCACCAGCTGACGGGCCTCACGGCGGGTCATGGCGAAGCCCAGACGATAGACCGCGTTGTCCAGGCGGCGCTCCACCAGAACCAGCAGGTTCTCGCCGGTCTTGCCGGGCATACGGGATGCCTTCTCATAGTAAGCATGGAACTGCTTCTCCAGGATGCCATAGACGAACTTGACCTTCTGCTTCTCTGCCAGCTGGAGGGCGTACTCGCTCTTCTTTTTTCTCATCTGGCCGCCGGGGTTACGCTTGGTCTCCTTCTTGCTGTAACCCATAACGGTAGGAGAAATGCCCAGCGCCTTGCATCGCTTGGCAATAGGCTGCGTATTTTTTGCCATAATTGTGCTTCTCCTTTCCTTCGCTCAGACGCGGCGTCTCTTGGGGGGACGGCAGCCGTTGTGGGGGATGGGCGTCACGTCTTTGATCATGGTGACTTCCAGACCCACAGCCTGCAGGGCGCGGATGGCGGCCTCACGGCCGGAACCGGGGCCCTTCACATACACTTCCACGCTCTTGAGTCCAGTGGCCTCGATGGCAGCCTTGGCCGCGGTCTCCGCTGCGGTCTGGGCTGCGTAGGGGGTGGACTTTCTGGAACCGCGGAACCCCAGGCCGCCTGCGGATGCCCAGGAAAGGGCGTTGCCGGCAGTGTCGGTAACGGTAACCATGGTGTTGTTGAAGGAAGAGCGGATATGCACAGCGCCCTTCTCGATGTTCTTGCGTTCGCGGCGTCTTCTGACGACCTTCTTCTTGGGATTTGCCATACTGAAACTCTCCCTCCCTTACTTCTTCTTATTGGCCACAGTGCGCTTGGGACCCTTGCGGGTGCGCGCATTGGTCTTGGAACGCTGGCCGCGCACGGGCAGACCCTTGCGGTGACGGATGCCGCGGTAGCAGCCGATCTCGGTCAGGCGCTTGATGTCCATTGCCACGTTGCGCCGCAGGTCGCCTTCTACCAGATAGTCCCGGCCGATGACCTCGCGCAGGGCGGCCTCGTCCTGCTCGGTGAGGTCCTTGACCCGGGTGTCGGGGTTGATGCCCGTTGCTTCCAGGATCTTGGCGGCGCTGGTGCGCCCGATCCCAAAGATATAGGTCAGAGCGATTTCGATTCTCTTGTTCTTCGGCAGATCAATGCCGGCAATTCTTGCCATATCTCTTCCGCGCCTCCTTTAGCCCTGTCTTTGTTTATGTTTGGGGTTTTCGCAAATGACCATGACTTTGCCCTTGCGCTTGATGACCTTGCACTTCTCGCACATGGGCTTGACGGACGGTCTTACTTTCATAACTTTCTACCTCCTGTAAGCCTGCTGCTCACGGCAATCGAGGGTATCCTCGCTTTACTTGGTGGATTTGCTGCGCCAGGTGATCCGACCCCGTGTCAGATCATACGGGGAGATCTGGACGGTCACCTTATCACCCGGCAGGATACGGATGAAATTCATCCTGAGCTTTCCGGAAATATGAGCCAGAATGATGTGATCGTTTCCGATATCGACCCGAAACGTGGTGTTGGGCAGAGCCTCTACCACCGTTCCCTCCAGCTCGATCATGTCGCTTTTTGCCAAGCGTCATACCTCCTTGCTCTCGTTGAGCTTGTTCCGCGCCTCCGCCAGGGCGGCGCGGATCTCACTGTCCAGCACCGGCGCGCCGTCTTTTACGCGCACGGCTACCGGGTGCGTCCAGACCCCCGCGCTGGCAACGTGCTTACGCCGTTTCTTCTTGGGAGTCTCAAGTTTTCTGCGCTTTCCATCCACGAGCCACAGGAAGTCGCCCTCCTCCCGCAGGACCAGAAACAGGTCCTCCCGGTCGTGGCCGGCGGTGGCGCGCACTGCGTCGCCTGGATGGACGATCATAGGCGCAGGTCCCCCACCTGGGTGAGGATCTCAGGCTCACCCTTCGTGATGAGGATGGAGTTTTCATAATGGGCGGACAGGGAGCCGTCGGCTGTGCGGACAGTCCAGCCGTCCCGCATCACCTTCACCTTCCAGTCCCCCTGGTTGACCATGGGTTCCACGGCCAGGGTCATCCCCGGGGCGAGCCGGGGCCCGTGGCCGGGCTTGCCATAGTTGGGGACCTCCGGCGCTTCGTGGAGCTGGGCGCCGACACCGTGGCCCACGTAGTCCCGCACCACAGAGAAGCCATGCTCCTCTACATATGCTTGAACGGCGTGAGAAATGTCTGACACCCGGTAACCAAAGCGGGCAAATTTGATGCCCTCCCAGAAGGACTGCTCCGTGACGGCAATGAGCCTTGCCGCCTCGTCGCTGACCTTCCCGCAGGCAAAGGTGCCCGCGCAGTCACCGTGAAAGCCGCCGATATAAGCGCCGACGTCCACACTGACGATGTCACCCTCTTTCAGAGCCTGATTGCTGGGCAGGCCGTGGATGACTTCGTCGTTCACCGAGATACAGACCGCGCCGGGAAAGGGCCGCACCCCTGGAGCCCCGGGGAAGTGCAGAAATGACGCCTTTGCGCCCTGTCCCTCGATGAACTTACGCACTGCGTTGTCGATCTGCCGGGTGGTCACGCCGGGACGTACCATATTGCCCGCAAGGGCGCGGGCCGCCGCGGTAATCTGTCCTGCTCGGCGCATCCCCTCGATATCTCTGGGCGATTTTAATGAGATCATCGCTCACATCCCCAGAGCATCCAGGATCACAGTGGTGGTGGCAGCCACAGTGGGCTGATTGTCCACGGACTGGAGCAGCCCCTTGGCTGCATAGAAGTCCTTCAGGGGGGCGGTCTCCTTGTGGTACACCGCCAGACGGTCCCGGACGACTTCCGGCTTATCGTCTGCGCGGGCTTCCAGCTTGCCGCCGCATTTATCGCACACGCCCTCCACCTTCGGGGGCATATTGCGCACGTGGAAGGGGGTGCCACAGCCGGTGCAGACCCGGCGGCCGCCCATGCGCTCCACGATCTCCTCGTCGGAGATCTCAATGGAGAGCACGGCGTCAAAGACGACCCCTGCCTTGTCCAGGGCCTCGGCCTGGGCGATGGTGCGGGGCACCCCGTCCAGGATATAGCCCTTCTGGCAATCGGCCTCGGCCAGACGCTCGGAGATGACCCCGATGATGACCTCATCGGGGACCAGCTTGCCGGCGTCCATATACTCCTTGGCCTTCAGCCCCACGGGGGTGCCGTTTTTCACGGCAGCCCGGAGGATGTTCCCCGTGGAGATGGTGGGAATGCTGAGCTTTTCGCTGAGGATCTCAGCCTGGGTGCCTTTCCCCGCGCCCGGAGGGCCTAAAAGAATCAATTTCATGGTATTCTTTTCTCCTTACTCCAGGAAGCCCTTGTAGTGGCGCATCAGCATCTGGGCCTCGATCATCTTCGTGGTCTCCAGGGCCACGCCCACAACGATGATGACGGAGGTGCCGCCGATGGACATATTGACGATGCCAGTGATGTTTTCGGTGATGATCGGCAGGATCGCCACGATGCCCAGATAAACGGCACCGAAGAAGGTCAGCCGGGAGAGGACCTTGCTGAGGAACTCAGCGGTAGGCCGTCCGGGCCGGAAGCCGGGGACGAAGCCGCCGTTCTTCTTCAGGTTATTGGCCACCTCAATGGGGTTGAACTGGATGGTGGCGTAGAAATAGCTGAAGAGGAAGATCAGCACGAAATAGATGATGGCATAGAGGGCGCTGGTGGAATTGAAGACCGACAGGAAGGTGTTCCAGGCAGAACCCTCCACCTGAGAGGAGGGCACGAACATCCCGATGGTCGCTGGGATCATAGCGATGGACTGGGCGAAGATGATGGGCAGCACGCCGCTGAGGTTGACCTTAATGGGGATGTGGGTGGATTGCCCGCCGTACATCTTCCGGCCTACCACGCGCTTGGCGTACTGAACAGGGATCTTGCGCTCGGAATTGCTGATGAAGACGATGAAGATCACCAGAAGCAGCATACCCACCACCAGCAAAGCGGCGATGCCGGGGTGCATGGGGGGACGCTGAGCCAGCTGCTCCGCAGTCCAGGCACTGGTGTCGGCAAAGTACACGCGGATGCTGCTGTACACATGGACCACCATGGAGGGGATGCGGGAGACGATGCCGGTGAAGAGGATGATGGAAATACCATTGCCCACACCGAACTCTGTGATCTGCTCACCCAGCCACATCAGGAACACCGCGCCGGCGGTGAAGGACACCACGATCACCAGGCCGGCCCACACGCCGGTGTTGCTCAGCAGGTTGTAGCTGCGGATCAAGGCGTAGTAGCCATAGCCCTGGATCAGGCCGATGGCCAGGGTGGTGTAACGGGTGATGGACTGGATCTTCTTCTTGCCCTCTTCGCCGCCGTCCCGGGCCAGACGCTCCAAAGCCGGGATGGCGATGGTCAGCAGCTGGATGATGATGGAGGCGTTGATATAGGGCTGGATGGACAGGGCAAACACCGTGGCCCGGGACATGGCCGAACCGGAGAGGGTGTTGAGCAGTCCAAAGATGGTCCCGGAGTTGGCAGAAATATACTCCTGCAGCATCTCCGTGTTGATATAGGGCACGGGGACCGCCGCGCCCAAGCGGAAGATCAGCAGGGCGAAGACGACGAAGAGCAGCTTGCGCCGCAGCTCCGGCAGCTTCCAGGCATTGCGAATGGTCTTGATCATCAGACCACCTCAGCCTTCCCACCTGCCTTCTCTATTTTTGCCTTGGCAGACGCGGAGAACGCGTTTGCACGAACGGTCAGTTTTTTGGTCAGGTCACCATTGCCCAGGATCTTGACACCGTACTGGCACTTGGAGAGGATGCCCTTTTCCAGCAGTGCCTCGGCGGTGACTTCAGCCCCATCCTCAAACTTCTCCAGAGCGGAGACGTTGATGGCTTCCAGGGGCTTGGCGAAGATGTTGTGGAAACCGCGCTTGGGCAGGCGGCGGGCCAGAGGCATCTGGCCGCCTTCAAAGCCCACGCGGACCCCGCCGCCGGAACGGGCCCACTGGCCCTTCTGGCCGCGGCCAGCGGTCTTGCCGTTGCCGGAACCGTTGCCGCGGCCCTTGCGGTATGCCTTGGCGTTGGTCCCGGGGACGGGAGAAAGTTCATGAAGTTTCATTCCTTAGCCCCTCCTTACTGTTGCTCGGTGACCTGGATCAGGTAACCGATGTGGGCGATCTTACCCCGGGTGGCAGCGTTGTCGGGCTGCACGGTGGTGTCGCCTATCTTGCGCAGGCCCAGGGCCTGGGCAGTGGCCTTATGCTTGGCGATACGGCCGTTGAGGCTCTTGACGAGCTTAATGTTCAGATGAGCCATTGTTCAAGTCCTCCAGTGCCCACGATCTCTTCCACGCTCTTGCCGCGGATCGTGGCAACTGCCTCGGGTCCTCGCAGTGTGCGCAGGCCCTGCATGG
>JAAWAE010000044.1 GCA_022792035.1 Ruminiclostridium sp. | reverse complement strand
CCGCCAACGACTACCTGACCCAGGTGAACCTGAACCGGGCTGCTCTGCCCAAGAACATCAGCGACGCCAAGCGTGTCCTGGTGGTGGGCGGCGGCAACGTGGCGGTGGATGCCGTGCGCTGCGCCCTGCGTCTGGGAGCGGAGACCATGATGGTCTATCGCCGCACCCTGGCAGAGGCCCCCGCCCGTCGGGACGAGATCGCCCACACCCAGGAAGAGGGCATCGAGATCCGGGAGCTGACCAATCCTGTGGCCTGCTATGGGGAGAACGGCGTTCTCACCGGCGTGAAGTGCGAAAAGATGGAGTTGGGTGAGCCCGACGCCTCCGGCCGCCGCCGTCCCGTGGGGACCGGGGAGTTCTTCGATGTGCCCTGTGATAACTTGGTCATCGCCACCGGTACTTCCTATAGTGAAGACGTGGTGGGGACCACCTCCGGGATCAACAAGGATGCCCGGGGCGGGGTCGAGACCGACGACGACTGCCGTACCAGCCGTCCCGGTGTGTTTGCCGGCGGTGACGCCGTTACGGGTCCCGCTACCGTCGTTAAGGCTATGGGGGCCGGGAAACGGGCCGCTGTGGCGATTGATGAATATCTTAGCAAGAAGTAATTGGTTTTTCTGTACAGCTGGGGAGCATCTTTTAGGTGCTCCCCGGTTTTTGCGCGTTGCAAATTCATCTATTTTGTGGTATAGTCAAAACAGTTGGAACGAGTCGTTCGTTTTGAACTGCGATGACTATCCATCAAAAAAGAGGAAACGGCGCGGATGCTGTGGATTTTAAGGCGTGAGCCTTGCGTATCATTCAGGCATGGAACAGGCCCTGAGAGCTGGTGTTTTTGCACCGCTCTCAGGGCCTGTTTTCTTTAATTTCCAAGACAACAGGTGTTAGTTCCCTCTCGCTGCGAAATCCACGTACCTTTCGCGTCATTGTCTTTGCTCTTCGCAACGCAATGAGTTTACTTGGTATTGTATAAAAGCCCCCTCCTTGACATTCCCCCCACAAGGGGTATAATGAGCGTGACCAATTTGCAGCGACAGGAGGGTCCGCTTATGCGTATGGACTTAAACTTTGGAAGGGATCAGGCCGGCGGCGTCCATGATGACCAGCTGGTCTGCCAGCGGGCTTGCTGCGACAGGGGGAGCGACCAATGAGCCTCTCCCCCGTCAGCAGCTCTCCGTCCCACCCCCGCTTTGAACGCCTCCCCTTCGGCCTTCTCCTCGCCCTGGCCGGGGGGAGCTTGGACGGCTATACCTATCTCAACCGCGGCCAGGTCTTTGCCACCGCCGAGACCGGGAACTTAGTCATGCTGGGGGCCCATCTGGTCCGCGGGGAACCTGCTCTGCACTACCTGCCCCCCATCCTGGCCTTTGCCGCCGGGGTGCTCTCAGCGGAGCTGCTGCGCTCTTTCCTGCTGCGCCGGAAGCTCCCCCTGGACTGGCGGCAGTGTATCCTCCTGCTGGAGTGCTGCGTGGTGGCGATAGCGGCTTTCACGCCCTTGGGAGATTGGGACCTGTTGGCAAACGTCCTCATCTCCTTCACCAGCGCCATTCAGGTGGAGAGCTTCCGGGTCATCGCTGGATGCGGCTGCGCCACCACCATGTGTACCGGGAATCTGCGGGCGGGGACGGAGAACCTCCTGCTGCGCCTGCGCCAGGGCGACCGGGCCGCTGGACGGAAGGCGGCGGTCTATTACGCCCTCATCTTCGCCTTCGTGGCGGGAGCAATACTCAGCGGACTTTTGACCCCCATCCTGGCCGGACGAACCGCCCTGCTTCCCTGTCTGCTATTCCTGGCAGCGGTGATTTTATTTTAATGAATAAGGAGACGTATGATGAAAGCCTTTGCCTACCTCCAAGATGGACAAGCCGGATGGGTGGAAAAGAACCGCCCCCACGCCAGCGGTTTTGACGCCGTGATCCAACCCGTTCTGGTCTCCCCCTGCACCTCTGACGTCCACAACGTCGCCATCAACTGCCTGAAGCCCCAGCGAATCCTGGGGCATGAAGGCCTTGGGCGGGTGGTGGAAGTCGGGGAGCTGGTGCGGGATTTTCGCGTAGGAGATCTGGTGGTGGTCCCTCCCGTGACCCCGGACTGGCGCACCGTTCCCTCTCAGCTGGGGGCGCATCAACACTGCAACGGACTCATCACCGGCCAGAAGCTCTCCAATTCCGAGGACGGTCTCATGGCGGAATATGCCCTCATCCGGGATATTGACGCCAACGCCGCCCATATCCCCGACGGGGTACCCCTGGAGGCAGCGGTGATGGCAGCAGATATGCTCAACACCGGCCTTTACGGCGCGGAATTGGCAGAGGTACAGCCTGGGGACTGCGTGGTGGTCATGGGTATCGGTCCGGTAGGGCTCATGGCTGTCGCGGGGGCACGGCTCCGGGGCGCGGGACGGATCATTGCCATCGGCAGCCGTCCCAAATGCCAAGAGCTGGCCCGGTTCTACGGCGCCACGGACCTAGTCGATTATCACGACGGAGATACCGCCCGTCAGGTATTTCAGCTTACTGATAAGCAGGGGGCGGACTGCTGCATCTGTGCCGGAGGCGGAGACGATGCCCTCAGCCAGGCCGTCGCCATGGTCCGCTGGGGCGGCACTGTGGGAAACGTCAACTATTTCACCACCTATGGCGACCTCCCCCTGAACAATATCCGCTACGGGTTCGGGATGGGGAACAAGACCATCCGGGGCGGCGAGTGTCCCGGCGGGCGGGCCAGGATGGAGCGGCTGCTGAAGCTGCTGCAATATGAACGGGTGGACCCGCTCCCCCTCATTACCCATCGTTTCCAGGGGCTGGAGCAGGTGGAGACGGCGTTTCATCTCATGGCACGTAAGCCGCTGGAGCTGGTGAAGACCATCGTCTCCCTTTGATGAAGGACCCCGCTTGAGCGGGGATACGGACTCCGATGGGAGTGGTATCCCCGTGCGCAGCCCTCTCAACTCGTCAAAAGCAATAAAATGCAGGGAATCTGCTTGCAATTTTCCGGCAAAAGGTATATACTACAGATAGAGGAAATCGAAACGCAATCGGCAAGGAACCGGAAGCCCGTCACGTCCCGAAAGGAGGGGACCTGTGATGAAGATCTATTCCATCCGAGAGCGACCGGACTTGATTCCGGCCATGCTGGACAGCTTGGAAGAACATTGGCCCGCCTGTATGCCATGGATCAAAAAACACATGGAGACTGTCCTTCGCAGCAGCGGACCCATCCCCGACGCCTACATCGCCGTGGAAAAGGGGCAGGTCGTGGGAGGCTACACCCTAGCCATCAAGCAAATCCTCTACAGTGAGGAAGAAGGGCTGTGGATCGCCACCTTGTATGTGGACCCCAAGTTTCGGGGGGAGCATTTAAGCCCCATCCTCATCGACCACGCCCGTCGGCGGGGCGGCGCTCTGGGGTATGAGAAAATTTACCTGGCCTCCGAGCACTGCAACTACTACGAAAAGTATGGGTTTTATACCATCGGCCCGGACGCCTGCGCCTGGGGGGAGCCGACGCAGATGTTTGAGAATACGACGCTTCCTCCCCTGGCAGTCAAACAGACCGCTTGAGTTGAGAGAGGTGATTGGATATGAAATCATTTCGTTCCTATATCGCATGAAACCGCCACCTGTTGAGGTGACGGTTTCTTTTTTGTTTACTTTATGAGTGTCTCGTAATGCCGCAATCGCTCCCTGGTATACTCCGCCACCAACTCTACCATCTCCATCGCATTGCCCTCTCGGTAGTAAGCGTCAAAGGCTGTATAATAGCGTTTTCGGTCCGCAAACTTTATATTGATGGGCGGGTATCCGTGCTGCATCAGGCACAGATTCAAGAGAAGGCGTCCTGTACGGCCGTTGCCATCCACAAAGGGATGAATCCCCTCAAATTTCAAGTGGAACAGCGCCGCCTGCTCCAGAGGATGCAGCGTACTCTGGGCGAACTCCTCCACCAGCGCCTCCATCTGCTCCGGAATCAGCACCGGGTTCGACGGCTCATGATATGCCCCCAGGATGCGCACCGGGATGCGGCGGTAAATGCCCCGGTCCTTGGGCTGGTCCATCAGGACCAGGGTATGGATCTGCTTGATTTGAGCTTGGGTCAAAGGACCGCCCTCCTGCACCAGCTCTTGGACGTAGAGGAACGCGTCCTTGTGCCCCACCGCCTCCAAGTGGTCCCGGAGGGGCTTGCGGTCAACGGTGATGCCTTCCAGCACCAGAGCTGTCTCCTGTAAGGTCAGCGTATTGCCTTCGATGGCGTTGGAATGATAGGTATATTCTACCAAAAATTCCTGGCGCAGACGCTGGACCTCCCCAGGGGTCAGAGGGCGGCGGCGGTCCAGCTCCGCCTTCCGCCGGTCGATCTCCTCCAACCACTCCCGCACGCTGTCCTGCCGCTGCATCACATTTCCCTCCGTCCCTCCAAGGCACGCATGAGCGTGGCGTCATCTGCATATTCTAAATGACCACCCACTGGCACGCCGTAGGCCAGTCGGGTGACCTTCACCCCAAAGGGTTTCAGCATCCGGGAGAGATACATGGCCGTGGCCTCCCCTTCCGTGTCGGGGTTCGTCGCCATGATGACTTCCTCGATCTCCCCCTGGGACACCCGCCCCAGCAAAGATTTGATGTGCAGGTCGTCCGGCCCCACCCCGTTCATGGGGGAGAGCACCCCGTGAAGGACGTGATACTGCCCCTGGTACTCCCGGGCCCGCTCGATGGCGATGACATCCTTAGGGTCCGCCACCACGCATACGGTCCGGCCGTCCCGCTTCTCGCTGGCGCAGACGGGACACAGCCCGTCCCCTTCCGTCAGGTTCTGGCAGACGGGACACAGCGCGATACTCCGCTTGGCCTCCTGTATGGACTGCGCGAAAACTTCTACCTCCTCTTCCGGCAGGGAGAGGGTAAAAAAAGCCAGACGCTGGGCGCTTTTGCGCCCGATGCCAGGCAGGCGGGCAAACTGTTCCACCAGTTTCTCCAGGGCTGGGGGGAAATACTCCATAGGGTGCGTTCCTTCCTTTCTGCTTCTTTTTCCTGCTTAGGGAGGGGGTACACCGCCTCCTACTCGCCCCGCAGGGTGCGGATCGCCGCCGCCGGGTCTGCCGCGCCGTAGACCGCGCTCCCCGCCACCAGCACGTCCGCGCCGGCGGCGATCACCTGGGGGGCCGTGACGGGGTCTACTCCGCCGTCTACCTCCAAGCGGCAGGCAGGGTTATACTTCTCAATATACGCTCGGATCGCCGCCAGCTTGGGCAGCTGGTCCGCCATAAACTTCTGGCCCCCAAAGCCTGGCTCTACCGTCATCACCAAGATCAGGTCCACGTCCTTGATGTAGGGCAGCACCGCCTCCGCCGCGGTGATGGGCCGCAGGACGATGCCCTTCTTCACCCCCCGGCGTTCCATGGCCTCCAGGGCCGCGTGGATGCCCGGCGGCAGATCCGCCTCCAGGTGGACCGAGAGCAGGTCCGCCCCGGCATCTGCAAAGGCGTCGATATAGCGCACAGGTTTTTCAATCATCAAATGGACATCCAGAAACTTGTCCGTCACCCGCCGCAGGGACTTCACCACCGGGACCCCGATGCTGATATTCGACACGAACATCCCATCCATCACGTCCACATGGAGCCAGTCCGCGCACTCCACTCGGGCCACTTCTTCGCCCAAACGGGCAAAATCCGCAGACAAGATCGAAGGTGCTATCTTTACCATGCCTCATCCGTCCTTTCTCCAATATCGGCGGGACCTGCCGTCCCGCGTTCACAAACCTTCCCACTGGCGCATAGGATACGTCAAGCGGCGGCGGGGCCCTGCCCCGCCTGGGAGCGCCGGGACCGCTGTCGGTCTCCCCTCTCTCCCCGGACCGGCCCTGACATCGACGACCCGGACTGCCCGCCGCATGACATATACGCCGGGATGGGCTGTCTGTCCGCCTGGGACAGGCGGCCCGTTCCGTGCCTTTTATTGTATCCGTCTTTTCCCTCTGTGTCAATCCGCGACACGGATTTTCTCTCCGCCCGGGCCCGCGTTGGAAGGACAGCCCCCTTTCAGGGGACTTTCCAGGCGAATTTGGACATATTTTTTCCTCTTCCCGCGAAAATTGATTTCCTAATCCTTGACAGGGAAGCCTAGTATGGTAAAATAACAGGGATATCTCTCGTTCGACATCCCTGGTTCCCCCTAAAAAAGGAGGCGTTTGCTTCGTGACGACTTTCAAAAAAAATTCCGTCCTTCCCATCTATTCCATCGCGGTGGTGTGGGTTCTCTTCACCCTCTTCCACCCCCTGTATCAGGTCTCGGATTATGTGACGGTCATCCTCCTCTCCGCCCTGGTCTTCCTGGTCGCCAAGGCAATCTGGCCCAATGAGGTCTACGAGATCCCAGCGCCGGAGAACGCCCCCCCGGAGGGGATGGAGGAAGACAGCGGCGAAGACAGCCAACCGGAACCAGAGCCTGCCCAGGCGTCCACCGGCGACCCCAAGATCGACGCCCTCATCCAGGAAAAGGACCGGGCTTTGGGGGAGATCCGGCGGCTTAACGACTCCATCGCCGATACCAAACTCACCCAGCAGATCAACGAGCTGGAGCAGACCACCGCCAAGATCCTGGACCATGTGATCCAACAGCCGGAAAAACTGCCCCAGATTTGGAAATTCATGAACTATTATCTGCCCACTACCTTAAAACTCCTCAACGCCTACGACCGTATGGGCGCGGCCGGTGTGGAGGGCGAGAACATCGGCGGCACCATGGAGCGCATCGAGACCATGATGGAAACCATCGTCTCCTCCTTCCACAAGCAGTTGGACGCCCTCTTCCGGGACGAAGCCATGGACATCGCCTCGGATATCACCGTCATGGAGAACCTCCTGGCCCAGGAGGGTTTGAGCGATGAGGGACCCACCCTCTAAGAGAGAAAGGATAGCACCTATGGCTGACGATTTCATCCCTGAATTGACCTTGGACCCCGATTCCCCCCTGGGCACCCACGCGGCGCCTGCCGCTCCCCAGGCCCCCCAGCCAGAGCCGGCCGCCTCACAGACACAGACCGCCGCCCCTTCGGCCCAGGAGGCCCCCCTGCCTGAAAGTGATCTGGATGAGTCCAAGCTCTCCGAGGCCGAGCGCAAGGCCGTGGAGGAGTTCGCTCAGAAGATCGACATCACCGACTCCAACGTGGTCCTGCAATACGGCGCTGCCGCCCAGAAAAACGTCTCCGCCTTCTCCGAGAGCACACTGCAGCAGGTGCGCACCAAGGACCTGGGGGAAGTGGGCGCCGCCCTGGCTGGTTTGGTCCGGGAATTGCAGGGCTTTGCCCCCAGCGAAGAGAAAAAAGGCTTCGCCGGGTTCTTCCGCAAGAAAAAGGACCAGCTCTCCGCCATGAAGGCCGGATACGCCAAGGTGGAAACCAACGTGGACAAGATCACAGAAAGCCTGGAACTGCACAAGATCGCCCTGATGAAGGACGTAGCCAACCTGGACCAGATGTTTGAACTCAACGCCCGCTATCAAAAAGAACTGACCATGTACATCCTGGCAGGGCGCAAGCGCCTGGGGCAGGTCCGGGCCGAGGATGTGGCCGCCCTGCGGGACAAAGCCGCCGCCTCCGGCAGCCAGGAAGACGCTCAGGCCTACAACGACTTGGTGAGCTTGTGCAATCGCTTTGAGAAAAAACTCCACGATTTGGAGCTCACCCGGATCATCTCTCTGCAAATGGGTCCCCAGACCCGTCTGCTCCAAAACAACGATACCCTGATGATCGAAAAGATCCAGTCCAGTCTGGTCAACACCATCCCCCTCTGGAAGAGCCAGATGGTCCTGGCCCTGGGCATGGAGCACGCCCGTCAGGCCACCGCCGCCCAGAACGCCGTCACAGAGATGACCAACACCCTGCTCCGGCAGAACGCCGACCTGCTGAAAGCTGGTACCATCGAGACCGCCCGGGAGGCCGGGCGTTCCATCGTGGACCTGGAGACCCTGCGCCACACCAACCAGCAGCTGGTGGAATCCCTGGATGAGGTTATGCGCATCCAGGCCGAAGGCACCCAGAAGCGCCGGGAGGCCGAGGTGGAACTGACCCGGATCGAAGGCGAACTGAAACAGAAACTCCTGGAGCTGCGGGGCTGACCAGGGCAGGACGCGGTGCGTCCCAATTCACGGAGCCGTGGGCTCTTTGGGGAGGTTCCATATGAAATTTTTGAACAAAACATCGGTGGCCGTCACCCTGACTGTGCTCATCGTGGCCCTTTGCTGCGTACTGGGCTATACCCGCTCCGCCCCTGATGAAGTAGCGGTGGAGGATGACCACGTCGTCCACCGGGCCGGTGAGAGCAACCTGAACTACTATCTGGGCTGGATCGACGACGGCGCCACCCTTTTCTCCATCGATACCATCGACATTCTGGCCCGTCTCAACCTGGAGCTGGACAACCAGTACGACAGTTTGCTGGCCATCAAGACCGTGTGGCACCTGAGCGGGATGGAAATCGACGCCTACGCCCAGAACACCGCCGACCACCTGGACCTAGGCAGCCGGGACCTGCTCCTCCTCTTGGACAACAATACCCAGGACTGGTATGTGACCTATGGCGGAGGCATCCGCAGCTATGTAGAAGCCGACAACTCCCTGGCCAAACTCTTCGCCCAGCACCTCGGCCCGGAATTCTTTGCCGAGGGCAGCGACCGGAACCAGGAGATCCTGGCCCTCTTCGGAAACCTGAACGCCTGGTATGAGGCCCACGTCCCCGCGGCGGGCGGGAACCATGATCCCATCTTCCACTTCAGTGAGAAGTCCGGCATGGCCAGTGTGGGCGGTATCGTGAAGGGCATCCTCTTCACCCTGGCCGCCAACAGCTGGTGGATCATCCTGCTCTTCCTCATCTTTTATGTCCTGGACAGTATCCGCTTCAACCGCTTTTACGCCCGACGCAGCCAGGGGAATGCGCCCCACTACCGCCCCTTCCTCTTCTGGCACGCCCCGGGGTCCCAGTGGTACGAGAAAATGTTCCAGCAGGCCCAGGACGCCGAGTATGGCTACGACGAGGACGACGATTTCCTAGGCCCCGACGGCCCAGACGCCGGAGCCGGCGGGGATGGCTACCGTCACGGTCCCGGCTTCAGCACCGACCCCAACGAACCCGGCCCCTTCGCTCCCCAGTACAGCACCGATCCCAATGAGCCGGGTCCCTTTGGGCCTCACTCCGCCAAATAAAAACGCGGGCGCGCTGTAAGCCCTTACAGTGCGCCCGTTTCTCGTTTTATTTCGTTTGGAGCGGTTCTATGGGCGGGAGCCCTTCCGGCCAGTCCTCCATGATCCCCACACAGCGGTTGATTTTCGTGCCCAGGTTGTGGAACTTCTCCTCATAGTCCGTCATGACCCCCTGGACGCCGTTGGCGTGGAGGTCCCGGGTCACCTCCTCCAGGCGGAATGCCGCCTTAGGGAACTCCCGGAGGGAGAAGGCAAAGAGGGGGGCGTTGTCCGTTTTGAAGTGGATCTCTCCCTCCGGGCGCAGGACCTGACGGTAAGCGGCCAGCAGGCCGTGGTAGGTCAGCCGGCGCTTGGCGTAGCGGTTGGCGGGCCAGGGATCACAGAAGTTGATGTAGATCCGGTCCACCTCCCCGGGGGCGAAGAAGTCCTGGAGATTGGCCGCGTCGGCGTCCAGGAAGAACACGTTGCGCAGCTCCATGTCCCGGGCCCGCTCCATGGCCACCACCATGGCGTCCGGCACCCGCTCCACCGCCACGAAGAGGACATCCGGCTCCGCTGCCGCCGTCTGGCAGGTGAAGCGGCCCTTGCCGCAGCCCAGCTCTACACGAAGCGCCCGGGCCTGGGGCAGCAGACTGCGCCACTTCCCCCGCATCGCCTCCGGCTCCTTGATCTGCCAAGGGGCGCAGCGTTCCATTCGAGGCAGCAGGTTTTTCTTTCTTCTCATTCGCATGACGCAGGTCCTCCCGATCCCGGCCTGGGGCCGGATGTTCGCCTCCCCAGGACCGGGGAGGTCTTGTCGTTGGGATATTGTAGCACATTTTTTCCCCTTTGTCAGGTCTTTGTCCCTTTTTTTACCCTCTACTTGCATAGAAAGTCTTGTCGCGGGGGCAAAAAAGCGGTATCATACCCTTAACAAGAAAAATGCAGGAGAGGAGGAGACGCTATGGCGCTCCACGACGGCCACCGAGAACGAATGCGGCAGGAATTTTTACAGGGCGGCTTGGATTCCTTTTCCGAAGTCCGCACCCTGGAGCTGCTGCTCTTCTTCTCCCGTCCCCAGGGCGATGTGAATCCACTGGCCCACGCCCTGCTGGACACCTTCGGCTCCCTGGCCGGGGTCCTGGATGCCAGCCCGGAAGACTTGGCCCGGGTGCCGGGCGTGGGGAAGAACACCGTCGTGCTGCTGAAACTCTTTCCGGCCCTTTCGGCAAAGTATCTGGCCTCCCGGGCCCGTAAGACCTTGGACGGCTCCACCCTGGAGGGCCTGCGGGAGATCTTCATGCCCTGCTTCTTCGGCGCCCGCAACGAGATGACCTATCTGGCCTGTTTTGACAACAGCTTTAAGCTCCTGGGGGTGCGCAAGCTCAGTGAGGGCGGACCCTCCGCGTCGGACATCAGCCTGCGCAAGCTGGTTTCCACGGCCCTGTCCTTCAATGCCGACCTTGTGGTCCTGGCCCACAACCACCCCAACGGCGATGCCTCTCCCTCTGACCGGGACCTGTCCACCACGAAGCAGCTCCGGCAGTATCTGCAGCCTTTGGAGCTGCGGCTCCATGACCATGTGATCCTCACCGATGAGAAGATCATCTCCCTGCAGCGCTACCTGCGCATCGCCGACATCCCCCGCTACTGATCCCGTACGAAGGAGGCCCCTATGCCAAAGTTTCAAGTCGTCAGCGAATACACCCCCTCCGGGGACCAGCCCGAAGCCATCGAAGCCCTGGCCCGGGGCGTGGAGCTGGGTTTGGATGAACAGACCTTGCTGGGGGTCACCGGCTCCGGCAAGACCTTTACCATGGCGAAGGTCATTGAAAAGGTCCAGCGTCCCACCCTGGTCCTGGCCCACAACAAGACCTTGGCCGCGCAGCTGTGCGAGGAGTTCAAGGAGTTTTTTCCCAACAACGCCGTGGAGTATTTCGTCTCCTACTACGATTACTATCAGCCGGAAGCCTATATCCCCCACACCTATACCTTCATCGAAAAAGATTCCTCCACCAACGACGAGATCGACCGCCTGCGTCTGGCCGCCACCGCCTCCCTGCTGGAGCGGCGGGACGTGATCGTGGTCTCCTCCGTGTCCTGCATCTACGGTCTGGGCGAGCCGGAGGATTTTGAAAAAATGATGGTCTCCCTGCGGGTGGGGGCCACCATGAAGCCCGAAGAGCTGATGCAGCGCCTGGTTTCCATCCGCTACGAGCGCAACGACGTGGCCTTTGCCCGAAATATGTTCCGGGTCCGGGGAGATACTTTGGAGGTCTGGCCTGCCTACTGGAAGGATACCGCCATCCGGGTGGAGTTCTTCGGGGACGAGATTGACCGGATCAGCGCCATCAACGTGGTCACCGGGGCCCCCATCCAGCGCCTGAAGACCGTCCCCGTCTGGCCTGCCACCCACTACGTCACCCCCAAGGAAAAGCTGGACCGGGCCATTCAGGAAATCTATCGGGACATGGAAGAGCGGGTGGCCTTCTTCAAGGAGAACGAACAATTATTGGAGGCACAGCGGATCAGCCAGCGGGTCTCCTACGACATCGAGATGATGCAGGAGCTGGGTTACTGCTCCGGGATCGAGAACTACAGCCGGGTCATTGAGGGCCGGCCTGTGGGCTCCCCGCCCCACACCCTGCTGGATTACTTCCCCGACGATTTCCTCCTCTTCATCGACGAGAGCCATGTCACCCTGCCCCAGGTCCGGGCCATGTACGCCGGAGACCGGGCCAGGAAGACCACCCTGGTGGATTACGGCTTTCGTCTCCCCTGCGCCTTTGACAACCGGCCGCTGAATTTTGACGAGTTTTCCCAGCGGCTCAATCAGGTGATCTATGTTTCCGCCACCCCCAGCGAGTACGAGCGTTCCCGCAGCGGCCAGGTGGTAGAGCAGGTGATCCGTCCCACCGGTCTGCTGGACCCCAGGGTGGAGGTGCGTCCTGTAGAGGGGCAGATCGATGACTTGATCGGTGAGATCAACGCCCGAAGCGCCCGACAGGAGCGGGTGCTGGTGACCACCCTCACCAAGAAAATGGCCGAGGACCTGACCGCTTACCTGCAAAATGCCGGCATCCGGGTGCGGTATATGCACCACGACGTGGATACCATCCAGCGTATGGAGCTGCTGCGGGAGCTGCGTCTGGGGGAGTTCGACGTCCTGGTGGGCATCAACCTCCTGCGGGAGGGGCTGGACCTGCCGGAAGTCTCTTTGGTGGCCATTTTGGATGCCGACAAAGAGGGGTTCCTGCGTTCCGAGACCTCCCTCATTCAGACCATCGGCCGCGCCGCGCGAAATGCCGAGGGTTTGGTGATCCTCTATGCCGACAAGGTCACGCCCTCCATGGCTGCCGCGATGGAGGAGACCCAGCGGCGGCGGGAGATCCAAGACGCCTACAACAAGGCCCACGGGATCGTACCCAAGACCATCGTCAAGTCTGTCCGGGATATCATCGAGATCGGTGATGTGGACAAGGACGAGGGGAAGGGACGGAAGAAGAAGCTCTCTGACCAGGAGAAGGAGGAGCTTATCGCCAAGCTGGAGAAGGAGATGAAGGAGGCCAGTAAGCGGTTGGAGTTCGAGTATGCCGCGGTTTTGCGGGATCAGATTATTGTGCTGCGGGGGAAATGATGTACTCCATCAGGTCTTCCTTTATGGGCAGGCCGTCCAGGAGCATCATCCCTACCTGGACACCGTAAGCGAAGGCCCGCTCTCCCCAAAATTCTTTCACGTTGGTCATCATATCTTGAGACAAAAGACGTTCATGTTGGGATAAGGATTCGATGGACGCTAACCATTCTGCTTCCATCTCCTGGTAGTCGGGCGGAAACGCCTCTTCCCTGATCCGTGGACGCGCAAAACTGTCATACAGCCATTCATAAAACTCGTTCATCTTCTCACCTCCTTTTGTGCGCGGCTTTGTTGCACATTTTTATAAATGTCCCTGCAATATTATATACATCCTAAAAGATGGTGTCAAGAGGTTTGTGCCATGGATTTTTCCCTTATGTCAAAACGAATACGATTTCTTCGCACGCAAGCTGGCCGGACACAAAAGGAGATGGCAGACCTTTTAGGATGTACACCAAATCATTACCAGAAAATCGAGTATGGAAAGGTGAATCTCCCTTCATCCTCCTTAGTTTTCTTGGCAGACTTTTATGATGTGTCTGCGGATTATCTTTTGGGGCGTACAGACCGCAAGGAGCGGATCGAACCCCGAACGGAAGGAAGCAACGCTATGGCCAAAAAAAGTATAGAAAAAACCAACGTCATGCGGACCTTGGAGCAGAAAAAGGTCCCCTACACCCCCCACACCTACCCCCACGACGACGGCGCCGCCCCCGACGGCGTCTCCGTGGCCCAATCCCTGGGCCTGGACCCCGCCGCCGTGTTCAAGACCCTGGTGGTCCGGGGGGCTTCCGGGAACTACTACGTCTTCGACATCCCCGTGGCCCATACTCTGGACCTGAAAAAAGCCGCCAAGGCCGTGGGAGAGAAATCCGTGTCCATGCTCCCCTCCAAGGAACTCCTGCCCCTGACAGGCTATGTCCACGGCGGCTGTTCCCCGGTGGGCATGAAAAAGCACTTCCCCACCACCTTCCACCAGAGCTGCCTGGAACAGGAGACCCTCTATGTCTCCGCCGGGAAGATCGGCTTTCAGGTGGAGGTGAAGCCGGCGGACCTGCTGGACCTGATCAGCGCCGCCACTGCCGACCTCATCGTCGAGGACTGACCATGGCCAACTGGAACCCCTGGCACGGCTGTCATAAACTATCCCCTGGCTGCGCCAACTGCTACATCTATCGGGGAGACAGCCGCCGGGGCCTGGACGCCGCCCAGGTCTACCGCACAAAAACCTATGACCTGCCCCTGCAAAAAAAGCGGGACGGCAGCTGGAAGGTCCCCGCCGGGGAGATGGTCTGGACCTGCTTCTCCTCCGACTTCCTCCTGGAGGACGCCGACGACTGGCGGCCCTGGGCCTGGGCCATGATCCAGGCCCGGCAAGACCTGCGCTTCTTCTTCATCACCAAGCGCATCCACCGTCTGGCGGACCACCTGCCCCAGGACTGGGGGGAGGGCTATCCCCATGTCGGCATCTGCTCCACAGCGGAGGACCAAGAACGGGCCGCGTTCCGTCTGCCGATTTTGCGGGACGCGCCCATCCAGCACAAATCCATCGCCTGCGAGCCGCTGCTGGGCCCCATCGACCTGAGCCCCTGGCTGGGGCCGGAAATCGTCCAGGTGGTGGCGGGGGGCGAGTCCGGGTACAACGCCCGGCCCTGCCGCTATGAGTGGGTGCTGGACATCCGGCGGCAGTGCGTGGAAGCCGGCGTCCCCTTCCTCTTCAAGCAGACCGGCTCGAAGTTCATCAAGGACGGGAAGCTCTACACCATCCCCCGGAAGCTCCAGCACGCCCAGGCCCGCAAGGCGGGCATCAACCACCTGTGCCGCACCTTCCGCCCCCTCCACGGGGGGCAGGAGTGGACCATCCAGGGCGGAAAGCCCATCCATCCCAAAGAGAAAGGGACGATCTCATGAAAACGATGAATACGACGCATTACCCTTGGCTGAACGAATATCTCTTGTCCAAACCCGGCGCGGAGAAGGATTACAAGGAGGAATGGGCTTGGCACCGGTATATGGTCCGGGGAAAACTCTTCGCCGCCATCTGCGAGCCAGAGGAGAAGCACAAAGTCTATGGGGGCCGCCCCCTCATCAATTTGAAGTGCGACCCCCGGATGGCGGAGGGGTTCCGGGAAACCTATCCCGAGCTTGTCCTCCCCGGGTTTTACAGCGATAAGCGCCACTGGAACGCCGTCTTTTTGGACGGGGACCTGCCGGACGAGGTCTTGCGGGACTTTTGCGATCTGTCCTATCGCCTCATCGTGGAAAAACTGCCCAAGTATGTCCAGAAGGAGCTGGCGGAGGGGCAGGGATGAACCGGGAAAAATTCCTCTACCTCCCCACCGCCGTCAACCACGCGGCGCCAGAGGAGCCATCCCCTGCGCCGCCTGTTCCGGGGAAATACCCCTGCCCCTGCTGCGGCTATCTGACCCTCCCCGTCCCCAAAGAGGAGGCCGTCGCCTACATCTGCCCGGTGTGCTTTTGGGAAAACGACGTCTTTGACCCCGGAGATGACGCCCCCAGCGATGAAAACCGGGGCATGACCCTGCGTCAGGGACGGGAAAACTTTTTGCGCTGGGGCGCGGTACGGCAGGACTTGGTCCAGTATGCCCGAGCACCCCTGGAGCAGGAGCAGCCGTGACCCCTACCATGACGAAAAGGAGTGCTATACTATGGGATTTATCTCTCTCATACTGATCTGGATGCTCTGGCCGATCTTTCTCATCATTCTGGCCATATCTGTGATCCTGCCAATCTTAGGCGTGGCCCTAAACGTAGCCGCTGTGATTCTTTTCATCCTCAACCTCCTCTTTTTCCTCCTCCTGCTCCTCTTGCGCCGGAACTGGAAGCAGGCGGGGATGATGGACCGGATGTACATCGACAGCTTCACCGGCTTCCGGCGCTTTTCCCTCCAGTCCGTCAAGCTGCTCTTTACCTTCGGTCTGGTCTGGGAGGTGCTGGTGATGCTGGGCTGTGTGGCCTTTCTGGTCTTTCAGCCCTTGGATGCCCTGACCGAAATGCTGCAGCTGTGATATCGTAAGGAGTTCTCTATGCTCTTCGCTCTGTTCTTTTTCCTCATCGGCGGCACCTTCCTGGCCACTGCCATCGCCTCCATCCTCCTGCCCTTTCTGAGCACCGCCCTGAACATCGCCGCCACCGGCCTTTTGGTTTGGAACGCGGTGGTGCTGCTCTTCCTGATGGTCCTTCGCTTCCTATGGAAGCGGGCGGGACGGTTGGAGCGCCGTTACATCCAGAGCTTTTCCGGCTGGAAACGCTGGGCCCTTCAGGGCATGAAAGTACTGCTGGCGGCGGGTGTGATTTGGGAGATCCTGGTGGTCGCGGTCTGCATCGCCCTCCTGGTGACCCATCCCCTGGACCGCCTGCTGCCGTACTGGGCCGTATCATAAAACAAGGAGTACCAATACCCATGCAAGATAAAATCGTCATCAAAGGCGCGCGGGAAAACAACCTGAAAAACATCGACGTCACCATTCCCCGGGACAAGTTGGTCGTCATCACCGGTCTCTCTGGTTCCGGGAAATCCTCCCTGGCCTTTGATACCATCTACGCCGAAGGACAGCGGCGCTATGTGGAGTCCCTCTCCTCCTACGCCCGAATGTTCCTAGGCCAGGTGGAGAAGCCCGACGTGGACTACATCGACGGCCTCTCCCCCGCCATCTCCATCGACCAGAAGACCACCAGCCGCAGTCCCCGCTCCACGGTGGGCACTGTGACGGAAATCTATGACTATCTGCGTCTGCTCTGGGCCAGGGTGGGGACCCCCCACTGTCCCAACTGCGGCAAGGAGATCCGCCAGCAGTCCGTGGACCAGATCACCGACCAGATCATGGCCCTGCCGGAGGAGACCCGCATCCAAGTCCTGGCCCCGGTGGTCCGGGGGAAGAAGGGGGAACACGTCAAGGTCCTGGAGAGCGCCCGGAAAAACGGCTATGTCCGCTGCCGGGCCGACGGGATCGTCTACGACCTCACCGAGGAGATCCCCCTGGAGAAGAACAAAAAGCACAACGTGGAGATCATCATCGACCGCCTCATCATCCGCCCCGACATCCTCCGGCGGCTCACTGACTCCGTGGAAGCCGCCTCCGCCCTCAGCGGCGGGTTGGTCCTCATCAACCTGGTGCGGGAAGACAAGGACCTGTCCTTCTCCCAAAACTACGCCTGTGAGGACTGCGGCATTTCCATCGACGAGCTCTCCCCCCGGATGTTCTCCTTCAACAGTCCCTTCGGCGCCTGCCCCACCTGTACGGGCCTGGGCAATCAGATGAAGGTGGACCCGGCGCTGATCGTGCCCAATCCCTCCCTCTCCCTTTTGGACGGAGCCATCGCCGCCTATGGCTGGCACAACGTCAAGGGGGATTCCATCGCCCGGATGTACTTCGAGGCCCTGGGGAAGAAGTACGGCTTCGACCTCACCACCCCCTTTGAGGACCTCTCCGAGCAAGCCAAGGACGTGATCCTCAACGGCACCCGCGGGGAAAAGCTGACCCTCAGCTACCAGCGCGCCGACGGAAAGGGGACCTATCAGCAGGCCTTTGAGGGCATCCTCCACAACGTGGAGCGGCGTTTTTCCGAGACCCAGTCCGACGCCGCCCGGAAGGAACTGGAGGAGCTGATGAGCGAGTGCCCCTGCCCCACCTGTCAGGGCCGGCGGCTGAAAAAGGAGGCCCTGGCCGTCACCGTCGGGGACCTGAGCATCGACACCTTCTGCCACAAACCCGTCACCGAGGCCCTGGACTTTATCGAGACTCTTTCCCTCACGGAAACCCAGGCCCAGATCGCCCAGCAGATCCTAAAAGAGGTCAAGGCCCGTCTGGGTTTTCTGCGCAGCGTGGGGCTGTCCTATCTGACCCTCAGCCGTCAGGCCGGGACTCTCTCCGGCGGCGAGAGCCAGCGCATCCGTCTGGCCACCCAGATCGGTTCCTCCCTCATGGGGGTGCTCTATGTCCTGGACGAGCCCTCCATCGGCCTGCACCAACGGGACAACGATATGCTCCTGGATACCTTGAAGCATCTGCGGGACTTGGGGAATACCCTCATCGTGGTGGAACACGACGAGGACACCATTCGCGCTGCGGACTATCTGGTGGACATCGGTCCCCGGGCCGGGGTCCACGGCGGGGAGGTGGTCGCCGCCGGGACCCAGGAGGAGATCATGGCCGCGCCGGACTCCCTCACCGGACAGTATCTCTCCGGGGCGCGGTCCATCCCCATCCCGGACCAGCGGCGGCCTGGGAACGGCCTGCATCTGGTGGTCCGGGGGGCGGAGGAGAACAACCTGGATCACATCGACGTCACCTTCCCCTTGGGCACGTTTACCTGTGTCACCGGGGTCTCCGGTTCCGGGAAATCCTCCTTGGTGAATGAGATCCTGTTCAAGCGCCTGGGAGCTGATCTGAACCGCATGAAGGTCCGCCCCGGGAAGCACGCCGCCCTGGAGGGGGAGGAGTTTTTGGACAAGGTC
Source organism: Ruminiclostridium sp. (assembly GCA_022792035.1). GTDB lineage: Bacteria > Bacillota > Clostridia > Oscillospirales > Oscillospiraceae > Evtepia. Next base: position 24,110 of record JAAWAE010000044.1, on the reverse strand, counting down.
ATCGCCATCGACCAGTCCCCCATCGGCCGGACCCCCCGCTCCAACCCCGCCACCTATACGGGGCTCTTTGGGGACATCCGCGAGCTTTTTGCCTCCACCCCCGACGCCAAGGCCAGGGGCTACGGGCCCGGACGCTTCTCCTTCAACGTGAAGGGCGGGCGCTGTGAGTCCTGCTCCGGGGACGGCCTGCTGAAGATCGAAATGCACTTTCTGCCGGATATTTACGTCCCCTGTGAGGTCTGCAAGGGCCGGCGCTACAACCGGGAAACGCTGGAAGTCCGCTACAAGGGCAAGAACATCCACGACGTGCTGGAGATGACCATCGACGAAGGGTTAGAGTTTTTCGCCAACCTGCCCAAGATCCGCCGGAAGCTGGAAACCCTCTCCTCCGTGGGCCTGGGCTATATCAAGATCGGCCAGCCCTCCACCACCCTCTCCGGCGGCGAAGCCCAGCGGGTAAAGCTGGCCACCGAGCTGGCCCGGCGCTCCACCGGCAAAACCATCTATATCCTGGACGAGCCCACCACCGGCCTGCACACCTACGATGTGCATAAGCTCCTGGAAGTCCTGGACCGCCTGGTGGAGGGCGGCAACACCGTCATCGTCATCGAGCACAACCTGGACGTCATCAAGTGCGCCGACCACCTCATCGACCTGGGCCCCGAGGGCGGCAGCGGCGGCGGGCACGTGGTCTGTACCGGGACCCCGGAGGAGGTGGCCCAGTGCCCGGACTCCTATACCGGCCGGTATTTGAAAAAATTCCTCTCCCCCCAGCAGCCGTAACCAAACCCCGACCGGGCGCATAGACTGGGTTGGAGGTGTTGCTGGATGGAGCTCTTACTTGCGTTTCTGTGCGGCGCGCTGCTGCTGTGCCTGCATGGTTTCCTCTTCGCCCGTCTGCTCCCCCCTGCCCAGAAAGCGCCGCTGTTCGCTGTGATCCGCGCCCAGGGAGACGGGGAGGGTCTGGAGCAGACCCTGCGCCATCTGCACTGGCTGCACCGGGAAAAGCTCTCCCACTTCACCGTCCTGGTGGTGGACGCAGGGCTCAATCCCGAGGGCCGGCGCATCGCGGCAGCTTTGCAGCGGAAGGACCCTGCCCTCCTCTTCTGCACCGCCGAGGAGGCTACCCTCATCTTCAAAAGGAAGGACGACCATGGCTACTTCTCCCCCTGAACTGACTTTTCTGGAAGGCACCGTCTCTGCCGTGATCTATCGCAACGAGGAAAACGGCTATACCATCCTGCATCTGGACACCGCCGACGGCGAGGAAGCCACTGTGGTTGGCTCCATGCCAGGGGTGTCCCCTGGGGAGGGCTTAGGTGTTCACGGGCAGTGGACCCATCACAGCACCTATGGTCCCCAGCTTCGGGCGGAGGTGGTGGAGCGGCGGCTGCCGGTGGGCGAGGAGGCCGTTTTTGAGTATCTGGCCTCCGGCGCCATCAAGGGCGTGGGGGGCGCCACCGCAAGGCGTCTGGTGGATACCTTTGGGGAGGATGTCCTCACCATCATCGAGGAGGACCCCCAGCGTTTGACCCAGATCAAGGGCATCTCCCCCAAGCGGGCGGAGACCATCCACCGCTCCTTGTGTATGCAGCTATCCATGCGGCGGCTGCTGGATTTCCTCTCTTCCCATGCCCTGCCCTTGCAGCTGGCCATGCCCCTGTACCGGCAATACGGCGACCTGGCCTTGACGGCTCTGCGGGCCAACCCCTATCTCTTGGTGGACGACCCTCTCTCCGTCTCCTTTCTCGTGGCGGACAAGCTGGCTTTGGAAGTGGGGATCGAGGCGGAGGACCCGCTGCGTTTGGAGGCGGGCTTCCTCTTTTCCCTCAGCCACAATTTGGAGAATGGGCACGTCTTCCTCCCCTATCGAAAACTCATCCCCTCGGTGTCCGTCCTGCTGAGGCTTCCCCCTGAGGGCTTAGACCCCACCCTGGACGCCCTGGTGGAGCGGGGAAAGATCGTCCGGGAACACATCGCCGGGGAGGACGCCTGCTACCTCGCCCGGCTGCACGACTGTGAGTGCTATGTGGCCCGTCAGCTGTTGTCTATGGACGGGCAGGCCCTCTGCCCTCCCGATGACCTGGACCTGCTTTTGCAGCGCATCCAGCGGGAGCAGGGCATCACCTATGCCCCCCTGCAGGTGGAGGCGGTGCGGACCGCTGCCAAGCAGCAGCTGCTCCTCCTCACCGGTGGACCGGGGACCGGTAAGACCACCTCTCTGCGGGGAATCCTGTCCCTTTTCGACCATCTCGGCCTGCGCACCGCCCTCACCGCACCCACGGGACGGGCGGCAAAACGTCTTTCCGAAGCCTGCGACGCCGAGGCCAGCACCATACACCGTCTCCTGGAGACCCGTTTTGACACGTCCACCGGCCTGCTGGCCTTCGCCCACAATGAGCGGGACCCCCTGGACATCGACGCTGTGATCCTGGACGAAGCCTCCATGGTGGACTTGGTGCTGATGCAGGCGCTGCTGGCGGCCCTCCCCAATGGGTGCCGCCTGATTTTGGTGGGGGACCCCCACCAGCTGCCCTCTGTGGGCGCCGGGAACCTGCTGTCTGACCTGCTGCGCTCAGAGCGCCTGCCCACGCTGCGCTTGACGGAAATTTTCCGTCAAGCCGCCGCCTCCGCCATCATCCGGGGCGCCCGGGCGGTGGACCAGGGCAAGTGTCCCGTGCTGGTGAACGACCCCGCCGGGGACTTCTTCTTCCTCCGGCGGTCCAAGCCCGGGGATGCCGTGGAGACCATCGTCTCCCTCTGCCGCACCCGTCTGCCGAAAAATATGGGCATCCCGCCGGAGCAGATCCAGGTCCTCTCCCCGACCCGCAAGGGTCCCGTCGGGACTGCCGCCTTGAACCAGGCCCTCCAGGCGGCGGTGAATCCCCCCGCCCCGGACAAGCGGGAAAAAACCTTCGGCTCCATCCTCTTTCGAGAGGGGGACCGGGTGATGCAGGTAAAAAACAACTACGACGTTCTCTGGGAGGAGACCCAGGGCAGCGGCGTTGGGATGGGGATTTTTAACGGGGACATCGGGCGCATCGAGGCCATCGACACGGCCAGCGGCATCATCACCGTGGACTTCGAGGGCCACCGGGCGGAGTATACCCCCGACATGATGAACCAGCTGGAGAGCGCCTATGCCATCACCGTCCACAAGGCCCAGGGCAGTGAGTACCGGGCCGTGATCCTCTCCGCCCTGGAGACCGCCCCCATGCTCCTCACCCGCGGGGTCCTCTACACCGCCATGACCCGGGCCAAGGAGTTGCTGATCCTGGTGGGAGAGGACTATGTGGTGGCGCGCATGGCCGCCAACGACCAGCAGCAGCGCCGGTTCAGCGGCCTGCGGGCGCGGTTGGTCAAGGGTCTGGAAGGAGTGTGACCTATGGCATTTTTGCAGGCACTTGCAGACCTGTTGTTCCCGCCCCGCTGTCCCTTCTGCGGAAAACTCCTGGAGCACAAGGGGCCTTGGCCCTGCCAGAAGTGTGCCAACGCAGACTTTTGGATCACCGGACCCCAGGGTCTGTCCTCAGGAGAGCACTACCTTCGCTGTACCAGCGCCGGGTGGTATCAGGAAAAGCTGCGGGATTCCGTCTTAAAGTTCAAGTTTTCCAACCATCCGGAGTACGCCGAAACCTATGGGCCCATCCTGGCCCGGAGGATCGAGACCTACTTACCGGGGAGCTACGACTGCATCACCTGGATGCCTGTCTCCCCAGAGACCTGGAAGAAGCGGGGATACGATCAGGCCCAATGTCTGGCCCAGGAGACCGCAAAGGCCCTGGGCTGGGAGGCCGTCCCCCTGCTGGCCAAGACCGGGAAGAATGTCGCCCAGTCCTCCCTGAAGGACGGGCGGCTGCGGAAGGGGAACGTGGAAGGCGTTTACGAGGTTCCGGACCCGTCAAAGGTCCAGGGTCAGAGAATCCTGCTCATCGACGATATCCTCACCACCGGCTCCACCTTGGAGGAGGGCGCCAAGACCCTCCGCACCGCCGGGGCCGCTCAGGTGGTGGCCGCCACCCTCTGCCGGACCCCCGCTCAGCGGGACAGGTCCTGAAAATCGGAGCAACTCCCAAAAAGTGGGAGGCTTTCCCCAAATTTCACGGGAAAGCCTCCCCTCTTTTGGTCTATACTCGTCCTGAAAGACTTGACAAAAGAAAGGGCGAGCACTATGCGCAAAACAAACCAGGCGTCCGGACCCTTTGCCCGGGACATCGCCATGGACCTGGGCACCACCTGCGTGGTGGTGGTCACCCGGGGACGGGGAGTCCTCCTCCAAGAACCCTCCGTGGTGGCCGCAGACCGGCAGAGCGGCAAAGTCCTCCAAGCCGGGGAAGCCGCCCGGGAGACCTTGGGCCGCACCCCCGGGGATCTGATCGCCATCCGTCCCCTGCGGGAAGGGGTGATCTCCGATTACACCATCGCTCAGGCCATGGTGGAGCGATTTTTGAAACAGGCCGTGCCGGGGGGATTGACGAAACCCCGGCTGCTGATCTGCGTGCCCTCGGGAATCTCCGAGGTGGAGGAGCGGGCCGTGGTGGACGCGGGGCTGCAGTCCGGGGCCCGGCGGGTCTACCTCATGGAAGAGCCTTTGGCCGCCGCCCTGGGCGCCGGGGTGGACATCTCCCGGCCGGAGGGGCGCATGATCGTGGACATCGGCGGGGGGACCACCGACGCGGCAGTGATCTCCCTGGGGGCCGTGGTCACCTCCACCTGCCTGCGCTCGGCAGGGGACCGTTTCGACGAGGCCCTCATCCGCTATGTCCGCCAGGAACATGACCTGCTCATCGGTCTGCGGACGGCGGAACTGGTGAAAAAGAACATCGGTCAGGTCATGGGCGATGAAAACGACGATCCCGTCATGGAAGTAAAAGGCCGCTGTCTGCGCACAGGCCTGCCCCGGCAGCTCACCCTCAGCGCCCGGCAGACAGAGGCGGCCTTCCTCCCGGTGGCGGAGCAGCTGGCGGGGGCGGTTGAGTCCGTACTGGAGCGCACCCCGCCGGAGCTGGCGGCGGATGTCGCCGCCGGGGGTATCCTCCTCACCGGAGGCGGGAGCTTGCTGCGGGGGATGGACCGGCTGCTGGAGCAGCGCACCGGGATTCCCACCACGGTGGCGGAGGAACCTCAGCTGTGCGTGGCCATGGGCCTGGAGATGACCCTGCCCACCCTGTCCCGGCGGCAGGAAGGGGTGTTGGGGCTGGCGCGGCGGCGGCAGCTTCGGCCGTAAAATCCGGGAAAGGAAGGGGGGGTGGGGACACGCGGAAGGGAGGTTTGCCTTTTTGGCAAGTTTCCCTTTGTTTTGTAGACTTCCCATTGTTTTCTCCGCTTTCCTTTTTTCGGAATCCCTTTTGAAACTAAGGGAATCATACTTTCCCTCGAATTCATATTGAATTCGTTCTTTTCGCTTTATATAAGGCGGAAAGGTTGACCGGAGCGCCTTCTTCGGGTAAGTTAAGGGCGATTGATCGGTTTCTACCCATTTTACCTTCAAAGGAGGACCTTATGCTCCCAGTAAATCCCGAAGCGATCGGCCTGTTTGGCCTGTTCGCCACTGTTATCTGCTTTGGCTTGGAACAAGTTGGCATCGGCGTGAAAGGCGGTGAGCCAGAAAAGATCACCCGCTCCCTGGGCTTCATCGCCATCTTCTTTGGCGGCGTCACCCAGGTCTTCACCTCGGTCTGTATGTACCTCTTCCAGGTCGGCGGTGACCACAGCGCGTTCCTGGGCACCGTTTTCGGCTTCTTCGGCCTGTTCTGGCTCCTGGTAGGAACCTTTTTCCTCAAAGGCGGCGACAAAAAGGTCATGGCTCACTTCTTCCTCTGCGGCTTGATCCTGTGCATCGGTTTCACCATCCGGGCCTTCCAGGACGGCATGGTCTGGCCTCTGGGCGTTGATCTGGCGGTCATTGACGTTCTGCTGGCTGCCCTCATCCCCGCCTGGTATACCGGCAAGCCCTTCTGGGGCAAGCTGGCCGGCGTGTGCAATCTGGCGATCGGCGTGATCTCCCTGTTCCTGCTCTTCCCCGCCCTCTTCCTCTAATACAAAGAAGACGGAAAGCGCACCACATACTTCATTCCTATCCACCCAGTGGAAACCGGCTCAAGCAAAAGCCCTGGCCGGACGGCATTGCTGTCCAGCCAGGGCCTTCTTTTTGATCCCGCTTTTATTCCGCCTGCTGTCTCCGCTTGGACTCCTCGGTCAAGGCGATCTTCAGGGCTTTGGAGAGCTGGTCGGGACAGGAGGTCTGCTTGTTCCCGCAGCGGATGCCCTCCATGCGCGCAATGGCGTCCTCCGCCTTCATGCCCTCCACCAGACGGGCAATGCCCTGGAGGTTGCCGTGGCAGCCGCCCAGGATCTCCACGTCCTTCACCACGCCTTCCTCCAGCTTCACGTTCATCTGCTGGGAGCAGACGCCGCGGGTCTTATATTGAATGGTCATCGTACCATCCTCCTCTTTTTGTTTTTATAAAAAGATCAAGCAGCTGGCCGCTGCGGACCAACAGACCATATCATAACAAAGGGCGCGGGAAAAAGCAAAACTTTTTCCAGTAAAGCAGTATAACATTGCCGCTTCTTTTTTCGCAAAAAGCGGTCATGCTAGTGTTGCGCGTTTTCGCGCCTTTGCATCCTATCCTATTCAAAAAAACGGGGGTGATCTCTTGCAAAGCACCAAAGAGCACCAGGGAGGCGCCGCCCTGGCACACCTCTTTCGCTCCCTGCTGGTCTGGACGGTGGCCCTGGTGACCGCCCTCTCCCTCTCCCCCGGCGCACAAGCCGCCGGAGAGGAGCGCAGCGTCATCCCGCTGGGACAGGCGGTGGGGATCAAACTCTTTTCCCAGGGCGTGCTGGTGGTGGGCCTGACGGACGTCACCACAGCCCAGGGCCCCGCCTCCCCAGCTAAGACCTGCGGGCTCCAGGAGGGAGACGTGATCACACACATCGACGGCGCACAGGTCAGCTCCATCGAGGAGGTCCAAACCATTCTCCAGACGGCACAGGGCCAAGAGCTGGAGCTTCAAGTCCTCAGGGACGAGAGCAGCCAAGAGCTGACCACCCGGGCTGTCCAGTGCAGTGCCGACGGCGCCTATAAGCTGGGCGCTTGGATTCGGGACTCCATGGCCGGGATCGGCACCCTGACCTTCGTGGACCCGGAAAGCGGCCTCTTCGGCACCCTGGGCCACGGCATCAATGACGTGGACACAGCGGTGCTCATGAAGCTTCAGTCCGGGGCCATCACGCCGGCCAGCGTGGCCAGCGTAGTGAAGGGCCTGGACGGTCAGCCCGGAGAACTGCGAGGCTCCTTCTCCGCAGACACAGACCTGGGGACCCTTTACGCCAACACGGAGCAGGGCGTTTTTGGTCACTTAAAGGACCCTGCCGCTTTCCGCGGCCAGGCGGTCCCTGTGGCCCAGCCCCAGGAAGTCCACACGGGGGAAGCCACCATTCTTGCCAATATTGTCGGCAGCACCGTAGAGGAATATTCCGTGGAGATCCTCAAGGTCTACAACGACGCCGCGGATACCCGGGACCTGATGCTTCAAGTCACCGACCCCAGGCTCCTGGACCAAACCGGCGGCATCGTTCAGGGGATGAGCGGCTCGCCCATCCTCCAGGACGGGAAGTTGGTGGGCGCTGTGACCCATGTGCTCATCGACCATGCTGACCGGGGCTATGGGATCTTTGCCCAGCATATGCTGGACGCGGCCCAGAAGGCAGAAGCGTAACACGACCCTCCGCTGTCGTTGGACGGCGGAGGGTACATATTTTTTGAAAAACAGGAATTGACAAAATCCGCATCCTAGGATATACTGGTCTCATCGGTCCCAGCGGACCGTGCAGAAGGGTTTGCCCTTACGGTCGGCGGCTTAGCTACACCCTCCGAAAGGAGGTGATGCGTTTTGCCTATATCCATCACGTTCCATATTTTTGGAATCACCGTGAGTATACGGATAAAAAGCAGAAACCGCCACCCTGGCCGGTGACGGTTTCTAATGTCAATTTGAAACATTCACTACAGGGCTAAGCCGTACACCGGCAACCCCTTCTGCTTTTATTATATGCGCTGGCTATGGCGTTTGTCAAGTCATTTTCTGTAATCTAAAAATAGAAATCAGTCACCAGGCCCACGCCTGTGTATTGACCCTCCCGCCCCTTTTGTGCTATACTTTTCAAAACGTTCCATTTCATTCCTATAAAGGAGGGCGCTCTATGAGCAAACGCAAACAAAAACAGTTGTTCTCTATCTTAGCCGCGATCGTCTTGGTCCTGGCCCTGGGGCGCATCCCCACCTTGGCCGCCGACTCCGTCAGTGTTGCCATCGACGGTATGACCGTCCACTACGGCAAGAACAGCGGGGCGCCCTTCATCGACAAGGCCGGACGCACCCAAGTCCCCTTCCGGGCCACCATGGAAGCCTTCGGCTGCAATGTAGATTGGGACGAGGCACAGCGTACTGCCATCGCCCGGAAGGGCGACACCACCGTCCGGGTCCCCATCGGCCAGCCGTACATCGAAGTCAACGGCCAGCGTCTGGACATCGACACCAGCGCCGTCATCCGGGACAACCGCACTTATCTGCCCATCCGCGCTGTGCTGGAAGCCTTCGGGGCCCAGGTGAGCTGGGACGGGAAGCTGCGGCAGGTGACGGTCTCCACCCAGTCCGCCCAGGAGATTCAGATCCACTTTATCGACGTGGGCCAAGGCGACGCCACCCTCATCGACTGCGGAGAGATCGAAGTCCTCATCGACGGCGGCGACAACCGCGCCGGAGCCACCGTGGTGGATTATATCCGTCCCTATGTGGACGGTCCTCTCGATTATATCATCGCCACCCATCCCGATGCCGACCACATCGGCGGTCTGGACGATGTGCTGGAGGCTTACGACGTGGGCGAGGTCATCGACAGCGGCCGCTCCACCTCCTCCGCTACCTACCGGGATTACATCGACGCCGCCCAGTCGGAACCCGGGTGTACCTTCTCCTACGATGAAAACCGAAGCATCTCCCTGGGTTCCAGCACCGTACTCTCCATTATTGAAACCGGGGACGACTGGAAAAGCGCCAATGACAGCAGTGTCGTCGCGCAGCTGGTCTGCGGGAACGTGCAGGTCCTCTTTACCGGAGATCTGTCGGAAAAAGTAGAGAAGGAGTGCCTCCACCTCTTCGGCGATATCGACGTTTTGAAGGTGGGACATCACGGCTCCGCCACCTCCTCCAGCGCCGCTTTCCTCTCCGTGATCAAACCGGAGTATGCCGTAGCCTCATATAAAGTGGGCAACACCTATCATCATCCCACCTCGGACGCGATCCAGCGGCTCATGGATGTGGGCTGTACTGTCTACGGGACCGGCAAGAGCGGCACCATCGTCATGACCACCGACGGCAATACCTACAGCTTCAACACCACCCAAGCCCTCACCCTGGCCGACGCCGGAGCATAAGCTGGTGTGGAAAGGAGGAAGGAGCATGGACAAGCAGCGCAGCTTCCCCGCAGAGGCCGCTTATATCCTGGGCATCCTCCTGCTGGCCTTTGGCACCAGTCTGATGACCGTGGCGGATCTGGGGCTGTCTATGGTGGTCGCCCCGGCCTATCTTCTCCACTTAAAACTCTCGGAATGGTTCCCCGCCATCACCTTCGGACGGGCAGAGTATATCGTGCAGGTGCTGCTGCTGATCGGTCTGTGCGTGGGCTTGAAGAAATTCCGGCCCTACTTCCTGTTCTCCTTCTTTTCCGCCATTTTTTACGGCGCCGCGCTGGACCTTTTTATGCTGATCCCATTCGGCCCGCTGGGGACACCCGGGCGGATCGTCTTCTTCGTCATCGGGGCGCTGCTGTGCGCCCTGGGGGTCTCCTTCGTACTGCACACCTATTTGGCTCCGGAGGTCTATGAGTTGGTGGTGAAGGAGGTCTCCCTAGCGCGGAACATCCCCAGCAACCGAGTCAAGACCATCACCGATTGCAGTTATTTGACGGTGGCTGTGATCCTGTCCTTCCTCTTCTTCGGCTTCGGCCACTTTGAGGGCGTCGGCGTGGGGACCCTCCCCTATGCCCTGTGCGCGGGGACTTTGGTTGGATTTTATAACCGTGTCCTAGAGCGGTTCTTCCGCTTTCCCACGATATTCCCCCGCTTGGAACGATACTTTGTTGACAAGGCGGAGGACGAGAACTGACAATAGGCAGGGTATTCACCCCCCAAGCAAAAAGGGATGTTAGCAGCTCGCTGAAGCGAAGCGTCAACATCCCTTTCGTCATACTCCTGAATGCGCCGCCCCGGTAGTCCCTGGCCTTTGGTACTGGGAAAACCGGCACTCCAGCTCCTGCACGTCCCCGATCATCTCCACGAAATCTATCAGGCAGGTGTGGAAAAAGGGGGCCGTACTTTTTCCCATAAGACAGTGCCATGTTTTTTCTCTCACCCGGGTGCGTTCCCGGCGGATCATATATTTCTACGCGTTTGTAGAAATAAACCCTTGACATTTCTACGTCCATGTAGTAATATAAGGACATCCTCAGTAGACGTACTAGGATAGGAGGTCATAACGATGGATCGATCCAAAAAAATGTCCGAAACCGAGTCCGAGATCATGGAGGTGCTCTGGAGAAGCGATGTCCCCCTCTCCTCCGCCCAACTCATGGAGCACTTCGCCGCACACCACGGGAAAGAATGGAAGGCACAGACCCTGTCCACCTTCCTCTCCCGGCTGACCCAGAAAGGCCTGCTCCGCTCCCAGCGGCAGGGCCGGGTGGTCTACTATCAACCCCTGCAAAGCAAGGCGGAGTATTCCCAGGGTCTGGCCCGGAGCATCCTGGACACCATGTACCAGGGTTCCGTGAAAACCTTCTTCGCCGCCCTGTGCGGCGGAACCCCCCTGCCGGAAGAGGAGCGGAAGGAACTGCGCTCCTGGCTGGAGGAACAGGAGGAAACGTCATGACGGCTTTCTTCTCCTCCCTGCTCCTATGCTCCCTGACGGGCAGCGCCGCCTATCTGCTCCTCAAGCTGCTCCTGCTGCTGGAGGACAGGCGGCTCAGCCAACGCTGGCGCTGCTGCGCCGGGACCACGGCAGCCCTGCTCTTCCTGCTGCCGCTGTACCGGCTTTGGCATCTGCTGCCCAAGGCGCCCTCCGTGCTCCTCCCCGCTGGCGTCAGCGTCACATCGGCGGCAGGGACCGGGAGCAGCTGGGCCGGCATACTGGAAGGCGGCGCGATCCTGTGGGCCGTTGCTGCCGGAGGGGTGCTTTTGTGGGACCTGGCCTGCCTGCTGCGCTTCCGCCGGCGGGTCTCTCAGGCGGAGCCTTTGCCTGATGGGGCCCTGACGGCCCTGGCCCAGGCGGAGGCCCAGAAGCTGGGACTGCGCAGACCTGTCCGTCTGCTCTGCTGCCCCGGCGCAGCTTCCCCGATGCTGGTGGGCTATTTCCGCCCGGTGCTCCTGCTGCCCGAAGGGACACAGTCCCTGGAGGCGGCCCGGCTGGTGCTCTCCCACGAACTGCACCACTTCCGCCGGGGAGACCTGTGGAAAAAACTGCTGGCCGAGACCCTGTGCCTGCTGCACTGGTTCAACCCCGCCGCCCATCTGCTCAAGCGGGATCTCCTCTATTGGATGGAGACCGCCTGCGATGAGGCCGTGGTCCAACCCCTGGACTTTTCCCAGCGCAAGCAGTACGGCTATCTCCTGATCGACGGCGCAAGCCCATCCCGGCCCTGGACCCAGGAGCCCTCTGTCTCCTTCGCCCCCAGCCGGAAAACCCTGGAAAGGAGAATTTCTACTATGTTACACGCAAATCACGCTGCTCATACCGCCCTTGGCGGAATCCTGGCAATGGCCCTGGCTGCCGGATGCCTAGTCACCACCGCCTTTGCGGCGGACCTGAGTAAGGAAGTCCCCGTGGCAACAGAGAAGTCCGCTTCTTATGCCGTCACCGTCAGCGGTGTTCCTGCCGCGGCGGAGGCAGAGACCAGTGTCTTCTCCACCGTCACCTCCAATGAAGACGGTCTGGACTTCGCTCCCGAGGATTTTCAGATCTCCCTGAACGGTTCCGAACTGAAGGACCTGGGCAACGGAAAATATGAGGTCATGGTCGATGGCGAACTCCTCACCATTTCTCTGGCCACGGAAGCCCAGCCTAGCGAAAAGTAATCCTACAGCGCACCCGCAAAACGCGGCGGCATTGCTTTGTGCAGTGCCGCCGCGTTCTCGTTTGCCCTAATCCGGCAAAACATTCCGCCGCATACTGGTATAGGCCATGAGGATATAGATGCCATAGACCAGGAAGAACAGGGCCAGGGTAAGCGCCACGATCACCGGCGGGGCGAAGCGTCCCTCTAAAATCCCCGGCTCCACCAGCCACCCGAAATGCCAGACCGTGGGGATGCTGATGAGCAGGGCCGGAAGGACCGGCATGGCGTAGAAAATGGCAAACTGCCGTCCCAAGGCGCCCTCCATCTCCCGGCGCTCCATGCCCAGCTTGCGCAGGAGGGCAAACTGCCGCTGGTAGTGGGCCGACTCGCTGAGCTGCTGGATAGTCAGGATCGTGGCCGCCGTCATGATGAGGATAATGGCCAGGTAGTAGAGGGGGAAGACCGTCATGGTGATGGTGGCAGCGGCGTTTTCCTCCTCGATGGCCTTGGCGTGGAGACTGTCGTAGTCCCGGTCCAGTTCGTTCTCTTCGGTGCGGGTCTCCATGCGCTGGATGCGGATGTCGGTCAGCCGGTCAAAATCCGCTTGCGTTACCGGCTCCGCCGTCTTGGCAACATAGACCCTGTGACGGGCGGGATAGCCCTGGGCCGCTGCGTCCGGAACCACTAAGATAAAATTGGCCCCGTTGGCGTCCCAGCCATATTGGTTGAACTGCTCCGTATAAATGCCCCTGCGCTCCAGGGCAGCGCCCCCCAGGGTCAGGGTGGAGGGACATCGTTCCAGGTCCTTTTCCAGGTAAGGCATGGCGTGGATCAGATACTCCCCCCGCCCCAGCTCCACCGGCGGATAGCCCAGCAGAGACCGCAGGGCGGCGTAATCACTATAGCGCAGGAGGAGGTCCTTTTGATAGTAGCGGATGTAGAGGACGTTGTCCTGCAAATACTGGGTGAACTGCTTGTCCTCCCCCCAGTAAACCGAATATTCCAATTCCTCCTCCACGGGGATCTGCTCCTCTACATAGTCCAGATACTCCTCCAGGCCCCGCGCCTGCTCCGTGGTGGAGACGAAGAGGTCAAAGCAGGCGTTCTCCGCCGCCCGGCCCCGGAAGAGGTTGGAGAAGGTGGTCCCGGTGCCCTGGGCCACCAGCACTCCCGTGAAGAGCAGGGAGACCGTAGCCATCACCACCCCCATGGTGGAGAGCTTGGCGGTGAGGGTGCGGAAAACCAGGAGCGTCTGTCCCCGATACTTCGCCGCCGCGTGCTTTTCAAAAAAGGCCGGGACCCCCGAGGCAAAGCTGAGGAAAAAGCCGTAGAGGAAGAAGAGGATGCACAGAAAGCCAATGGTCCCGGAAAGTAACTCCCCGCCCATGAAGAGCACCGTCCCAACCATCCCCAGGATCAGGGAGACCGTAAAGAGGATCTGGCGCTTCCTGCTGCTCTGAATCGCCGCCGTCTCGTTGCGCCGCTCGAAGTAAATCAAGTCGTAAATCTTCATCCTGCGGATGCGCTTGCGGCTCTTCCTCTGGGCCAGGAGGTAAATCAGCAGAAAGTACACCAGGGTCAGTGCCACCGCCTTGGGCGAGAAGGTAAGAGCGAAGCGGTAAGCCGTGCCGAAGAGGGTCAGGACGACGGCCCGGAGGGCTTGATAGAGCAGGCTCCCCGCCAAAAGCCCCAGCACCAGGGCACAGCCTCCCACCACCAGATTTTCCACAAAGAACATCCGGGCCACCTGCTTATTCTCCAGGCCGATGAGGATATAGGTCCCCAGCTCCCGGCTGCGGCGGGTGAGCATGAAGCGGGTGGTGTAGGATACTAACCAACCGATGATGCACACCACCACGATACTCGCCGTTGCGATCATGAAGGTCAAATTCTCCACCAAGGCGGAAAGTTCCTGGATCTCCCGGGAAAAGACGATGCCGTTGAAGGCATAGATCAGCGCCGCCGCCAGAACGATGGTGACAAAGTAGACCAGATAATCCCTGGCCTGACGTTTGGCATTGCGCAAGGAGAGCTTAAATAACGTCACTGACGTCACCCCCCAGCGCGGCCAATACATCCAAAATCTCGTGATAGAACACGGGACGGCCCCGGTCTCCCCGCAGCAGCTCGTTGAAAAGCCGCCCGTCTTTTAGAAAGAGGACCCGGCGGGCATAGCTGGCGCTGTAGGCGTCGTGGGTCACCATCAGGATGGTCGCCCCCATGTCCTGGTTCATCCTCGTCATGATCTCCAGCAGGTTCTTGGATGCCTTGGAGTCCAAGGCCCCGGTGGGTTCGTCGGCCAGGAGCAGGGACTGCCCCGCCACCATGGCCCGGGCGCAGGCCGCCCGCTGCTTCTGTCCCCCGGAAATCTGCGTGGGGAATTTTCCCAAAACGTCCGAGATGCCCAGCTGCTCCGCCACCGCCCGGACCTGGGCCTGCACTGCCGCTGGGTCCCGGTGGTTGAGCGACAGGGCCAGACCAATGTTCTCCTCTACGGTGAGGGTGTCCAGGAGATTGAACTCCTGGAATACAAAACCCAGACGCTCCCGGCGGAACCGGGCCAAGTCCCGCTCTGACAGCTCCGCAATGTCCACCCCATCCAGGCAGATGTGTCCGGCGCTTACGGCGTCGATGGTGGAGATGCAGTTGAGCAGGGTCGTCTTGCCGCTGCCGGAAGCCCCCATGATGGCGATGAACTCCCCCGTCTCTACAGTGAAGCTGACGCCGTTCAGGGCCTTGGTGACGTTGTTGCGGCTTCCATAATACTTTTCGATGTTTTTTACTTGCAGCATCGTCTCGCCTCCTTTGCCTCTAGGATACACCAAAGGAAGGCGCGGTGGTATCGCGAAACCTTTCCCTTTTCTTACGATTTTGTAACTTCCTCTTTTCCCGGGAAAGATACGCTCACGCTGGTCCCTTTGCCCTCCTCCGCCTCCAGGCGCAGGTCCAGGCCCAAAAAGCCCGCCACTTTTTGGCAGAGATAGAGCCCCATCCCCGTGGAAGCGCCCCGGGCGCGGCCGTTGCTCCCCGTAAAGCCCCGATCAAAAACCCGGGGAAGCTCGTGGGCGGGGATGCCCAAACCGTTGTCCTCCACCCGCAGCGCCACCTTCTGTCCCAAGGGACGGGCCGTGATGCGGATCACCGGGTCCTCCCTCCGGTAACGGGCGGCATTTTGCAGCAGCTGGCCCAGGAGGAATCCCGCCCATTTTTCATCGGTATAGACGGTGTACGGTAAATCCTCCATCTCTACCCGGACCCCGCTTTGGATCAGGAACGTCTGGTGGGCTTGGATGGCCTGGGCCACCAGTTCGGAGAGCGCCGTTTGACGGATGAGGCAGTCCCGTTCCGGACTCTCCGCCCGGGCGTAGTAGAGGGCACGCTGGACGTGGGCCTCGATCTGGGCCAGCTCCTGTAAAAACTTCCGGCGGCGCTCCCCCTCTAAACCCTGGCAGAGCATCCGCGCGGCGGTGATGGGTGTCTTGATCTCATGGACCCAGCTTTCTACATACTCCCGATAGGCCCACTGGGCGCTCCGAGCCTGGGAGACCGTCTCCAGCATGGACTTCCCCGCCCGACGGTTCAGGGCGAAGAGTTTGCGCTCGTAGGCGCTCTTGGGCTTTGGGATGCACTCGGCAAAGAGGTACTTCTCGTCCAGGTCCGCCAGGATCTTCTCCAGCTCTGCCAGGTGGGCCCGGAGGCGGAGATAGTCCGCCGTCTGGACCAGGAGGAACAGCACCAGATCCGCCAGGACCAGCAGCGTCAGGACCCCCGTCCGGGTCCCCGTGGCCCAAAGGAAACAGACCGCCCCGGCGGCGCAGGCCAGCTGTCCGGCCATGCGTCCCAGGCGGTCCGATAAAAATTCCCGCAGATTCATAGCTGGTACCCCATGCCCCGGCGGGTCTTGATGCAGCCGCCCTTTCCGATCCCCTCCAGCTTGCCCCGCAGGCGGGTCATGTTCACGCTGAGGGTGTTGTCGTCGATATAAATGCGGCTGTCCCAGAGGGCCTCGATGAGGTCCCCTCGGGAGACGATCTCCCCGGAGCGGCGGAGCAGATGGGCTAAGATCTGCAGCTCGTTCCGGGTCAGCTCCGCTGTCTGGCCCCCTGCGGTGACGGTCCCCTTGGCCAAGTCCAAACGCAGGCCCGCCGCCTCTAAGCACTCCGGCTCCGACGCCCCGCCGCTGCGGCGCAGCACCGCCCGGATACGGGCCAGGAGCACCGGGATGTTATAGGGCTTCGTGATGTAATCATCGCTGCCCAGGCTCAGGGCCCGGAGTTCGTCGGTGGTAGAGTCCCGGCTGGTAACCACGATGATGGGGACCTTGGAGCATTTGCGGATATCCGCGCACAAGGTCAGGCCGTCCCGGTTGGGCAGGCTCAGGTCCAGGAGAATCAGGTCCGGCGACAAAGCCTGGACTTGCTGCGGGATTTTTGAGAACTCCGTCACAGCGGCAGCGTGACAGCCCTCGTTTTCCAGAAGAAGCTGCAGCTCTTCCCGGATGACCGGGTCATCCTCTATAATCAATATCGTCTGCATGGCTTCGCCCCCTTAAAGCGTCAGAATCTTTCCCAGAGCTTCCCTGCCCTGGGGGTTCAGCAGCGGATGGACCACCCGCCAGGCGTGGCGGCGGTAGCCCTCCGTTTCCCCGCCATCCAGGCGTTTCAACTCCGTGAAGGGGGCCCAGTAGGCGCTGGAGAAATACAGCAGCTCTGCCGTGTGGGTGTACTCTCCCGGATAGTCCTCCGCCCGGAGCAGGCCATTCTCGTGGAGAGTGGTCAAGGCACGCTCCATGCTCTCTGTGATCTCCCGGCGGCGGGCCCGCTGTTTGCGTCCGATCTCCGGGGAGATTTGGCCCAGCTGGGCGTGGGAGAGGAAGAAATACCGATGCTCCTGAACTGCCTTTTGGATGTCTAAAAACATCAGGTCCAGCTCCTCCACGGTCTGGGGGCAGAGGTCGGGACGGGTATCTGTGCTTTCCTCAATCAGCGCCTCTACAATGCTCTCCTTCTTTTGAAAATGATAGCTCAAATTCCCCTTGCTGATGCCTACCATCCCCGCGATGTCCTGGAGGGAAACCCCGTTGTACCCCCGCTGGTTGAACAGCACCCGGGCCGCGTCCAGGATCGCTTGTCGGGTGTCCCTCATGGCTGCTGCGCAGTCTGCTCCTGCGCCGCTTGCAGCTTGGTCAGGTTCTTGGCTTCCCGTAGGCCCACCCAGAGGACCACGATGGCCGTCACCCCGTCCGAAATGGCTCCCGCCAGCAGCACCCCGTCGATGCCAAACACCTTGGGCAGGAGCAGCAGCAGGGGGATCAGCAAAATGCCCTGCCGGAGCACCGCCAGCCAGAAGGCCAGGTTCGCCTTGCCCATGGCGGTGCAGAAGTTGGACGTGATGGGCTGTAAGGCGTTGAGGAAAATGCAGGCCAGGAAAATATGAATGTAATGGGCTCCGAACACATAAAACAGTTCGTTTTCCGAGCCGAACATCCGCAGGATCTGCCGGGGAAAGAGCTGCACCAGCAGGAAGGCCGCTGCGGAGATGACCGTCCCGTAGCGCAGGACCGTCAGATACGTCTCCCGGACCCGGCCGTACCGCTTCTGTCCCAGGTTGAAGCCGTAAATGGGCTGACAGCCAATGGCAATGCCGATCACACTGGCTAAGAGGACAATGATGATCTTCCCCACCGCCCCGGCGGCGGCGATGGTAATCTCACTGCCGTAGGGCGACAGCGCCCCATAGGTTTTCAGGCCGTTCATCTGGACGATCTGGGCAATCATCGCCAGGATGTGGGTGGTAAAGACCGCGATGCCCAGGGAGAAAATCGTGGCCGTCTCCACCGCCCGGGGACGCAAGTGCCGGGACTGTAGTTTAACGCTGTGAAAACGTTTTAACATATAGTACGCCGCCAGCACTGTGGACAGCAGCTGGCCCAAAAGGGTCGCCAAGGCAATGCCGGACATCCCCATATCAAAGATAAAAAGGAAGATCGGGTCAAACACCATATTGAATACCGCACCCGCTACCAAAACATAAGTCGCAAACTTCGGTTCGCCGTCTGCCCGGATGAAGTACGACAGCCCCGAGGAAAGCACCCCGAAAAACAGGCCGATGCAGATCAGGTGGGCGTAGGGGGCCGCGT
Source organism: Ruminiclostridium sp. (assembly GCA_022792035.1). Lineage (GTDB taxonomy): Bacteria > Bacillota > Clostridia > Oscillospirales > Oscillospiraceae > Evtepia. The sequence continues at coordinate 5,855 of JAAWAE010000044.1, read as the reverse complement.
AGGGCATGATCAAATCCGTGGCACCGAAGAGATAGAGCATAGGCTCCATGCACACCGAAGTCACCACCGTGACCACCACGCCTAGGAGCACCATCCAGCTGATGGAAGTCCCGATGATTTTGGCGGCGTCCTCTGTTTCCCCTTTCCCCAAAAGGATACTGAAACGAGCCGCCGCACCGATCCCCAGCAGGGTAGACAAGGCAATGACAACAGAGGTCAGGGGAAAGACAATATTTGTGGCGGCGATGCCGTTGTCCCCGATCCCCCAGCCTACGAAGACCTGGTCGACGATGTTGTGCAGGGCGCTGATGATCTGGGTGATGATGCCCGGGATGGCATACTTCCAGATCAATTTCTTGATGGGTTCTGTCGCCAGGGGGTTCCCCGGCAGAGCTTTTCCGTCCATGGAGAGGACCTCTTTCTATATAGGATTAGGACGCTCGTCCTAAATAGATTTTAGCACGAGCGTCCTACTCTGTCAAGGCAATGTTTTTTCTGCCGCCGCGGTCATGGCACTATAACGGGGCTGGCGCTGCTCCTTCACCCGTCCCGCGCAGACCGGACAGCCGCATTTCTGCCGCCCCGCCCGGGAGTAGACCACCGCCTTCCAGACGTGCCCCTCCGGGCAGAGCCACCACACCTTCCGGTGGCTGGAGACCGTCACCTGGGCCGGGGTCAGCGTCCCGTTGAGGGTCGGGTGCCAGCTGGCCGCCACCGCCGGTTCCTGGCTGTCCAAATCATTGAAACCCGGCAGGACTTTGCGTCCCGCGCAGTAGGGACAATCGGACCCGTTCACCGTCCGCGCCCCCACCGCCGCCTGGTACTCGTGGCCCAAAGGGCAGCGCCACCACACCCGGCGGTTGCTGGAGGGCGGACAGTGCTCCGGCCGGAAGGCCCCGTTTTTCGTCGGGTGCCACTGGGCCGCGATCTGGGGGAAGCGGCTTTTCAAATCGTTCTCCTGGGCCACGATCACCTTCCCCGCGCACACCGGGCACCCCGCCCCCCGGACCCGGGAAGACACCGCCGCCCGCCAGCTGTGCCCCCGCTGGCACCGCCACCAGACCCGACGGGTGGTCCCCGCCGGTAACTGCTCCGGGGTCAGGCCGTCGTTGCGCTCCGGGTCCCACTGGGCCGCCAGGTCCGGGTGGGCCGTTGAGAAATCGTTCTCCCCCGCCACGATGCGCCGGTTGGCACAGTAGGGACAGCCCGTCCCGCTGACCCGGCTCTTCACCATGGCCTCCCATTGGTGCCCTTTCTCGCAGGTCCACCAAACCCGGCGCTGGCTGCCGTAGCTCACCCCGTCGGGCGTCAGGGGGGCGTTGCGCTGGGGATCCCACTGGGTCAGCAGCTCCCGGCGGTCCAAGGTTTGGCAATACTCGTATAAGCTCCGTTTCATCGCTCCCTCCTTCCGGCGCGAAAAGGAGCGGGGCCTAAGCCCCGCCCCTCCTCGGTGGTGTTTGCGTGTTTTGTAAACGCTTACTCCGCCATCTGACGGTACATGAAGGTCACGATCTGCCCACGGGTGCAGTTGCTGGCGGGGCTGAAGGTGGTGCTGGAAGTACCGTTGGTGATTTCCTCGGCTACCGCCCACTTGACCGCGTCGGCATAGAATGCGTCAGCAGCCACGTCGGTGAAGGAGGAAGTGCCAGTTGCGGCGGGGGTGCCAGCGTAACGATACAGGAAGGTCACGGTCTGGCCGCGATTCACGGTAGCGTTGGGGCTGAAGGTGGTAGCGGAGGTACCATTGGTGATACCCTTCTCCACAGCCCAAAGCACTGCATTGTAGTAATACTCGCCGGAAGCCACGTCGCTGAAGCTATTGGTACCAGTTGCCGCAGGAGAACCAGCGGCACGCCACAGGAAGGTCACCATCTGGCCGCGAGTGCAGGAGTTGTTGGGGCCGAAGGTGGTGGCGGTGAGGCCGTTGGTAATGCCTTTCTCGACAGCCCACTTCACGGCGTCGGCGTAGTAAGCGTCAGCAGGAACGTCGGTGAAGCCCTCGGTGGGAGCGCCAGCCTTGGTGAAGGTAGCAGCCACCTTAACCTTACCGTCAGGCATGGTGAAGGTGTACTTGGTGTCGCTGACCTTGGTCAGCTCGACAGCTTTGCCGTCCTTGTCGGTGACGGTCACAGTACCAACCTGATAGCCTGTGTCGGGGGTCAGGTTGATGGTCACGGTTGCACCCTTAGAGGGGGCAGTCGGAGTCACAGAGACCTTGCCGTTGGTGGGACGGTCGATGGTAACGTTGCTGGAGACGTTGCCGCCGCTGCTGCCGCTGTTTCCGCCGGAGGTGCTGCCACCAGTGGTAAAGACTGCATTGAGCGTTACTGTTCCCGTATCAGCTGCGGCAACCATCGCTGTCAGCATTTCGTCAGTCAATGTGGTATAGGTAGTCCCTGTTGTGCCGATTTGCCAGCCAGAGAAGGTGGCTCCTGTTTTGACAGCCTTGGGCAGAATGGTACCAATATCCGCGGGAGTATATGTAGCAGTGGTGCCAGCATTGTCTGCCATAGCGGCACCCTCGCCGGGGACGAAGGTCACATTAACGGTACGAGCATCCGCAACGATTTCATATTCGCTGAAGCTCGTGGCATCGAAGGAAGCGGTATACGTAAAGTTGGGATCGCTCCCTCCCTTTGTGATACCAGTCTCCAGCCACTCCTTGACGCTATTCCCATCAGCGTTGTAATGCTTGGTGACAACCTGATCATTTTCACTCGTCACGAAACCGTTAGGAAGGGTGATGGAAATCGTGATGGAATCAGCGAGAGTAGAAGTGTTGAGCTTTGTAGCTTTAACAATTTCCTCCGTTTTTCCACCCTTCTTACCCGTCACAGTATACATGGGGGTGATGTCCAATTTCAGAGCAGCGGGAACAGCGGGGGCATCATCTGTTGCGGCCTTAGGTGCAGTATAGCCTGTAGCCTCAACTTTCAAACCAACTTCTACCTTGATATCGCCGTATTCTTTCTTCTGCTCCTCTGTAACCGCATTTGCAGCAGCAAGGATTGCGGCTTTCGCTGTTTCGTCAGAAGTCAGAACGCCAGCACCTTCGATTTCGAGGGTGCCAAGTGCATTACTAACCGCTTCTTGGTCATCCGCGTCAATTTTATCACTGACAGTGGGTTCCGGGTTGCTCACTGCGATTTCAACAGGGGAAAGTTCAATCCCGGAAACATCCAAGGTGTATTCGACACCCATATACGTGATTTTTTGGGTTGCACAGGTCCCATCCTTGGCAATCGTAACCTTAGCAGGGGTGCCATTGGTCTCGGTATTCCCCAGGGTAGAGGTATATGCCAAGTTGAGCGCTGTGCCCTGATCCCCGGGAGTAAGCATAACACCAGACAGCTTGATGGTCGAGCCATCCAAAGTTGCGCTGATGGTGGACTGGACTGTATCAGTGCCGGTACCCTCAGTCACCGCAATGGAGCCCAGGGCTTCCTTGGTGATCTTGCTCAGATCGAGGGTGTAGGTGACCTTGTCGGCATCGGTACCGTCCTTAGGCGTAACAACGACGTTGATATTAGACAGGTTGTCGAAGTTCTCCAGTCTCACGACCCAGATGCCGTCAGGATCAAGATCTTTGGTCTTGTTCTCGGTGGGGCTGGGAACCGTGATTTTCGCACCGGCAGGGGTAGCGGTCAGATTCAAAGCCACATAGTGGCCGCTCTGCTGAGTCGGATCAGTACCATGGAATCCTGTCCAACCAGTGATGTACTTGGAATCGCCGGTGACAGTGATCTTGTTGTCAGAGTCGGCAGCAGTGGCTTTCACATTCTGCTGTAAGTCACTTGCATTTTTCCCCAACAGTTCACCATTTCCAGTTGTATCCGCGGCAACGGTTAGAGTGGTCGCAGCCGGTTCGTCAGACTTTAGCTGTACGCCGTTCAGGTCCATGTGGTAAGCAGCCTCGCTGATAACCTTATCAGACTGATCAAGCCACTGCACAGCAGCATAAGTCTTAGCGGTATCCTTGTTCTCAGCATTGACGTAGAAGGCAATACCATCATGCTTCTGACCGTCGACGTTCTTCTCCAGCTCGGAAGCAGTGTCGCTCAATTTTTCTACATCTTTAGCTGTTGTGCCAAAGGCATACTTGAACTTTGCAGCACCGTCAGGAGCCACGACGGAGAAACCAATCCAGTAGCCCTCTGCCGGGGTCTGCGCTGCATTTGTGTGCTTTACAAGACCAGTGGCAGTGATGGTAACGGGGATGATGCCATTAGCGGCCTCTCCTGAGGTTACTTCGTAACTATCGAACAGCTTTGTAATAGGATTGCTTTCAGCCTGGTCAACCAGGTTTGCCTTGCCCACTGTGCCGAGCAGGGTAGCTTTTAAGTCTCCGCTGCCATTGGTTGAAACGGCCGGGATGGTGAAAGTTCTTTCGAAAACAGCTGTGCCCAGGTCAGAGTCACTGTATTGAGTGTTGGAAGTTAATTCATTATATGCCTTTTCAGGGGTAAAAACCTTCAGCGTAACATTATCGCCAGCTTTCAGCCCATCGTTATAGTTTTTGTCCGACTCTGTCCGAGGCAACTGCTCCCACTGAACAGTTTCTTTGTTGCGATTCAGGAAGCTGAACGCATAGGTGCCGCCTTTGTTTGCAGCAACAGAACCAGCGCAGCCCCAAACTTCGGGTTCGGGGATAGCTTTCGTCTCACTCCCGCTAGCGTCAGCATTGTTAACCGTCACCTGGAACCACAAATTCGCGTTTGTTGCGGAAGTGTTCTTAAGGGCAACATACATGGTCTGGCCCATCCAGTCGCTGCCAACTTTAGCCCCGCCGGGAAGTTCCTCGCCTGACTGATAGACCTTACCCGTATCGGTCGAGTTTCCGTTCCAGACAAACCCGTAGCCAGAAACGGTTACGTTTGCCGCATCTGTAGCATCTGTCGCGAAGGCCGCAACAGGAAGGAGCGACAACAGCATAGCGAGACACATAATACTAGAAATGATTCTTTTCTTCATATCAGAGTTTTCCTCCTTGTATAGATTGATAGAAGTGGTCACAATCTACAGGAGGCCCCCGCACCCACCGGCGGGGGAAGGGGGATGCTCTGGCGGATACGCCAGGTGGTGCTCGTAACATAAGCAGCTCCTTTCCCACAAATACTATGCGTGATGCAAACCATGAATGAACGCAGTCTCTCATGTGTATGCGTACGGTCGATCCAGGTGGACAAGCACCTCTATTATAGGTGGTTGTCCACCTGTTGTCAATATGGTTTTTGTTATTTATTTTCTAATAGAATGAGGAGTGAGGAGGGATCGCTATGCCTAATGCACCCCATAGACACCCGCACTATGCCTTGCGCATACCCGAAAAAACAATGGACAAGTTGAAGTATATCGCAGGGCATAACGGCCGTTCGGCCAATAAAGAGGTGGAACAGCTGATTTTAGCACATATTGCTTTGTACGAAAGCCAGAATGGCCCGATTGAATTAACAGAATCAGATTACGAATTTATCCGAAAAAGAACGAAAAAATAAAATAGACCCAGATTGGCCGCTTGCCTGATCTGAGTCTTACTTTATCCATTTTTGCCTTCGATGGTCTGCAGTTCCTCCAAAACATTGTTGCGGCCAGTCCGCAATCTTCCTCCCACGTGTGGGGAATTGTAACGCCGTACGGGATACGAAAGCCCGGGCCAGCAATTTGTCTGGTCCGGGCTTTTTGTCCGTTTTGTCTGTTTTCTGCGCGGAGATGGAACATTAGAGCTCTTGCGAAAATAAGGTAGTATGCTAAAATAGGGGCATGAAATATGAAAAGATAGCAGAGTATTCAAACACAAAATTCCGGAGAATCACTGGGGTGAAGCGAGCAACATTTGACAAGATGGTAGAGATTTT
>JAAWAE010000004.1 GCA_022792035.1 Ruminiclostridium sp. | reverse complement strand
GCGTAAGGTTGACAACCGATTAAATTGGTGTGTTTTTGTGTGCTCTTGTTAAGGGAATATATCGTTGTATAAAAAGCACGAAACCGGTGGAGACCCCACCGGTTTCGTGCATCTCTGGCACCCATGGGAGGATTCGAACCTCTGGCCTACCGCTTAGGAGGCGGTCGCTCTATCCAGCTGAGCTACATGGGCTTAAAGCGTTTCCTATTGTATCCTATCCCGTCCGGTTTGTCAATCACCAGACTGCCGGAAAACCTTCCGCGTCCCCAGCCCCAGCAGCAGGGACGCGCAGCCGGAGAAAAACAGTACCCCCCATTCATCCCCCTCCCACAGCTGGAAGAGAAACCCATACAGCCCGCTGCCCAGAGGATGGGTACACATACTCACCGTCATCACCACCGACAGTACCTTCCCCAGCAGTTCTCCGGGGATGACTTTTTGCAGAAAAGCCAACAGCTCCACGGTAAAAATATTGGAACTGACCATAATGACAAAGCAGCATACCAGCAGCACCCCATACCGCACCCAGGGCCCCGCCGGCAGCAGCAGCACCAACCCTATGGGGAATACCGCCGCCGCGCACAGCACCAGCAAATTCCCCGCCCGTTCCAGGCGCAGGGACCGGTGGAATACCCCCGCCGCCGCGCCGCCGATGAGCCCTCCCGCGGCCAGGGCCCCTTGGGCAAAGCCGCAGAGGCGGTTGGTCACCTCCGGCGTCCCCAAGTCCAGGACCTGGGTCACCAGGTACGGCACCCCCACCACCAGCACCGCGGAGAGAAAGAGGTTCATCCCGCAGATCACCAGCATCCCCTGGCCCACCGCGGGGACGTCCCGATACAGCAGCTTCAGGCTCAGGCGGAAATCCTCCCGGACCGTGGCCCAAAGCCCGCCGGTCTTAGCCTGGGGAGTGAAGGGGATCTGCAAAAAACACTCCATCCCCGCCGACAGGGCGAAGCACACCCCGCACAGCACCAGCACCCCCGTAAGGCCCCAGGCACTGTATAAAATTCCCCCCAGCACCGGACCCAGCAGGGCCGCGAAGGCGTTCACGGTGTTCACCACGGCGTTGGCCTGGACGTACCGCTCCGGGACCACCAGGGCGGGGATGCTGGCCTGGACCGCAGGCTGATAGGCCCCGGCGATGCCGTAGAGGAGCATCATGGTGACGATGAGCAGGGGAAGCAGGGGTGCCCGTCCCAACAGCAGGGCGCAGCCCAGGACCAGAACGGCGGTGGCGCAGTCCAGCAGGACCATGATCTTACGCTTATCCACCCGGTCGGCCACCATCCCGCCCACGGGGGAGAGGAGGATGGCCGGGATAAAAGCGCAGGCGGTCACCGCGCCGAAGAGGGCGGAGGAGCCGGTCTCGTTGAGCAGGTACAGGGGCAGGGCGAAGCGTACTGTGGCGTTGCCGAAGAGGGAGATGATCTGGCCTGCGATCACCAGGATAAAATTGCGGTGGAAGAGGGTATGGTTCATGGGGGAGCTCCTTTCTGTTTCTAAGATACCGCATGACGGTATGTATCAAAGTCTGAGGAGACCCTGCCCAGAAGGGCAGGGCTTATTGGCGCGCTTTCCGCGCTTGATAAATCTCCGACAGGGCTTGGAGCCGGGACAAAATCTCCTCATCCAAAATGTCCAAACCAAACCCCCGGAGCATCTGCCCAAAGACCATAAACTTGCGATAGGCTTGGTCCGGGTCGTTGTCGAAAATCATCGGGTTCATCCACACATTGGCCACCAGGATGATCAGCTCCGCCAGCTCTGCCGGGTAATCCGTCTGGATGCTTCCGTCGGCGATGCCCTCCTTCAGGATCGGGAGGATGTAGTCCGGGGCCACGTGGTCCACGGTGTCGTGGCAGAGGCTGAAGAGCAGCTTGGGGTTCTTGCTGAAATTCGGGGCTACCGAGAAAAGGGTTTCCTGCACCGGACGCTGGATGGAATCCTTAAAAATGGTCTTGAGTTTTTCCGCGCCGTTCAGGTCCCGCCGGGCCAGGATGCCGGCTAAGCTTTGGTTGGAGTCCGCCGTGATCCGGTCCGTCACCGCCACCAGGATGTCCTCCTTGGACTTGAAGTGGTGGTAGATGGCCCCCTTGCTCAGGCCGCCCAGCTGGGCGAGGATGTCCTGGATGGAGGTTTGTTCATAGCCCTTCTCCAGGAACAGGCGCTGGGCCGTGTCTAAGATGCGGTTGACCGTCTCTTCGGGATGTTTGTTCCTGGCCACGGCGCTCCCTCCTGCTGTGTCGCTGGGTTGAGTTTAACATACCGGTGGTATGTTTGTCAAGGGGGAGCCGAGGAAACTCCCTTTCCCTCAAGAGTCCCCGGCGGCGTACCACTGCGCCAGCAAGTCCAGAGCGATCTCCCGGGCGGCGGGGCTGGAAGCCCCCTCCGACTGCCCCAGCCAGACGCAGAAGTAAAGGGGCTGAGCGTCCTGTCGGGCGAAGCCGGTGAACCAGGCGTCCACCACCACCCCGTTGACCTTGCCCATGCCGGTTTTGCCGTAAACTTGATAGGGCGTGTTGGTTTCATACGCCATGACTTCCTCCAGCGCCTGCCGGGACGCCTGGGAACCATCCCCTCCAAAGATCCGCTCCATCACCTCCGTCTGCTCCCTGGGGGAGATGGCCAGGGAGGATTCGATCCAAAACCCGGTCAGGGCGGGATTGTTATTGTTTTGGTTGCGCGCCCCGCTCCAGTCGGAGAGGTCGCAATTCCCGTACTGGAGACGGTCTACGGCCTGCTGCATCCGTTCCGGACCCAGCTCGTCGATGAGCTGGCGAAAGTACCAAACACAAGAGCTGTGAAAGGCATCGGAGAAATCCAGGTCCCGGTTCCACTCGTCGTTCCAAAAGACCTCCCCGCTCCAAGCGCGGGTGGAATCCTCCGGCTGGAGGACCCCTGCCTCCAGGGCCGCGAAGGCGGAGACAATCTTGAAGGTGGAACAAGGCGAGCGCCGGGTCTCGGCCAGGGACGGCTGGAAGACGTGGACTTCCTGACGCTGGGGGTCATAGAGCACCGCGCTTCCCTGCATCCCCTGAAAGAAGGCGGACCAGTCCCGTTCCACCAGGACGGGTTCTGTTTCCACTGACTCCGCTGTCTCCGGCGGGGGGTTGGGTGTTTGGTCGGGAGAGGCGGCCGTGCAGGCGCACAAGGCCAGAAGCAGCAGCGCGGCGCTCAGACTTTGGAAGAGGGGGTGTTTCATAGGATATCGCTCCTTTTAGAAAAGTACCGTTTTAGGATACCAGCTCCGCTCTGACATGGCAAGGGAGAACAGAAAAACAGGGCCTTTCGGCCCTGCTTTTCTGAAGGTTAAAAAAGAAAAATGAAAAGAAGATCTCTCGCTCTGTGCCCCGATCTGGGTCAAACAGAAGCAGTACGAAACGTTCCTGCGGTTCGTTATCGTGCTTTTTATTATAGCGGAGAGATGTTGCAAAATAAGGCCAGAAATGTTACAGATGTTTTAAGTTTCTATGAGCGTTTTTCCCCGCCCCCAGGGACTTGCCGCCGCCGGAGAATTGTGCTACACTCCAAGGAGGAAGATCCCAGGAAAGGAGTCCTGTTCTATGCGTCTGCTCACCCTGCTGCTCACTGCCCTGCTCCTGCTCCTCCCCGGCTGCACGCCCCTGCTGGAGCGAAGCTACAGCTCCGTCACCCCCCACCGTCCGTTTTCCGACGAGGAAGAAAACCCCTCCATCCTCCGGGCGGAGACCTATCAGGGCTTGGTGTCCGCCCTGCTCTACCTGGTGGGACAGGGGAAGGAGGAGGGGGTCATTCGGCTCTATCAATACACCAGCCTCACCGGCTCCGCCGCCAGCGACGTGGACGCCGCCTGTCTGGAAGTCACCCAGGAGGACCCCTTGGGAGCCTATGCCTCGGATTACATCCGGTACGACGTGGAGCAGAGCGTGGCTTACTATGAGGTCCGGGTGAGCCTGGCCTATACGAAAAGCGCGGAGGAGATCCGCAGCGTGATCTCCGTCACCGGCAGCAGCGCCATTGCCCAGGAGCTGCTGACCTTGCTGCCGGAGCGGCCGGAGAAGGTGGCCTTCCGCATCAGCTACTTCACCGATTCGGACAGCATTGAGAGCATCCGGCAAAGTGTGGAGCAGGTCTGTCAGGAGCAGCAAGCGCCCTTGGCCGGGGTCGAGGTGCGCCTATATCCTGAGACCGGACAGCAGCGTCTGGTGGAGCTTCTGCTCAACTGGGTATCGGAGACAGAAGAAGAGGCGCTCCCTTTGCCGTAACGGCGGGAGCGCCTCTTGATTTTTTGATCAAGGTGTTTCTCGGGCGGCCTGGATTCGCTGGATCTCAGACAGGGGCAGGCCCGAGAGGGCGGCGATCTCCTCCAAGGCGTACTTCCCCGCCGCCAGCATATCGTGGACCAGCTGGATGGACCGGCGTTCCTCGCCGCGCTGCATTCCTTCTTGGATCCCTTCCTGGATCCCCTCTTGGCGCAGTTCTTCAAACACTTTACACATAGCGGAAACCCCCTTTTCGTTTTCCTTAAAAAATCGAACACGGTCAGCCAGTACCTCATAGTGCATCTGATTCGGGTCTGGGCAGGCCAGATCGTGCATCAGCCTGCCGATGGGTGAATCGTCCCGATACGCCCCATTGACGTAGACGATGTGGGAGCCATCGGGAAAGGGCTCTCTATTTTACCACAGGCGGCGTCAGGATGCAATCCAAAGGATTGGGAATCACTGGATGGCTTCCATCCCCTCCTTGACCCCTTCCCCCCTTTATGCTACAATATGTCCTAAGATTCGTCTGCCTTCGCAGAAAAGGAAAGGACCACCTTATGAAACGATTCCTCGCTCTCTTCCTGGCCATCGCTCTGGCCTTTGCCCTTGCCGTCCCCGCCGCCGCCGCCAAAGAGGAGGCCGAGGACGCCGCCGCCCTGCTCTACCATCTGGGCCTCTTCCAGGGCACAGGCTCCAAGGACGACGGCTCCCCGGAGTTCTCCCTGGACCGCGCCCCCACCCGGGCCGAAGCGGTGACCATGCTGGTGCGCCTGCTGGACCAGGAGGACGCCGCCCAAGACGGAACATGGACCACCCCCTTCACCGACGTCCCCGACTGGGCCAAGCCCTACGTGGGCTACGCCTACAGCAAGGGCCTGACCAACGGCGTGGAGGCCAACCGCTTCGGCGCCTCCACCTCCGTGACCACCGCCCAGTACCTGACCTTCCTGCTGCGAGCCCTGGGCTATCAGGACGGCAAGGACTTCCTCTGGTCCAGCCCCTGGACCTTCACCGACCGCCTGAAAATCACCAGCGGGAACTACAGCGACAAAACCAAGCTCCTGCGCGCAGACGTCGCCCTGCTCTCCGCCGCCGCCCTGGACGCGCCCCGAAAGGGTTCGGACCAGACCCTGCTGCAGTATCTCCTGAAAGATGACAGCGCCTCCACCTCCACCCTGGTCATCTGGGACTATGACCTGGTGGCCTTCCAAGAAAACTACGCCTCCTTCCTCTTTTTCCCTGTAAAAGCCAGCAAGGCCACCTTCTCCTCCTTCAAGATCGACCAAGTCACCATCAACGGACAGACCTGCGAAACCTTGCAGCTCACCACCCCCGATTCCGTCGCCGCCTACTTGGCCTCCATCAGCTACAACGCCGGGGGCTTTGGCTACATCGAGCTGAGCTATGACGAAGACGCCGCCATGGCCGCCGCCACCCATACCCACACCGACGCCAAAGGGAATACCTATCCCCTCCTGGTCTTTGACTTCTCCTATACCGCCAAGCAGTCCAACGGAAAAACCACCACCGGTACCTTCTCCGCCTCCTACTTCCTGGATGAAGACGGAGAGTGACCCCGGGCAAAATAAAACGCCGGGATACCTAGGTATCCCGGCGCTATCCTTAAAGGCTCGCTATCTCTTTTAGTGTGCCTCCCGAAGGAAGCGGCGATATGAAACACTAGGGCCCCCAGATTCCTCCAGACTGTTATGGTCCGGTTCCGTACGACCAATGCCAAGGATCACCGGTGAAATTCGTGTGTATAGCGGCCTGAAAAGATCCCATTCAAATCTTAGTTACAGTATACCATACTCTCTTGGAAAAAGGAAGCCCCTGGGAACAAAATTTTATCAAAAATGACAGCGCGCAAACCGGTACAGCGGCAAAGCAGCCTCCACACAGCCCCAAAAACCCCCCTGACGCAGGAACACGCCTGCCTCAGGGGGGTTTTCTCACGCCAAAAACTTCCGGCTCTCCGCCACCGCCATCTCATCACAGCGGTTGTTCAAAGGATTCGACGCGTGACCCTTCACCCAGTGATACTTCAGCTGATGAACCTGGGTCAGCTCCAGCAGGACCTCCCACAGATCCGGATTCAGCGCCGGCTTCTTGTCGCTCTTCACCCAGCCCCGCTTCTTCCAACCCTTCGCCCAGCCCTTCTCCAAGGCGTCGATCACATACTTGGAGTCGGAGTACAGCTCCACGGCGCAGGGCTGCTTCAACAGCTTCAATGCCTCAATGACCGCGGTGAGTTCCATGCGGTTGTTGGTGGTCCGGGGCTCGCCGCCGGAGATCTCCTTCCTGTGCTCCCCATACAGCAGCACAGCCCCCCAGCCCCCCGGGCCGGGGTTCCCGGAACAGGCCCCGTCGGTATATACGATCACCTGCTTCATTCCTGTTCCTCCGTGGTCTTGCCGGACTGTTCTTCACTCATACCGGTCTGCTCTTCGTTCTCTTCGCCGCCTTCCTGGGCGTCTTCTTCCCGTTCGGTGCGGGCCAGGGCGATCACCCGGCTGCCGGGGGTCAGGCGCATCACCTTCACCCCCTGGGCGGTCCGGCCGTAAATGTTCACATCCTCCGCCGCCATGCGGATGATGGTCCCGTCGTCGGAGATCAGCAGGATATCGTCCGCCTGGGTCACCACCTTGATTCCCGCGGCGGGTCCCGTCTTCTCCGTGATCTGATACCCCTTCAGGCCAAAGCCGCCCCGGTGCTGCGGCTCCCCGCCGGTGCGGATATACTCCTCAATGGGGGTGCGCTTGCCGAACCCGTTTTCGGTGATGGTCAGCAGGGTCTGCCCCGGCTGGGCCAGGGCCGCGCCGATGACGAAATCCCCGTCCCGCAGCTTGATGCCCCGCACGCCCACGGCGGTGCGTCCCATGGGCCGGACGTCGGTTTCCCGGAAACAGATGGACATCCCGTCGTGGGTGGCGATGAGGACATTCTGCTCCCCGTCGGTCTCCTGGACGCTGATGAGCTCGTCTCCTTCCTCCAGGGTCAGCACCCGCAGGCCCACGGTGCGGATGTTGCGGAAGGCGGATTTCTCCGTGCGCTTCACCGTACCGTTCCGGGTGACCATGAATAAGTAGCCGTTCTCGTCATAGTCCCGGCCGTGGAGCATGGCGGTGACCCGCTCTCCCGGCTGGAACTGGAAGATGTTGTTCAGATGGGTGCCCTTGGCGGTCCGGCTGGCCTCGGGGATCTGGTACCCCTTCTTCTGATAGACCCGGCCGGAGCTGGTGAAGAAGAGGATGCTGTCGTGACTGGAGGCGGTGAAGAGGGTGTCCACATAGTCCTCCTCCCGGAGGGTCTGGGCGGAGATGCCCTTGCCCCCCCGCTTCTGGGCCCGGTAGGTGGAGGCGGGGAGGCGCTTCATGTACCCGGCGGCGGTGAGGGTAAAGACGCACTCCTCCTCCTGGATGAGGTCCTCGATGTCGATCTCGTCCTCCACGTCCTGGATCTCTGTGAGACGGCCGTCCCCATACTTGTCCCGGATCTCCAGAAGCTCGTCGCGCATGACGCCCCGGAGCTTCTCCCGGTCGGAAAGCAGCTCGGTGTAATAGGCGATCTTGGCCGCCAGCTCGTCCCACTCCTTCTGCAGCTTCTCCCGGTTGAGGCCCTGGAGGGCGATCAGGCGCATATCGCAGATGGCCTGGGCCTGGATCTCGTCCAGGTCAAAGCGCTGCATCAGGCGCTCCCTGGCGTTGTCGTAGCTGGAGCGGATGATTTGGATCACTTCGTCGATGTTGTCCTGGGCAATGAGCAGGCCGCGGATGAGGTGGGCCCGCTCCTCGGCCTTGCGCTTGTCGTACTGGGTCCGGCGGGTGATGACCTCTTCCTGGAAGGTTAAATATTCGTCCAAGATCTCCCGCAGGGAGAGGATTTTCGGCTGGCGCTGCTGGTTCACCAGGGCCAGCATATTCACCGCAAAGGTGATCTGCATCTGGGTCTGGGTGAGCAGGTGGTTGAGCACCAGCTGGGGGGTGGCGTCGTGCTTGAGTTCGATGACGATGCGCATCCCGCTGCGGTCGGTCTCGTCCCGGATATCCGAGATCCCTTCGATGCGCTTTTCCTTCACGTGCTCGGCAATGGAGGCGATGAGCATCCGCTTGTTGACCTGATAGGGCAGCTCGGTGACGATGATGCGGGTGCGCTCATGGTTGCGCCCGTACTCCTCAAACTCCGTCCGGGCCCGGAGGGTCACCCGGCCCCGGCCGGTGGCGTAGGCCGCCCGGATCCCCGCCCGGCCCATGATGATCCCTTTCGTGGGGAAGTCGGGGCCTTTGATGTGCTCCATGAGGTCGGCCAGGGTGGCCTCCGGGTCGTCCAGAACGCACAGGGCCGCGTCGATGACCTCGTTGAGGTTGTGGGGGGGGATATTGGTGGCCATGCCCACGGCGATGCCGGAGGAGCCGTTTACTAGGAGGTTGGGAAAGCGGGTGGGCAGGACTTTGGGTTCCTGGCGGCTCTCGTC
>JAAWAE010000043.1 GCA_022792035.1 Ruminiclostridium sp. | reverse complement strand
TCACCGACGGCATCGACGGCCTGGCGGCGGGGGTGACCCTGCCGGTGTGCGCCTTCTTCGCCGTCTCCTTCGGCTATGCCCACACCCACTGGGACCGCCAGGGGAGCCTGGGCATGACCCTCTTGGCGGCGGCGCTGTGCGGGGCCCTGGCGGGCTTTCTGGTGTACAACTTCCACCCCGCCAAGGTCTTCATGGGGGACACCGGCTCGCTGTTTTTGGGCGGGGCGGTGTGCGGCATGGCCTTTGCCCTGGACCTGCCCCTGATCTTGATCCTGGTGGGGATCATCTACATCGCAGAGACCCTGTCGGACATCATCCAGATCTTCTACTTCAAAGCCACCCGCGGCAAGCGGATCTTCCGCATGGCGCCGCTGCACCATCACCTGGAGCTGGGGGGCTGGAGCGAGAAGAAGTTAGTGTTCGTCTTCGCCGGTATCACACTGGCCTGCTGCATCCTGGCCTTTTTCGGGGTGATGGGGCGTTTCTCCGCCCTGTGAGTGCCCGAGGGCCCGGGAGGCGATCCCGGGAGGTGGATCATCGTGGAAACGACAAGTCGATTGAAAAGAAGAGACCGCAGAGGCCGCCGGGCGGCGGAGAGGACCCAGACCCCATCAAAGGTGGACGCGCCCTTCCTCATGCTCACGCTGCTGCTGGTCTTCCTGGGGCTGGTGATGCTGCTCTCGGCATCCTACCCCTCCGCCTGGTACGACACCAAGAACGTCACCGGCCATGACCCCTTTTTCTACTTCTCCAAGCAGGCGGTTTACGCCCTGCTGGGTTTTTGTGTTATGTACTTGGTCAGCAAGCTGAACTACAAAGGGCTGGCGGGGCTGGCCATCCCCATCTTCCTGCTGGCCTGCGTGGCCATGCTGGCGGTGAAGGTGCCGGGGATCGGACACAGCTCCGGCGGCGCCAACCGCTGGCTGAAGTACCCGGTGCAGTGGCAGCCGTCGGAGCTGGGGAAAATGGCCCTGATCATTTACTTCTCCGCCCGTCTGGCCAAGCGGGAGGAGCGCAGTCCGCTGGAGTTCAACAAGCGCGGCACCATGGGCCGCTTTGGGAATTTCCTGGAGCGCATCGGCTTTTTTGAGCTGATCCCGTACGGCTTCGTGATCATCGTCATGGTGGGCCTGCTGGCCATCGAGCCCCATATGTCCGCCACCATCCAGATGGTGGTCATCGCGGCGGCGATCCTCTTTGCCGGCGGCATCGCCGTAGGCTGGTTTGCCGCCGGGGGCATCCTGGTGGGGAGCCTGTTGACGGTGATGATCCTCTTCACGGACTACATGACCAGCCGGATTCAAATGTGGCAGGACCCGGACAGGGATCCCCTGGGCAAGGGGATGCAGGCCATCCAGTCCCTGCTGGCCATCGGCTCCGGGGGACTCTTCGGCGTGGGGCTGGGACAGGGACGGCAAAAGTTTCTCTACCTGCCCGAGGCCCAGAACGACTTCATCTTCGCCATCGTCTGCGAGGAGCTGGGCCTGGTGGGGGCTTGCCTGATCCTGCTGCTCTTTGCGCTGCTGATCATCCGGGGCTACTGGTTAGCGCTGCACGCCAAGGACCGCTTCGGGTCCTTGATGATCGTGGGCATCATCACCCTCTTTGCCTTTCAGGTCTTTGCCAACGTGGCGGTGGTGACCAACCTCTTCCCGGTGACGGGCATCTCCATGCCCTTCTTCAGCTACGGCGGCACCGCCCTGCTGATCCAAATGGCGGAGATGGGGTTGGTATTGGCGATCTCACGACAAAATCCCATATCGTAGCATTCTGCTATGGGAAGGAGCATTTATGAGAGTTCTTTTCACCTGCGGCGGCACCGCGGGGCACATCAACCCCGCCGTGGCCCTGGCCCGGATGGTCCAAGAGCGGCAGGGCGGTAGCCAGGTCCTCTTTGTGGGGGCCAAGGGGGGCATGGAGGAGCGGCTGATCCCCAAGGAGGGTTTCCCTCTGGAGACCGTGACCATCAGCTCCTTTTGGCGCAGCCTCAGCCCCTCGGGGCTCAAGCACAACTGGCAGACCTTGAAAAACCTCCGCCTGTCCCGCCGGGAGGCGGCGGATATCCTGGACCGCTTCCAGCCGGAGCTGGTGGTGGGGACGGGGGGCTATGCCTCCTACCCGGTGGTCCATGCCGCCGCCGCCCGGGGCATCCCCACGGCGGTGCACGAGTCCAACGCTGTGCCGGGTCTCACCACCCGCCAGCTGGCCAAGGTGGCGGACCGGATCATGGTGGGCTATGAGGAGTCCCGGGACAACTACAGCGCCAAGGAACAAGAGCGTGTCGTGGTCACCGGCACCCCGGTGCGGGGGGAGTTCTTCCGCCAGACCAAGGCCCAGGCCCGGGCGGCGCTGGGCATCCAGGATGCGCGCCCCCTGCTGCTGTCCTACTGGGGGAGCCTGGGGGCTGAGGTGATGAACGAGTACATGGTGGACTTCTTCCGCCGCAGCGCCGCCCAGGGCACCCCGGCCTTTCACCAGATTCATGGCGCGGGCCGGGATTTTGCCCAGATGGAGCAGGCCCTGAAGGGGATCGACCTGCCGCCGGAGCTGCAGCTGCGGGAGTATATCTACGATATGCCCACGGTGATGCAGGCGGCGGACCTGGTGCTGTGCCGGGGCGGGGCCTCTACGTTGTCGGAGCTTACCGCCATCGGCAAGCCCGCGGTGATCGTGCCCTCCCCCAACGTCACCAACCACCATCAGGAGCGAAACGCCAACGTCCTGGCCCAGCAGGGAGGGGCGGTGGTACTCCTGGAGCCGGTGTGCAGCGGGGAGGTGCTCTACAAGACCGTGTCGGGCCTTCTGTCGGACCCGGCGCGGCTGACGGGGATGTCCCAGGCCATGACGGCCATGGGCATACCCGACGCGGCGGAGCGCATCTACGACACTCTCCTGACTCTTTTGCGGGAAAACTGAACCCATTCCTCTCCTCCGGCATAGGATGGTCTGAAGAGACACAGACCAGGATCGGGGGAGAAGAAAGATGGAATACTTTGCAGTACAGGGGGGCGTCCCCTTGGAGGGGTGCGCCGCCGTTCACGGGGCGAAGAACAGCGCCCTGCCTATCCTGGCGGCAACACTGCTGGCGCCGGGGGAGCATATCATACATAACTGTCCAGACCTCAGCGACACCGCCGCGGCCCTGGCGATCCTGTCCAGCCTGGGCTGCCGGGTACGGCGGGAGGGGGATACGGTGCTGGTGAACAGCACGCTCTGCCAGAGCTGCGGCGTGCCGGATACGCTGATGGGGACCATGCGGGCTTCCGTCCTCTTCCTGGGGGCGCTGCTGGCCCGGAACGGGCGGGCCTGTGCCTGCTGGCCGGGAGGCTGTGCCCTGGGGGAGCGTCCCATCGACCTGCATCTGCGGGCCTTCCAGTGTCTGGGGGCCCGGGTGCAGGAGCGGGAGGGCCGGCTGTGCTGTCAGGGTCCCCGCCTGCGGGGCTGCTGCATCCAGCTGCCCTTCCCCAGCGTGGGAGCCACGGAGAATGCCATCCTGGCCGCCTGCGCCGCCCAAGGCTATACGGAGATCCTGAACCCCGCCCGGGAACTGGAGATCGTAGACTTGCAGGGCTTCCTGCGCAGCTGCGGCGCCCAGATCTGGGGGGCGGGGACGGGACGCATCGTGGTCCAGGGCGGCGTGCCCCTGCATCCAGGGGAGTACAGCGTGATGCCCGACCGCATCGTGTGTGCCACCTATCTCTGCGCGCTGGCCGCCGCTGGCGGGGAGGGCGAGATTTACGCCGCCCAGGCCGCGGCCGTGGCGCCGGTGCTGGAGGCCCTCTCTGCCGCCGGGTGCCAGATCTGGGAGACCCCCAGGGGGCTGGCGTTGCGCCGCCGGGGGAGTCTTTGGGGCATTGGCCCCATCACCACCGCACCTTATCCCGGCTTCCCCACGGACGCCCAGCCCCTGCTGGCGGCGGTCCTGGCGGTGGGACGGGGGGAGAGCAGCATCCGGGAGACCATTTTTGAAAACCGCTTTCGCTATGCCTGCCAGCTGCGCCGCCTGGGGGCCCGGGTCCGCCTGGAAGGGGACAGCGCCTATATCACCGGCACGCCCCTCCATGGGGCCCTGGTGGAGGCGGAGGACCTGCGGGGCGGAGCGGCCCTGACCATTGCCGCCTTGGCGGCCCAGGGGGAGAGCCGGATCTGCGGTTTGGGCCACATTGACCGGGGCTATGACCGCCTGGAGCGGGCGCTGGCGTGTTTGGGCGGGAGGATCTGGCGGGAAGAGGACTGATGCTATGGCGAAGGAACGAAGAGAAACCAAATATCGCAAGCGCAGGACCAGCATCCTCTGCGGCATCCTGGCCGTGCTGGTGAGCGCGGTGGCGGTGGTGACGGCCTGCACCGTGTTCTTCCGCGTGGAGAGCGTGGCGGTGGAGGGCAACGAACGCTACAGCGCCGAGGAAATCTTGGCGGCGGCGGCCATTGAGCTGGGTTCCAACCTGCCCCTGACGGCTGGAGAGCTGCTGCAGGACCGCATCTGTACCACACTGCCCTACATCGAGAGTGTAAAGGTGGAGAAGCACCTGCCCACCCGTCTGGTGCTGGTGGTGAAGGAGGCCCCGCCCATTGCTGTGGTGGCCCAAGAGGCACCGGCCCAGGACCTGCCCCCGGAGAACGGGGAGGACCCGGGAGAGGACCCGGAGGCAGACCAGGCCGGCCCGGAGACCAGCCCGGACCAGCAGGAGGCCCCGGAGGAGAGCGAAGCGGAGCCGGAGGCCGAGGCGGTCCAGGGCGGCTACTGGCTCCTGGACGCCAAGGCCCGGCTCCTGGAGCCGGTGGACGAGAGCGGCGGCGTGGGCTATATCCAGATCAAAGGCATCACCGCCGTGGAGCCGGAGAAGGGCCGGACCATGCAGGTGCTCCAGGGCTATGAGGGCCAGCTGGAGGCCCTGATCCGTCTGCTCCAGGCCGTGCAGGAGCGGGGACTGGGAGATAAGGTCACGGAGATTGACGTCTCCTCCCCCACGGAGGTGGATATGCTCTACGACGGACGGCTGCGGGTGACCATGCTCATCAACGCGGACTTTTCCCGCAAGATGGTTATTTTCAGCCAGATAGCCGATCTGCTGGGCGATGGCCGGCAGGGCACCGTCAACCTCAAGACCACGGACGCCTATTTCACCCCCGGCGGGGTGTGAGAAGGGGCGAAGGAGGCAGAAAGACGGGACTTTTTTCAAAAAGATGGGGAAGAATTCAAAGTTTTCTATTGACCTGTCGGAAAAAGGGCGATACAATAATAGAGAATATTTGAAAGCTACGTGCATTTAGAAATATACACTTAGGAGGAGCTATCATGGCGTTTGGATTGGATACCGGAGTAGAGTCCGTTGTGAATATTAAAGTGATCGGCGTGGGCGGCGGCGGCGGAAACGTCGTCAACCGCATGGTGGAGTCGGGAGCCCAGGGGGTGGATTTCATCGCGGTGAACACCGACAAGCAGGCCCTGGCCATCTCCAGTGCCAACGAAAAGATCCAGATCGGCGAAAAGCTGACGGAAGGCCAAGGTGCGGGCTCTAACCCTGAGATCGGACGCCAGTCCGCCGAGGAGAGCCGTACTTCCATTTCCAAGGTCTTGGAGGGCACGGATATGCTGTTTATCACCGCCGGCATGGGCGGCGGCACCGGGACGGGTGCCGCGCCGATCCTGGCGGACTTGGCCAAGGAGATGGACATTCTGACCGTTGGCGTGGTGACCAAGCCCTTTTCCTTTGAGGGCCGCCGCCGGATGCAGCAGGCAGAGATCGGCATCGAAAATCTGCGCTCCAAGGTGGACTCCCTGGTCATCATCCCCAACGACCGGCTGAAGTTTGCCACGGAGCAGAAGATCACCCTGTCCAACGCCTTTGAAGTGGCGGACGATGTGCTGCG
>JAAWAE010000042.1 GCA_022792035.1 Ruminiclostridium sp. | reverse complement strand
GTGAAGCCGCCGTCGGCAACCTTGGTGAAGGTAGCGGCAACCTTAACCTTGCCGTCGGGCATGGTGAAGGTGTACTTGGTGTCGCTGACCTTGGTCAGCTCAACAGCCTTGCCGTCCTTGTCAGTGACAGTGACGGTACCAACAACATAGCCGGTGTCGGGGGTCAGGGTGATGGTCACGGTGGAGCCCTTGGAAGGTGCGGTCGGGGTCACGGTGACTTTGCCGTTGGTGGTCTTGTCAATGGTGACGTTGGAGGAAACTCCACCGCCGCCGCCACCGCCGGAGCCGCCGCCGCCCTGGGATTCCTTGAAGGTAACAGTTACGACAACATTCTCCGCAGGCATGGTGAATGTCTTATTCGTCACAGTGACTTCATCGCCGCCTGCTGTAGCAACAGCAATGGCATCGACTTCGTATCCCTGATTAGGTGTGGTTGTGATGGTAACGGTATCATCTTCATAAGCACTCGTCTTATCAACGGTTGCTGTACCATTGGTGGTAGCTGCAACAGTTACGGTGTAAGAAACCTTAGCGGTGAAGGTGTACTTACCTGCAGCTTCATCATATGTCATAGTAACGCTGTTACCAGCCTTAATATGTCCACCTTCATTGAAAGTATGGCCATCGGGGGCAATTGTGAAGACTTTTGCTTCGTTGATAACAATGTCTTCAGTAAGGGTAACGTCTTTCAACAATGTAATTGTCCCATTGTTCGCAACGCCCTTTATTGCTGCCTCGAGGGTAGTATAAAGTTTGTTGTTATCATCCTTAGCAACAGCAGGATTTTCGATAGAAACAGTGAAGGGGCTCAAACCGTTCGCTGTAACTGTAACAGTCAGTGCGCCAGCGTCCTCAGCAACGGCAGCTTCATGAACATCTGTTTTGTGGGTAACATAAACGGTAGCATCTTTTGCTGCAAAGCCAGTAGGCAAACCAATGGTTACAGGAGTATCTCCAGTAACAGTCAGCTCAGTAGGTGTGCCGATAGTCACTGGATCACCAACGCCCTCTGTCTTGGTAATCTTGCTCATTTGAGCAATATCTACAGTTACAGTGGCTTTAGCACCAGGTGTATAAGCAACAGGTGTAACGGCCGTGTAAACAACCATCTCGATTGTTGCACCCTCGTTCTCCTTCATTGCCTTAAGCAGAGCATCCTTAGCTTCCGGATTCTTCTCTACCAATGCAGCGGCGTCAGCAGTAACGGAAACATTGCCCATGCTCTCTGTCAAGGCTTCCTTAGCAGCGGCATCAAGATCCTTAAGGCCCTCAGCGGTGTCAAATGCCGACTCATCAACGTCAATCGGGCCAGCCTT
Source organism: Ruminiclostridium sp. (assembly GCA_022792035.1). Lineage (GTDB taxonomy): Bacteria > Bacillota > Clostridia > Oscillospirales > Oscillospiraceae > Evtepia. The sequence goes on along the minus strand of JAAWAE010000042.1, from coordinate 16,399 downwards.
GATTTCTACCTCTGTGAACTCCACATTAACGGTAACAGCAGCATCAGGCATTGTGAAGCTATACTTACCTGTATCTTGGTCATAGTTCACTTCGACTGTCTTGTTAGTATCATATACCGCAGTGACAGAGGAAGTAACATATCCCTCCGCAGGTGTAGTAGTAAGCTCAACTGTTGCACCCTTAGCAAAGGCAGGGCCCCCTACCAGTGCTGCAGTGCCTGTTCCTGCAGTGATAGCACCAATAGTGACTTCGTAAGTCTTCTGGCTAAAGGTAGCTACGACTTCGGTATCGGCAGCTAAGCCTTCAATCGTATAAGTTGCGACGCCGGTCTCGGCATTCTTAGTAGCATCAACAGTTTCGCCATTCACCGTCATGCTGGTAAATGTATACTCTCCAACAGGAGTTGCTGTAATAACAACATCCTTGCCTGCCTCAACTTCACTGCCACTCTTCACGTCGGTATTATCGACCTTCGCAGTCACAGTGCCGCCATTTGCAGGATTAGCTTTAAGGGTAACAGTGTAAGCGGATTCCTCTGCTGCCTTGTTGATGGTCACCTTGTAATAGGTATCAGCCGCATCAACAGTAACCTTGATGTAGACAACAGTCTCATCCTCTGCCAGGGCAATACCGTCCGCCGTAGCAGCGGTTTCAAAGCCTGCATCGCTGTAGAGAGCCGGAGTAGCCCCGTCTGCAACTACAATGTCAGTTACCTTAACAGCCGTAGTCGCGGCAGGAACCTCGATGGCAGCAGTCTTGGGGGTTCCCGCTGTTGTGCCGTTGCCATCACCAGTAACAGTGATGTTCTGTCCAAGGACAGAAGTCAGGAGTTCATCGGTGGGCTCGGGATCTACGGCGCTGCCGTCAGTGACAGTTGCCTTAGCAACAATGGCCTCTCCCTCATAGTCTGCAATCGCGGCAGCAGCAATCGATACTGTGATTTCGTCACCGACATTCGCAGTCGTTTCACCCCAGTCGATAGTCAGTGTTGCTTTTGCACTATCATCCTTATCGACTACGACTCCAGTGACAGCCGCAGCAGCCTTAGCAGAAGGCTCCGCCGGAGCCACTGCGATAGTGAAGTCCGCTACAGCGGGGTTCGCCTCAAAGGTACCACCTGTCAGGGTCACAGTGATGGAGGTTCCCAGTGCGCCGTCCTTATCCTTGACCACATTGGTGGCCGCAGCGGTGGGGGTGCTGGGGGTATCGTCTTTCTGAGTCGCAGTAGCAGTAATCACAACATCAGCGTCAGGTGTAACATCGGTAAAAGTAATCTTACCTGTTGCCTTATCGTAAGTGTAATTGGTATCTGCAGTGAGGTCACTAGTACCAACCGCAATCTTTGTGATTGTTTCAGGCAACTCGTGCGTATCCTTTACAGCATCCGCCAAAGCCAAAGTTACCTCAGTCAGTGCCTCACCCTTAGTCCCAGAGGTGGGAGTCACAGTGAGGTTTGTGTCACTTACAGTGATGGTGTAGGTATCGGGAGTGGCCTCATCCTTAGTAGCAGTAGCAACAATGACAATGTTATCAGTAACAGTGCCATCATAGGCAGCAGCAAATGTGATGGTGCCTGTTTCCGCGTCAAAAGTATACGCTGCGTCTTCAGCGTTTTCAATCTCCGCATCGCCGATTGAAATACTGGTCACACCAGTCACCGTATAGCCTTCAGCACTCAGCTTAATGGTCTGATCCTTCAGCTCTGCATTTTCAGCAAAAGTCTCAGGATCAGTAGCCAGATTAACTGTCTGTTCGTCAACAGTTGCAGTCGCGGTAATTGTCGCATTTCCACCGTCAATAGCAGCAAAAGCCGTCATCGGAAGCATAGACATTACCATGCAAAGAGCCAGAATCGTGGACAAAATTTTTCTTCGCATACGCGTTTCCTCCTAATCTAAATTCAAATTTTGCACAGCGCCCAGACTTCCAGGCACTGAAAACCCACCAGACCTGTCCTGTCCTTCAAAGACAGGCCACGAGCCTGATGGCTGTCTTTTCTACGCCCTCCTGCGCGGAAGCCGTAGAACCGTGTCCTCATCGCATCACCAACCTTTCGTGCTGCGTTGGGTCTTACTAAAACAATATGTCACCGCAGGTTTCCCCAACGTTCCACATTGCAAGTGGATTATATCACGTCGGCGTGGAAAATACAAGGCATATTTCAAGATTCCAGCGGAAAATTTACCCTTTGAAAAAGAAGGAAGGCCAGGGAGATTGGCCCTGGCCCTCAATAGCGTTTGTAAATGTCGCCGCGATTGTTCGCATCAATACTCCTTCAAAGCCTCCTCAAAGGAAACGAATTCGCCTCGGTCCGGGTCGTTCAGATAATCCTGATACATTTTTTCGCAAAACGCATCGTCTGCGGCCTCATCCGCCACCAAGCCTTGCAGATAGGCAATGACATAGCCCATCTTATAACTGGGCACCAGCTCCAGCAGCGCCGCCGCTCGTTCCTTTTCGCTCACGGCATAACACCCCTTCCGTTTTTCTTGCTCTTAGTATACCACGAAAGGGCATGGATTGCAGTATGGAAAGTTGCACAAAGCTACGCTCCCCTTCCCATCTCCCAAGCAAACAGCGCCGCCCCCAACGCCCCGATGGTCTGCGGCTGGGGCAGCGGGCGGAGCGGACAGCCCACCGCCTCCCCGATGGCCTCCACCAGGGCGGCATTCAGCGCCCCGCCGCCGGTCATGCCCACCTCCGGCTCCACGCCCACCCGCTGGGCCATGCCGCCCACCCGCAATGCTACGGAGCGGATGGCCCCGGCGGCGACGTTCTCCAGGGGCACGCCGGCGGCCAGGTGGGAAATCACTTCCGACTCGGCAAACACGGTGCAGAGGTTGCTGATGGAAACCGGTTCCGTCCCCGCCTCCGCCAGCCCGGACAGCTCCTCCAGCGTACACCCCAGGACCCGGGACATGACCTCCAAAAAGCGGCCCGTCCCGGCGGCGCACTTGTCGTTCATGACAAAATTGTCCACCAGACCCGTGGGGGAAAGCCGGATGGCCTTGGTGTCCTGCCCGCCTACGTCGATGATGGTCCGCAGGCCCGGGGCCAGGAAGCGGGCGCCCTTGGCGTGGCAGCTGATCTCCGTGATCTGCTTGTCCGCCCCGGAGAAGGTCATGCGGCCATAGCCGGTGGCTACGGTGCGGCGGATCGCCTCCGGCTGGAGTTTCGCAGCGGTATAGGCCAGCTCCAGGGCCTGGGCGGCGCCGCGGGTCCCGGTGCCCAGGTTCACCACCTGGGCGGTGACGATCTCCCTCTGGGGGCTGAGAATGACCACCTTGGAGGAGGAAGACCCGATGTCGATGCCCAAAAACATGGCATGACCTCCTTTCTCTCTTCGCTCAGAGACCCCGCAGCTCCAGGAAGCCCTGGATTCGGGTGCGCAGCTGGCCCACAGATTCCACCAGCTGGTCGTTTTCGATGCTCAGCATGGGGACCCCCCGGCGCTCCAGGTCCTTCTGGACCAGGGGCTGATCAAAGGCTTCCGGGTCGCAGAATTTCAGCAGGCAGAACAGGACCCCTGCCGCGCCCCGCTGCTGCGCCACGTCCGCCAGCAGGTCTCCCCGGGGCTTCATGGGCTCGTAGAGCGGCGAGACGCCTTTTACGTCCAGGATGCGTCCGGCGATCTTGTCCCGGGCGGAACCGCCCTCTCGGGCCAGGGTGCGGAATTGCAGGGACTCGTGGCACAGCAGGTCGTCCACGACACCCACATGTAACTCCTCCAGCAGGTCCAGGACGTTTTCCGCGTCCAGCATGATCCCGGTGAGGACCAGACGGGTGCCGGTGAATTCCTCCTTGGGCAGATCCCGCAGGGCCGCGTTGACGGCCTTGAGTTTTTCCGTATAGACTTTTTTATCCATGAACCACGCCGCCTTCAAAACGCTGTGGCGGATCTTGGGTGTGATGGTGTTCAGGTGGTCCGGGACCAGGTCGGTGAATTCTCGGGCGGTCTTGCGCCAGTCCTCGTAAATGGCGAAGGTATCCTCCATCCCCAGGGGCTTACAGTCCGGGGTGCGGACCTTCTCCAGGGCGGCGTTGATGTAATCGAACTCCTCCAGCAGGTGCTGGTGGGCCGCTTGAATGGTGCGGTTGTGGGGGATGGTGATCCCGATCACCGGGAGCTTCGGCACCGCTACCTTGAAATTCTCACACACGCACTTGAGCGTGTCGCACTCCGAGGGGATCAGCACCGCTTTCAGGCCGTCGTACTTCCCCGTCATCCCCAGCTCCAGATTGGCCCGCATGATGGAGCAGGCGAAACTCTGAATGTAGCGGTTGGACTGCTGGAAGGTGGAGATCCCGCCCCACAGTCCCACTGGCAGGAAGCCGGCGGCGTAGACCAGTTCTTCCGGTACGATGAGGGGGAAACAGCCCACCCCGGGCTTCCCGCTCTCTTGCAGGCTTTTCTGGATGGTCTCCTCCGGGTGCTGTCCGGCGTAGACCAGTTCTTGCAATACCTCCAGGTTTTTCATTGTGCCGCCCTCCTTTTCTTGGCCTTGTTTTCCGCCATCATCTCCGCCAGGGCCTGGATGCGGGTGTCATACTGGGCCTCGGAGAAGAGGCGGGGATCGGTCTGGTCGCCGTCGAAGAGCACCGACGGCACCCCGCACTCCTCCAGCACCCGGCGCTGGACTTCGTACTGGCGGAAATCCATCAGCTTGCAGCTGCGGTTGGAGTGGAAAATGATGCCGTCCAAGTCGAACTTCCTGGCCAGGTTCACCATGTTCTCCACATCGTAGTTCAGGTTGCGGTTGGGGTAGACGTTGCCGGAATAGGCTTTGGCCATGCCCCGGACGTCCCCGGTCTCGTAGCTCACGGTCCAGGACTTGGGATAAGTGGAGGTAACCATGTTGATCCCCAGGTCCTTCAAGGTCTTGTAGGTGAAGCGGAGGTAGGGCCAGCAGGCGATGCCGTCCCAGAGGACCCGGTACTCCTCCTCCTTGTCCTTCCAGGGTCCCTGGCCCTGGGCGATCTTCTCCTGCAGCTCGTCGTGCCAGAGGTGGAACAGGTCTCGGGCCTCCTGCGTGCCCCGGGCAAAGACGATGATGGCCATATAGTTAAAGATATCAAAGCCATTCAGCGGAGAGGGATGGGCCGCCGCCAGCTGGGTGGCCTTGTTCCACCAGTCGCAGGTCTCGTTGGAGATGGCCATGACCCGCTGGAGCTTATCATAGTCAAACTCCCGTCCGGTGATCTCCTCCAGCTGGTCGATAATGTGATAGAGCTGCCGCTCCATATAGGCGGCGTTGTGCTCTTGGATCTCGTCGGTGTGGTTGAAGGGCGTGTCGAAGAGGATGAGGGGGATGTTCAGCTCCTTGGACAGGTTCTCGTACCACTTGATGACGGTGTGACAGATATTGCTGGTGCACAGCAGGAAGTCCGGCATGGGCATATTCTCCGCTTCGCTGTGCTGAAGCTCGGCATAGGCCAGGTTCACCCGGGCGTAGGAGCACAGGTCCGAGGAATAGCCCTGCTTCTCCGTGTGCTGGATGAAGGTCTCGGTGTCCCGGCGGGCGCCGATGTTGGCGGCGTGGTTCTCCGGGTAGAGGGTCACGATGTCCATGGTGGTCAGCAGCTCCTGGGGGGCGATGGAGGTGCTCCAGCAGACCAGACGGCCCTGCTTCTTGGCCTCCCGGGCGTCCTGGTAATGCTCCCGGAGCATCTGGTCTACCCATTCCTTGGAGGTGCGCGTCGTTTTTTCCATTCTTCTTTCCTCCTTATGTCTTCGGGTCGATATGGTTCGGGCCCTGTTGTCTTTCTCACCGTCAGTATACCGGCGGGACGCTCCCTTGTAAAACGCAGGTTTTTGAAACCCACTTTCAAAAGCCTTCATAACCCACAGGCAGACAAGCCCCCTTAAATATGGTACACTGGACAAAAAACAACACAAGGAGTGCTTCCCATGAGTATCAAAAAATATGAGGTCCTGCTGAAAACCGCGGACCTGGGCAGCTTCACCAAGACCTCCGAAGTCCTGGGCTACACCCAATCCGCCATCAGCCACATCGTCACCAGCCTGGAGGAAGAATTGGGCATCAAGCTCCTCCTCCGGGACCGTTTCGGCGTCCGCCTCACCCAGGAGGGCGAGGCCCTGCTCCCGGCCATCCGGGAGGTCTGCCAGAAAAATCAGGAGGTGGAGCGTCAAGTAGCCCTCTTCCACGACCTGGAGGTGGGTCAGGTGCGCATCGGCACCTTCCTCAGCGTCTCCGTCCACCTGCTGCCGGGGCTGCTTCACGACTTCTCCCAGCGTCACCCCCACATCACCTTCGAGCTGCTCCAGGGCAGCTATGAGGACATTGAGCACTGGCTCAGCGACGGGCGCATCGACATGGGCTTCCTCCGCCTCCCCGCCAGCGGCAGTTTTGAGTCCATCCTCCTGCTGGAGGAGCGCTTCCTGGCCATCTTCCCCCAAGATCAGCCCCCTGCCGCGGACGGTCCCTTCCCCGTCTCCCAGCTGGAACAGGCCCCCTACATCATGCGCCCGGACTCCGTGGACGCCGAGCTGCGGGACATCCTGCGCAAAGCCAAGTACGAACCCCGCATCACCTATTCCGCCAAGGACGATTACGCCGTCATGGCCATGGTGGAGCAGGGCTTAGGCATGAGCATCCTGCCCGAGCTGCTGCTGCGGCGCATCCCCTACCAGCTGACCACCCGGGAACTGGACCCGCCCGCCCGGCGGCAGATCGGCATCGCCTGCAAGAGCATCCAAAACCTGCCCCCCGCCGCCCGGCAGTTTTTGAACTATGTGAAGAAGTCCGTCGTCCGCTGAAACACCAGACAGCTCCCGTCCTGAAAAAGCTTGATACCCGCTTTCAAAAACCCTCGTTTTACAACCGCGCCCCCGCCCGCTATACTACAGGCAAAGAAAGCCCCTCCCCCAGGGAGGATACAAGCCGCGATTCAGGAAGGAGAACGATTATGGCAAAGTTCGTCACGGCCCAAGAAGCCGTCCGGCACATCCACTCCGGGGACCGGGTGGCCCTGGCCCACAGCGTCGGGGAACCCCAAGCCCTGGTCAACGCCATGCTGGACAATTATCAAAACTACGAAAACGTAGAGATCTGTCATATGCTGGCCCTGGGCCCCTGCAAGTATACCCAGCCCCAGTACGCTGGCCACTTCTGGCACAACTCCCTTTTCGCCGGACCCGGCAGCCGGGCCGCCGTCAACGACGCCCGGGCCGACTACACCCCCAACCTCTTTGGCGAGTCCCCCCGGCTCTTCGCCGACGGGATCATCCCCATCGACGTGGCCCTCATCACCCTCTCGCCCCCCGACGAGCGGGGGTATTGCTCCTACGGCGTGACGGTGGACTATACCAAGTGCATCACCGAGCATTCCAAACTGGTCATCGCCCAGATCAACAAGTATATGCCCCGGACTTACGGCGACACCCTGGTCCACATCGACGACATCCACCTGGCCGTGGAATGCGACGAACCCCTCTTCAAGCGCCCCATCATCCCCATCGGCGACACCGAGCAGAAGATCGCCGCCCACTGCGCCAGTCTCATCGACGACGGGGCCTGCATCCAACTGGGCATCGGCTCCATCCCCGACGCCATTTTGAACTTCTTGGGGGAGAAAAACGACCTGGGGGTCCACTCCGAGATGCTCTGCGACGGGGCCCTGGGCCTGCTCCGAGCGGGGAACATCAACAACAGCCGCAAGCAGATCAACAGGGGCGTCTCCGTGGTCACCTACCTCTACGGCCGGGACGAGCTCTACGACTACGCCCGCCTGAATCCCAAGATCGAGATCCATCCCGTGAACTATGTCAACAGCCCCATCGTCATCGGCCAGAACGACAACGTGGTTTCCGTAAACTCCGCCCTGAGCGTGGACCTCATCGGTCAGGTGGCGGCGGACTCCATCAGCGCCGAGAAGATCTTCAGCGGCGCGGGGGGCTTTGTGGACTTCGTCCGGGGGGCCTCCTTCTCCAAGGGCGGCAAGTCCATCATCGCCATGCCCTCCACCGCCATGGGCGGGAAGATGTCCCGCATCGTGGACCAGTTCGACGCGGGCCGTCCCGTCACCCTCTCCCGCTTCGAGACCCATTATATCGTCACCGAGTACGGCATCGCCAACCTCCGGGGCCGGACCCTCCGGGAACGGGCCCGCTCCCTCATCGAGATCACCCACCCCGACTTCCGGGACGGGCTCAAGGAGGTTTACGAGCGCCGTTTCAAGGAAGCCTATCCCGCATGATCCCTCCATAATGGATAACAGCAAGGCAAGAAAGCCGGCCCCACAACCCAGCAAAAGTCCGTTTCTCTCCCTTGCGGGCGATACCCGCTGCAGAGCTTTTTGACAGGATATCGAGAAATCTTCCCACGCTCCACCCTTCTGTTTACAAAAAATTCATATTTGTTACTGAATCTTAAGAGTTTTTTAATAGACTGTATATAAAAAGTTTAAGAATCATCTGGTATAATACTCGGTACCAGGAAACCTCCTGGATCAACTTTTGAAAGGAAGATGTAATCATGAACAAGTTCAAGCGTTTTGGTGCCCTGCTGCTGGCCCTGGTATTCTGCCTGGGTGCTCTGGCTGCCTGCGGTGACAAGGAACCGGCCCCCGAGGACGATCCCTCTACCCAGGGCCAGGATGTCGACGACACTGGCGACACCGATACACAGGAGCCCGCTGACGACGCCAACGCCGACGCTGACGACGCTGCTGATCCCGCTGATCCCACTGCCCCCGCTGAGGGTGATGATGCCGCTGATCCCGCAGACGGCGAAGGCGATGCTGCTGACGGCGCTGAGGGCGATTCCGCAACCTGATTTTGTCTCTTTTCTTTTCTCTCTTTCATTTTTATTTCCCTGCTTCGGACGGATGCTCCCAGGACTTGGGCAGTGTCCGTCCGAACTTTTTGCCCAAAAGCCTTGACAGGGCCGGGTCTTTGTGCTATTCTGTTTGAAACCGATGAGCAAGAAAAGTACGCTTGTGCGGGATGGTCTCAGAGAGCCGCCGGTGGTGAGAGCGCGGCGCCAAACCCCAAGCCGAATGGCCTTGCGAGGGCAAACCCAACGGGTGATTTTTCCCAAGTAGGCGCGACGGAGGCGGCGGTCCGTTATCAGTAAGCCAGCGTATGTCTGTACGTCAAAGTGGGCGCAGTGCGCCAAGCCGGGTGGTACCGCAGGAGTGTATGCTCTTGTCCCTGCATTTCGCAGAGGCAAGGGCTTTTGTTTTTGCCTCCGCACAAAATTTCTCTCGTAAAGGAGCTAATCATCATGAACAGCATCCCCTATAAGACCTATCTGGACGAAGCCGAACTGCCCACACAATGGTACAACCTGCGGGCCGACATGAAAAACAAGCCCGCCCCCCTTCTGGACCCCGCCACCCTCCAGCCCATCACCGCCCAGGCCCTGGGCCGCGTGTTCTGCGACGAGCTGGTCCGCCAGGAGCTGGACGACAGCACCCCCTACATCGACATCCCCCAGGCCGTCCGGGACTACTATAAGACCTTCCGCCCCTCCCCCCTGGTGCGGGCATATAACTTGGAAAAGCACCTGAACACCCCCGCCAAGATTTATTATAAATTCGAAGGCAGCAACACCAGCGGCAGCCACAAGCTCAACTCCGCCATCGCCCAGGCCTACTATGCCAAGGAGCAGGGCCTCAAGGGCGTCACCACCGAGACCGGCGCCGGGCAGTGGGGCACCGCCCTGTCCATGGCCTGCGCTTACTTCGGCCTGGACTGCAAGGTGTACATGGTCAAGGTCTCCTATGAACAAAAACCCTTCCGCCGGGAGGTCATGCGGACCTATGGGGCCAGCGTGGTCCCCTCCCCCTCCATGGACACCGCCGTGGGGCGGAAGATCCTCCAAGAGCACCCCGGCACCGGCGGCAGCTTAGGCTGTGCCATCTCCGAGGCCGTGGAGGCCGCCTCCTCCATCCCCGGCTACCGCTACGTCCTGGGCAGCGTCCTCAACCAGGTCCTGCTGCACCAGTCCGTCATCGGCCTGGAGGCCAAGGCCGCTCTGGACAAGCTGGGCGTCAAGCCGGACCTGATCATCGGCTGTGCCGGCGGCGGCAGCAACCTGGGCGGACTCATCGCCCCCTTCGTGGGTGAAAAACTCCGTGGAGAGGCGGATTACCGCATCCTGGCCGTGGAGCCTGCCTCCTGCCCCAGCTTCACCCGGGGGAAATTCGCCTATGACTTCTGCGACACCGGCAACATCTGCCCCCTGTCCAAGATGTACACCCTGGGCAGCAGCTTCATCCCCGCCCCCAACCACTCCGGGGGCCTGCGTTTCCACGGCATGAGTTCCACCCTGAGCCAGCTCTACCATGACGGCCTCATGGAGGCCATAGCGGTGGAGCAGACCGCCGTGTTCCAGGCAGCAGAGGAATTTGCCCGGGTGGAGGGCATCCTCCCCGCCCCGGAGAGCAGCCACGCCATCCGGGCCGCCATACAAGAGGCGCTCCGGTGCAAGGAGAGCGGCGAGGAGAAGACCATTCTCTTCGGTCTCACCGGCACAGGCTACTTTGATATGTACGCCTACGAATCCTTCCACGACGGGCGGATGACGGATTACATCCCCACCGACGCAGAGCTGGCTCAGGGCTTTGCCGCCCTGCCGAAGGTTTGAATCGCAAGTCGTTTCAACCGCAATACAAAAAACGAGGCGGGACCCGTTGGGGTCCTGCCTCGTTTTTCTCTTTCCTTTCAGTGCAGGGTCTCTTCCTGGAGCTGATCGAACTTCGCCATGCACTCATCCACTGTGGCCCCGCCCAGCAGGTCCCGGACGATAAGGCAGGTGTTGCCCCACTGCTCCAGCTTCATACTGGCATTGGCCCCCAGGACGTAAACGTTCTCCTGAATCCGGTCATTGAGGGGTTTGAGGGAGGCAACGCACTCCACCGCCACGTTCTTCGACGGAGAGATCACCCGGTTGGTCTCGGCGTAAATCTGAAGCGCCTCATCGGAGGTGAGAATCTCCAGGGCCTTCTTGGCGTCCTCCCCATGCGCCGCCTCCGCGCCGATGGCAAAGCCCGTCATGGGCATCACCGGCATCTGGCCCCGGCTGCTGGGGAATCCAATGACCTGCATCTCAAAATCTGTGGCGCCGTAAGCGGTCTCTGTGTTGGCCGCGCCCCAGTAGGCCATAACCATAGGAACCTTCTGGGCCAGGAAATCATCCCGCTCCCCTTCCATGGCCTCGCTGACCAGGGCTTTTTCCGCGTCGATATACCCCAGGTCAATCATCTTTTGCAAAAACTCAAAGCCGGGACGCATATAATCGCTGTACTTGGCCTCACCGCTGTTCAGGGCGGCGATCTCCGCAGACGTATTGCCGCCGTTGTAAAGGTCTGCGTAAGCCTGGGCCAGGACGAAGGTCTCCAGCCACCAGCGGTTGGCCCCCACCGGGGTGATGCCCTTCTCCTTAAACACCCGGCAGCATTCCAAAAACTCCTCCGGCGTGTTGGGCAGCTCCAGCTCACAGTCATCGAACATCTCCTTATTGACGAAGAGCCCATAGACCACCACCTCCTGGGGAATGGCCACCAGCTTCCCGTCCACGGTGTTGGCCGTCACCACCACGTCCCGGAGGTTCTTGGCGCTCTCCAATCCGGACAGGTCCATGAGACGGCCCTCTCCCCCCAGGATTTGGATCACGTCAGGGTTGAGCAAATAGAGGTCATCCATGTTGTTCCGGGCACGGTCCAAAGCCACATCGTCATAGGTCTTCTCCTGGTAATTCTCCGCTGTGTAGGTGATATATTCCACCCGGATGCCCAGCACCTCCTCCGCCAGAAGGATGGTCTTGTCTGCCGCGCTTCTGGCCGTGTTCTCCTTATCCGGCTGGCTTTTTTCCATGGGACTGAAGAGCGTAACCACACGATCTGACCTGCCTTCGCTGTTTAGAAGGTTGTTAGTCTCCTCATCACCGCAGGCTGTCAGAGAGAGTGTCAGTAAGGCTGTCAGCAGGGCGGCTGTCCACCGGTCGGCTTGGTTCCTTTTCATCTTACATTTCTCCTTTCACCCATTTGGGATGCACTCCTTGATGGTACGCTTGAGCATTGCGATGTCGATGGGTTTGGCTACATGGACATCCATCCCGGCATCCAGCGCCGCCTTCTCGTCCTCAGCAAAGGCGTTGGCGGTCATGGCAAGGATGGGGATGGTCCGGGCATCGTCCCGGTCCAAAGCCCGGATGGCCCGGGTGGCCTCGTAGCCGTTCATCACTGGCATCTGTACATCCATGAGGATGGCGTCAAAGGCCCCGACTTCGGAGGCGGCAAAGCATTCCAGGGCCAATTTCCCGTTCTCCACCACTTTGCAGCTGGCGCCTTCCAGCTCCAGGACCTCCAGGAGGATCTCCGCGTTGATCTCGTTGTCCTCTGCGGCTAGGAAGCGCAGCCCCTGCAAATCATCCTCGGGGACCTGGACCTCTTTCTCCGGCTCGGCCTGAAGCTCCAGGACCGCCGTTTTCAGCGCGGCGGCAAAGAAGGGTTTTGTCAAGGCTCCGATATTCTTCCTGAGCAGAAGCTCTTCCATCCCCTCGGCGTCGTACTCTGCCAGGAGAAGGAGGGGCACAGAATCTGGCAGGGCCTCCCGGAGGGCCCAGGCATTTTGGCTGCCGCCGTCCCAATCCAGCAGAACCAGGGGATACGTTTCCTCCTCCAGCCGCTTCAGGGCCTCCTGGATGTCAGCGGCCACGTCTACCTGAACGCCGGTGTCCTTCATCAGAAGCTGGATGTTTCCGCAGGTCTCCGTGTCCGGCTCCACCGCCAAGATCCGCTGAACGCCCCGCTCAGCCCAGAACTGCCGGTCCGCCTGCCCCTCTGGGACCCGAAACTCCAGCTCCGCCCGGAAGAGCGTCCCCTTATCCACCTCACTGAACACCTCAATGGTCCCGCCCATGAGCTCCACAATGCTCTTGGTGATGGCCATACCAAGGCCCGTGCCCTGGACTTTGTTGGTGGTGGAGTTCTCCGCTCGGGTAAAGGCATCAAAAATGGTCTCCAAATATTCGGGGGTCATCCCATAGCCGTTGTCCTCCACCTCGATGCGGATGCGCTGGTACTGGTTGGATCGCTGTTTCAGGCCGATCATGCGCAGCCAGATCTCGCCGCCCTCTGGGGTATACTTCACCGCGTTGGACAGGAGGTTGATGAGGACCTGATTGACCCGCGTCTCGTCGCCGATGAGGTACTCATGCTGCAGGCCCGTCACCTCCACATGGAAGCTGTGCCGCCTGCCCTTGGCCATGGGCTGGATGATGGTCTCCACCGAAGAGACCAGGTCGCTGAGGGCGAAGGGTTCAAAGTTCAGCACCACCTTGCCGCTCTCAATCTTGGACACGTCCAGCACGTCGTTGATGAGACTGAGCAGGTGCTGGCCGGAAGCCGTGATCTTTTTTGTGTATTCCCGTACTTTTACGGGGTTATCCGCATCCATGGCCAGCAGGCTGGTAAAGCCCAGGACCGCGTTCATCGGGGTGCGGATGTCGTGGGACATATTGGACAGGAAGGTAGTCTTGGAGGTGTTGGCAATCTGGGCTGCCCGGAGGGCTTCTGCCAGCTGCTTGTTATGGACCTCCCGCTCCCGCTCCCGTTCCAGACGGATGCGCTTTTGCTGCCTCTGGCTGAAATAATACAGCAGACAGCACAGGAGAAAGGCGGCCAGCATCACCATCACCACAATGATGATATTCTGGGTGACGGTCTTCCCCTCCTGCTGGATAGCCTCCACCGGCACATAGCCCACCAGGAAGATGGAGCCGTCATTCACTGACCACATATAGTTCAGGGCCCTGACCTCTCGGATATCATGATAAAAGAGGATATCCTTCCCGCTTTTCAGGCACTCCTTCACCTCTGCTTGGAGTGTTGGCTCTCGAATGTCGTTGGCCCGATAGAAGTCGGTCAGGTTCAGGTGTCCCGCGCTGCGTTTGCCCATCCCTTTGGGTTTGAGTACGAAGCGTTCGCTGTCGGCGTCCATAACATACAGGGTAGCTTGATTGTTATAAAACCCGCCGGGCATGGAACGCTCCAGGGCGTCATAGGTATATTCGACATAGAGGAAACCCATGGTCTGCCCGTCGCGTTCCACGGGACATTTGAGGGAATAGGCCCAGGTCCCCATATAGTTCAGATAGGAACGGGAAATGGGCAGGCCCTCCACCGTGTTCCCTGCGGAGAAATCCAATTCCCCCTCGGTAAAGACTTCGCCGGTGCTTGAGACCCCCTGCGCCGCGCCGCTGCGGATCAGGGAAATTTTCACCATGGTCTCATTCTTCTCGTATGCACGGATATAGCCCTCCGGGTCCTCGGAGGCGGCGATTTCTCGGGCGACAAGCTGTTGAAACTCCGCCTCATTGTGCAGCAACGCTTCCAATGTCCCTTTGAGCAGGTCAAGGCTCTCGCTGAGGTTCTGAATCGCTGAGTTGGACATCTCCTTCGACGTCTTCTGCGCAACGAAGAACACCACGGCACTTAGTGTGCAGAAAACTAAGACGACGGAAAGGAACAACGCGATCCCGCTATTCTTTTTTCTTAGTTCCTTTTTCATCCTTATGCCTCATAACTGTCACAAACTCGGGTCTGCCCGCCCTCGAACACGTGAAGCGGCAGTCCCTTCAGCCTAATATATTATATCATTCCTCTCATTTTCCTGTCAACAATATCACGGCATCCTCTGTTTTTTCTCCAGTGGACCTGAGCGGCTGCCGCCTATTCGTTCAGCTCCTGCCGCCGCTGCTTCCAGTCCGGCAGGAAGGAGGACAAGAGCTCGTAAAAGCGCGGGGAGTGGTTGGGGTGAACGAAATGGCACAGTTCGTGGAGGACGACATATTCGATGCACCGGCGGGAGCAGGTCAGCAGGTTTGTGTTCAGTGTGATGGTCTGTTTGTACACCAGGCAGGAGCCCCAGCGGCTTTTCATCTCCCGCAGGCGCAGCTGGGGATAGGCCACGCCGTAGGGTGCCAGGAGGGGATAGAGCTGGTCTAAAACCTCTTGAAAAACGCTTGCGTCGTGGAGGCGGGGGCGGGTCTCCCGGGCCTGCACTTCCTGGAAGTGATCCTGGGCTTTTCGGATGTACTGGGCTTTGCTGCGGACAAACTCGTCCAGCTGCGCCGCGGGTACGCCCCTGGGCGCGGAGAGATAGACGCTGCCGTCCCGGCGGATGCGCAGGTTCCAGTTCTTCACGGCCTTGCGCTCCAGCTGATATTCGATCTCCCATCCCTGCGCCTGGACCCGGCGCTGGGTGACGCTCTTCCCTGCCATAACGCGCTCCCCCTGGTTCCTATTTTTGCTATCATAGCACATCCCGCCCAAGGCCGCAAGCGCAAAGGAGAAGGACGTACCACCCGTCGCGGCACGTCCTTCCCCTTGCTTATTTCTGATCCTGCTCCGCATATCCAAAACTGTTTCGGAAATGCTCCCCGATGAGCATCAGCTCGCCGGGGGTGGAGATATCCGCCCCGGAGTTTTGGATGAAGGCCTGGACCTCCAGGGGCAGGCTGCGGAAATAGTTTTCCATGTTGGGGTCGTCAAACTTCATAGCGTCTCACCTCCCTGCTAGTCTGTCCCTTGGGGGCGAAAGCATACCCAGGGGCGATGTTTTTGACGAAGGGTTTTTGTCACGTCCGGACCGTCTGGCGCATAGACTGGTCTGTAGCGTTACAAGAAAGGAGGGGCCAGCATGAGCAAGCAAGCACCCCATACGCTCCCCCAGCCGGTACCGCCCAAGCCCCAGGATCTGGATGATCTCATCTTCCTCTGGGACGCTGAGCGGCCCACCATCAGCCAGCGCTGATGGTGGCGCTGGGCCGCATTTAACTTTCAATGTAAGCGCGTACATTGGACAAGCAGAATAATGCTTTTCTCACATACAATAAAGAGAGGGCGCCTTCCGGCACCCCCTCTTTTTTGCGTTCAACAGGCGATCACTTATTGTAAGAAGCCGCAATGGCATCCGCCAACGCGTCGATATCCGCCTCATTCTGGGGCTGGAGGGACGAGGTGATGGTTATCTCATCGTCCAGGATATCCATGTTTTTCAGCTCTTCCAGACTCTTACGCATCAGCTCTCCGGAGCGGGGGGCCCAGGAACCGCTGCCCATCAGGGCCACGGTGCGTTTCTGCAAATTCAAAGCCTTCATGTCCATGAGGAAGTTGTGCATGGGCGGGAAGATCCCCAAATTGTAGGTCACGGAAGCCAGGACCAGGTGGCTGTACTTGAACAGATCCGAAATCAGATAGCTCACATGGACGCTGGACACGTCATACAGCCGGGTGTTGGTGATCCCCCGGGCGGCCAGCTTGGCGGCCAGGACCTCCGCGGCGGACTCCGTGTTGCCGTACATGGAGGCATAGACGATCATGACGCCCTTCTCCTCCGGCTCGTAGGTGGCCCAGTGGGTGTACTTGTCG
>JAAWAE010000041.1 GCA_022792035.1 Ruminiclostridium sp. | reverse complement strand
GGTGGGGCCGGCCCGGACGGGGAAATCCACTTTTATCCAGCGTTTCATGGAAACCATGGTCCTGCCCAACATCGCCGACGGCTACCGCCGGGAACGGGCCAAGGATGAGCTGCCCCAGAGCGGCTCCGGCCGCACCATCATGACCGCCGAGCCCAAGTTCGTCCCCGAGGAGGCGGTGCAGGTGGACATGGAGGGGGGCGGGGCCTTCTCCGTCCGGCTCATCGACTGCGTGGGCTACATGGTCCCCGGGGCGGTGGGCCAGCTGGAGGACGACGAGCCCAGAATGGTCCGCACCCCCTGGTTCCCCGAGGAGATCCCCATGTCCGAGGCGGCGGAGATCGGCACCCGGAAGGTCATCGCCGAGCACTCCACCATCGGCATCGTGGTCACCACCGACGGCTCCATCACCGACCTGCCCCGGGAGGCCTATGTGGAGGCCGAGGAGCGGGTGATCTCCGAGCTCAAGGAGCTGGGCAAGCCCTTCCTGATCCTCTTGAACTCCGCCCGGCCGGACTCCGACGCTGCCCAGGCCCTGCGCTCGGAGCTGGCGGAGACTTACGACGTCACCTGCATCGCCGCCAGCTGTCTGGAGCTGAGCCAGCGGGCGGTGTCGGCCATCATCCGCTCGGTGCTCTACGAGTTCCCGGTGGAGGAGCTGCAGATTTTCCTGCCGGACTGGGTGGACGCCCTCTCCCCGGGCCACCCGGTGAAGGAGGATGTCTACGGGGCCATCCGGGAGTCCATGGGGGGACTGCGGCGCATCCGGGATGTCCAGCCGGTGGTGGAGGCCATGGGCCAGTGCCCGCGGCTGAGCAGCGCGGCGGTGACCGCCATGCAGCTGGGCAACGGCTGCTGTACGGCCCGTCTGGACCTGCCCCGGAGCCTGTTCTATGAGACCATGGCCCAGCAGACGGGCTTCCCCATCCGGGACGACGGGGAGCTGATGAAGCTGCTCTCGGGGCTCTCGGGGCTGAAGGCGGAGTACGAGAAAGTGGCCGCCGCCATGGAGGAGGTCCGGGCCACCGGCTACGGCATCGTCATCCCCGACGCCGGGGAGTTGGAATTGGAGGAGCCGGAGATCATCAAGCAGGGGGGGCGCTACGGGGTCCGGCTCCGGGCCAAGGCCCCCAGCATCCACATGATCCGGGCGGACATCCAGGCGGAGGTCTCCCCCATCGTGGGCAGCGAGAAGCAGTCGGAGGATATGCTGGACTTCCTGCTGCGGGAGTTCGAGGGGGAGCCGGAGAAGATCTGGCAGAGCAACATTTTCGGCCGCTCCTTCCACGAGCTGATCAACGAGGACCTGGGCAGCAAATTAAAGCATATGCCCGAGGACGCCCGGCAGAAGATGCAGCAGACCTTGGAGAAGATCATCAACGAGGGCTCCGGGGGGCTGATCTGTATCATATTGTAACGAAAAAGCCCTTGATTTTCCGCGCCCGCGCTACTATAATAGAAAACCAAATCTAGGAAGGGGGGCGGGAGCGTGATCCTGACCATTGATGTGGGCAACTCCGTGATGACCATGGGGCTCTATACCCCAGAGGGGGCGCTGCGTTTTCGCGGCAGCATCAAGACGGACAAGAACAAGACCCAGGACCAGATCGCCATCGACTTGCTGGACATCTTCCATCTCTATCAGGCGGAGATCCGCTCCGTCACCGGCGCGGTGATCTCCAGCGTGGTCCCCCCCATGACTTCGGCCGTGGCGGCGGCGGCCCGGCAGCTCACCGGGGCGGAGCCCATGATCGTGGGTCCAGGGATGAAGACCGGCATGAACATCATTGCCGAGACCCAGAACCAGCTGGGGTCGGACATCGTGGCCAGCGCGGTGGCGGCTCTGCACCGCTACCCGGCTCCCATCATCGTCATCGAGATCGGCACCGCCACCACCATCTCCTACCTCAGCCCCAACACCTTTGAGGGCTGTGTGATCTTTCCCGGGGTGCGCATCGCCGTGGAGGCCCTGTCGGGCCGGGCGGCGGCGCTGCCCCACATCGCCCTGGAGGAGCCCGCCGCCCCCTCCATCCTGGGGCGCAGCACCATCGAGGCCATGCGCGCCGGGGCCCTCTACGGCAACGCCGGGATGCTGGACAGCATCATCCAGCGCATGGAGGAAGCGGCGAAGCCGGCGGCCACGGTGGTCATGACCGGGGCCCAGGCGGAGCTGATCGGGAGGTACTGCCGGCGGGAGATCCTCTACGATAAGGATTTGATTCTGGACGGGCTTTATGTCCTGTATCAGAAAAACAGCGGTCTACATGACCGGCGGAAGAAGAAATAAGGAAAAGGCCAGGAGCGGGTGCTCCTGGCTTTTTCGTCATTGAATCTCCAGCTTCGGCGGGACATCCAGCTCCTTGGGTACCGGGGACCCGTTCTTTTTCCGCTGCCGGACGCACTCGGTCAGAAGATACTCGATCTGCCCATTGACGGAGCGAAAGTCGTCCTCCGCCCAGGCGGCGATGGCGGCGTAGAGCTCCGCAGACACCCGGAGGGGGATCTGTTTCTTCTCTGCCATAGGCTCAATAGAGGCTGCCGGAGTTCACCACCGGCTGGGCATCCCGGTTCCCGCAGAGCACCACCAGAAGGTTGGAGACCATAGCGGCTTTGCGCTCTTCGTCCAGTTCCACAATGTTGTTCTCCCGCAGACGGGACAGGGCCATGTCCACCATGGTCACGGCGCTGTCCACGATCATGGTCCGGGCGTCGATGACGGCCCGGGCCTGCTGGCGCTGGAGCATCACAGAGGCGATCTCGGGGGCGTAGGCCAGGTAGGTGATCCGGGCTTCCAGGATCTCCAGCCCGGCGTCGGCCACTTTGGACTGGATCTCGTCGCGGATGCGCCGGGCCACCGTCTCGCTGGAGCCCTGGAGGCTGCCCTCGTCGGCCTGCCCGTCGCCGGTGGTGTCGATGTTGGGGGCGGCGTCGTAGGGGTACATCCGCACGATGTTGCGCAGGGCGCTGTCGCACTGGAGGGAGAGGTATTCCATATAGTTGTCCACGGTGAACACGGCCTTGGCGGTGTCGGTGACCCGCCAGATCACGGCGATGCCGATCTCTACCGGGTTGCCCAGACAGTCGTTGATCTTCTGCCGGCCGTTGCTGAGGGTCATGTTCTTCAGGGAGATTTTCTTGGAGACGTTGGAAGAGGCTTTGACCTTCACGCTGCCGTTGTCCCCGCTCTGGGAGAGCTTGGTGTTGGCGGCGGGGTTGAAGGCGACGCACAGGGGGTTGACCGCGTAGAAACCCGGGCCCCGCAGGGTGCCGGCGTAGTTGCC
This sequence comes from Ruminiclostridium sp., assembly GCA_022792035.1. Taxonomy (GTDB): domain Bacteria; phylum Bacillota; class Clostridia; order Oscillospirales; family Oscillospiraceae; genus Evtepia. Next base: position 5,132 of record JAAWAE010000041.1, on the reverse strand, counting down.
GAAGAGGGTCAGCACCAGGGCTTCCTGGGGTTTGAGGACCTTCAAGCCTGCCAGGGGGATCCACAGCAGCAACGGGAGGATTCTGCATAGGGTCCCAATGAGGTAGCCGTAGGGGTTGAAGAGGTACCCGGCGACGCACACAGCGTAAAGGGCCAGGACCAGCAGCAGCACAGGCATCCCGTTTTGCTTGCTCCGCAGGATCTTTTCCTCGGGTTGGTGTTTCATAGAAATCACGCTCCTTTTCTTTTTGGTATCGTTATAATATCATAATGAATCACATTTGTCAAGACTTGTCCCCTCCCGGCCCATCGGGACAGAGAGGGGACGCAGGCGCGAAGAAAAAGAGCTGCAAATTTGCAGAAAAATTCAAACTTGGGGTTGCAAATCTGCAAGTTTGAAACTATAATACTTCACCGAAAGGGCGCGCAGCCGCCCCTCAGCCGGCCTCGGAAGTTGGCGCTTTGCGCCGGGACAGGGCGTCCATAAAGACCGCGATGGCCCCGTCGCCGGTGACGTTGCAGGCGGTGCCGAAGCTGTCCTGGGCGATGTAGAGGGCGATCATCAGCCCCTGCATATCCGCGTCGAAGCCCAGCATGGACTCCAGGATGCCCAGGGCCGCCATCACCGCCCCGCCGGGAACCCCCGGAGCCGCCACCATGGTGACGCCCAGCATGAGGATGAAGGGGAACATCTGCCCAAAGCTGATGCCCTGCCCCAGCATCATCATCACGGCGATGGAACAGCTGGTGAGGGTGATGGTGGAGCCGGAGAGGTGGATGGTGGCACAGAGCGGACAGACAAACTGGGCGATGCTCTCCTGGACGCCGTTGCGCTTGGCGCAGTCTACCGTTACCGGAATGGTGGCGGCGGAGCTCTGGGTGCCGATGGCGGTGGTGTAGGCGGGGAGCATGGTGCGCAGGAGGGCAAAGGGATTGCGATGGGACACCGCCCCCGCCGCGGTATACTGGAGCAGAAGGATGACGATGTGCAGGGCGATGACCACCACGAAGACCTTCAGGAAGGAGGTCATCAGCTCCACGATGGTGCCGGCATAGGCCAGCTTGGCGAAGATGCCGTAGACGTGGATGGGCAGGAGGGGGATGATGATCCGCTCCACCACCCGGGTCATGATGCTGCCGAAGTCATCGAAAACCCCCTTCAGGGAGCCGGCACGGCACAGGGCGATGCCCAGACCCAGGATGAAGGCCATGATGAGGGCGGACATCACCCCCATGATGGGCGGCATCTCTATATTGAAGAAGGAGCTGACCACGGTCTCCTCGGCGTTCTCGGCGCTGGTGGTGAACATACCGGCTTCCACCAGATGGGGGAAGAGGCCCATGTCCACGGCGTAGGCCAGGGAACCGGCCACGATGGTGGAGAGATAGGCCACCAATACCGTGACGGCCAGGGTCTTCCCGGCGCCGCTGCCCAGCTCTGCGATGCCGGGGACCACGAAGCCGAGGATGATGAGGGGGATGCAGAAGTTGATGAAGTTGCCGAAGATACTGTTGTAGGTCGCGCCCAGGCGGATGATGCACTCACCGGCGCTGCCCATGTACTGTGCCGCGAAGCCCATGGCGATGCCAAGGATGATGGCGATGAGGAGCTTCGGCAGCAGACCCAAAGATTTTTTCTTCATGTTTTCGTTCGGAACGAGTTCCGAGACCTCCTTTTTTCTCAGAATTTGGGGAACTTCTGCTAGGATACACGGAAACAATCCTTTTGTAAAGTAGGAAAACACAGCATTTGTTTACAAAATATAGACAAAACAACCATAGGGAGGACACGGATTATGAAAGCACTTTCCAAATTGGCCACAGGGGTACAGGCATCCACCACCATTGCGGTGGACGCCAAGTTCAAGGAAATGCGGGCTCAGGGCATCGACGTCATCGGCTTCAGCGTCGGCGAGCCGGATTTCCCCACCCCGGAACGGATCAAGCAGGCGGGCATCCAGGCCATTGAGCATAACCAGACCAAGTACGCCCCCACCCCCGGCACCCCCGAGCTGCGCCAGGCCATCTGCAAGCGCATGGAGGAGGAGTGGAAGGTCCACTATGAACCCCAAGAGATCGCCGTCAATGCCGGCGCCAAGCATATCTTGTATGTGATCCTGAAGACCCTGGTGGACCCCGGAGACGAGGTCATTCTCCCGGCTCCTTACTGGGTGAGCTACTACGAGCAGATCAAAATGGTCGGCGGCGTGCCGGTGGTGGTGGAGACCACGGAGGAATCCGGCTTCCAGATGAGCCCCGAGCAGCTGCGCGCCGCCATCACCCCCAAGACCAAGGCCCTGATCTTCAACAACCCCAGCAATCCCACGGGGATGATGTATGACCTGCCGGTGATGCAGGCCATCGCCCAGGTCTGCGTGGAGGAGGACATTTATGTCATCGCCGACGAGATCTACGACAAGCTGACCTTCGATGGCCGGGAGTTCGTCTCCTTCCCCTCCCTGGGGGAGGAGGTGAAGGCCCACACCATCCTGGTCAACGGGGTATCCAAGACCTACGCCATGACCGGCTGGCGGGTCGGCTTTGCCGCGGCGCAGGAGCGGATCATCCAAGTGATGAGCAACTACCTCAGCCACTGCATTTCCGGCACCAGTTCCATTTCCCAGGCGGCGGCGGTGGAGGCGTTCGCCGGACCTCAGGACGAGATCGAGGAGATGCGCCGGACCTTTGAGGTCCGCCGGGATTATCTCTACGATCGCCTGAGCCACATCCCTGGGGTGCACGCGGTGCGCTCCGAGGCCACCTTCTATATGCTGATGAACATTGAGGAGCTGATCGGGAAGGAATTGTATGGCGTGAAGATCCAAAACGCCGACGACTTCGCCCAAGTCTTTTTGGAGAAGGGACGGGTGGCGCTGGTGCCCTGCACGGGCTTTGGCGCGCCGCATTACCTGCGCTGGTCCTTCGCGGTGTCTATGGAGAACATCATCGCCGGGGCGGACCGCTTGGAGGCGTTTTTGAAGGACGCTTGATTGGGATAAAAAGAGGGAGCCTCCGGGGGACCGGGGGCTCCGTTTGTGTCAAGTGTTGCGTTGTTTTATAGGAGGTCTGCGAAGATATCTTCTAAAGAGAGGACCAAGTCGTCATACAAATGGCACTTGAGCTGTGTTTTGAGCTTGGGCTTTTCCTCTTCGCGCATCTGCTCGGAGGGGAGCATATAGACATCCTCCAGGGAGAAACGCCCGTTTGCAAGGAGGTAGACCTCAATGGAACGATCCACGGGATTCACGATCCAGTATTCCGGGACGCCGCTGGCCTCATAGACCTCCTTTTTGTATCCTCTGTCCCGGGCGGAAGTGCTGGGGGATAGGATCTCCACCACCAGGTCCGGGGCACCATGGACGCCGTTGGACTGGATCTTGCTCCGATCGCAGACCACCATCATATCGGGGATAAAGATGTCCTTTTTGCTCAGATGGAGGTCAAACCCGTCTGGGATGGGAGTGCAGGACTTCCCGCTTAGGTAAGACTTAAAAACGTGATAAAGGTTTCCGGAGATAGAGATGTGGTTCCATGTTGGACTGGGAGACATGGCAACAATCTCTCCGTTGATGAGCTCCTCCAACAGGTTGTCTTCATACCTTACGGCTTCGTTCATGGTGCGCTCCTTTCAAATCAGCCCGCTGAAAATGTCCTCTAAGCGGATCACCAAGTCATCATACAGATGACACTTGAGCTGTGTTCTGCACTTGTCCTTTGCTGCTTCCATCTGTTCCGGAGGAAGGATATAATAGATATCGTCTAGGGTGAAACGGCCGTTTACAAGGAGATAGACCTCGACAGAGCGGTCCATGGGGTTTACAATCCAGTATTCCGGAACGCCGCTGGCCTCGTAGACGTCTTTTTTATATCCTTTGTCCCGGGCGGCGGTGCTGGGAGAGAGGATCTCCACGACCAAGTCTGGTGCGCCATGGACACCGTCCCATTTGATCTTATCCCGGTCGCAGACGATCATGCCGTCGGGGACAAAGTGGTCCGTTCCCGAGAGGAAAACGGATTCTCCATCGGGGAAGGGCGTGCAGGGCTTATCCTTTAGATAGCTGCCGAAGATGAGAAAAATGTTTCCTGAAACACGATTGTGATTGGTGAAGGCCGGGGACATGGCAACGAGTTCACCATTGATGAGCTCCTCCAACAGGTTGTCTTCATACCTTACGGCTTCGTTCATGGTGTGCTCCTTTCAAATCAGCCCGCTGAAAATGTCCTCCAAGCGGATCAAGAAGTCGTCATAAAGATGGCAGCGGAAGGATGTGACCAGGGCGGCTTTTTCCTCCGCGCCCATGGTTTGCAGCACATAGTCCGGATGATGGAGGTAGGTGTCCAGCAGCGTATACTGCCCGTCCTGGAGGGCATAGACCTCTACCGTCTGATTCATGGGGTCCACGATCCAGTATTCCGGAACGCCGTGGGCAGCGTAGGTGCGAGCCTTCTGCCAGCGGTCATTTTTGGCGGTGCTGGGGGAGAGAACTTCCACCACCAGGTCCGGTGCGCCGTGGACACCGTTCCATTGTATCTGATCCCGGCTGCAGACGATCATCACGTCTGGGATAAAACGGTCCTTGTCGCTGAGATATAAATCAGTGCCGTCGGCAATGACAGTGCAGGGTTTCCCTTCCAAATAGCGTTCAAAAAGGTAGGCAATGCGGAAAGCGACACGGTTGTGGTTAAAGGCAGGTCTGGGCGATATCGCCGCCAGCGTTCCGTTAATGAGCTCCTCACGCTGTTTTTCCTGATAGGCCAAGTCTTGCGTCATAGAAAATCCCTCCCCGATAGGAATACAGTAGTATCCTTCTATCCGTAGTGTACCATATTTCCCACCCTGGCGCAAGCTGCCCTGCGGGAGCGGAAAATCCCGAGGCAAGGGATTGTCCCGCTTCCTATTTTGTGCTATACTGCAATGCAATAGACCATGTGAAACGAAGTCCCGCCCCTGGGCGGATGAATCAAAAAGAGAGGGTATTCCGATGAAAAACACCTACGAAAGTCCCCTGTCCTCCCGCTATGCCAGCCCCGAGATGCTCTACATCTTCTCCCCGGACAAGAAATTCACCACCTGGCACCGCCTGTGGATCGCTCTGGCCCGGGCGGAGATGGAGCTGGGCCTGCCCATCACCC
>JAAWAE010000040.1 GCA_022792035.1 Ruminiclostridium sp. | reverse complement strand
GTACTTTTCCTCTATGGTTTCGACAGGATGCCGACGGATTTTTTTAGCACATCATCGTACCGAGGTGGTGGCGTTCCCTTTTTTGTCCTTTTCTGTTCCATGCTTTTGTGCTCCTTTCCTTTCCCGTTTACGACTTATTCCTCTGTCCGTCAATACGGGTATGGGGGCAAGCTTTGACCAGGTAACGGCGTCTGAGGTGGCGGCAGTGGAGGAGTGGATGGCAAACTACCCGCGCCGGATACTGGGCTGGAAAACGCCGCGGATGCTTTATGAGGAATATACTGCTAGGGTGGCATAGTCTGCACAGAAACCGCCCAGGCCGGTGCTTTTGTAGAATGGGCCCCGGCCTGGTTGTTGTACTGTTTTTTACGTGTGCTTAGGGCGTTGCAGAGAAAACCAGGGGATGTTGCACAGATTTGAACCCAAGGGTTTGTGTGATTTAGAGTTTTTCGGACTTTATTCTAACTTTTTGCAACTTAGTATTGACTTTTGGGGTTCCTGTTACTCCACCGCACCCTCCTCCCCCGCAAACCACGCATCCGCCACCGTCAGCTGCTGGTGATCCCGGTAAAGAAGCGGCTGCCCGTCCACGGTGATGACCACCGTCTCCACCTCCTCCAGCTGGCTCAGGGTCCGCACGACGCTGTAATCCGCCAAAGTCAGATCAATGCCCGACAGGCTGGCGTATCGCCCGGAGAAATCCACCTCCAAAACCCCGCCTTTTAGGGAAAAGGAGCGGATGGTCACCGCCGGGGGGATGGTCCGGAGCAGCCCCTCCTCCTCCGGTCCCTCCAGCAGGCAGTTCAAGAGACCCTCCGCCGGGTCCATCCCAGAGGGGAGGGTCCGGTGCTCCGCCGCCAGGGCCGCTTCCCCCTCCATGGTACGGAAGTAGACGGGATAACAAAGGGTCTGCTCCTGTCCGCCTTCACAGCCCGCCAGCAGCAGCGCCGCCAAGGCGCAAACAAGCAAGGGTTTCATGGCTCCGCCTCCTCTTCTGTCTCGCTCCAAGCCGGGAGCACCGCCGTAAAGCAGGAGCCCTCCCCAGGCGCAGAGCGAGCGGTGATATCCCCGCCGTAAAGCCGCAGGGTATCCAGCACGATGGACAGCCCCAGCCCCGAGCCTCCCGCCTCCCGGGAGCGGGCCTTGTCCACCCGGTAAAACCGCTCAAAAATCCGGGGCAGCTCCTCTTCGGGAATCCCCACGCCGCTGTCCTCCACTTCCATCACCACTTCCTCCCCCTGGCGGAAGGTCCGCAGACAGACCGTCCCGCCGGGGATGTTGTATTTGATGGCGTTCTCCATCAGATTGCGCAAGATCTGACTCACGTCCTCTCTGCTGCATCGGACGGTGCAGTCCTCCCCCAGCGTCTCCTGGAAGCGCACCCCGGCCTCCTCCGCCAAAGGGATCAGCAGACGGCACAGCGCCTCCGCCTGCTGGTTCACATCCACCCGTTCCCGGCCTATGGTCCGTCCCTCGTCCACCCGGTTCAGGGACAGCAGCCCTTCGCTGATGTGGATCAGCCGGTCCGCCGCCTGACTGATGTCCTCTACGAACTCCCGGGTGGTCTCCTGGTCGATGGCCTCATCCTGGAGGATGGAGTCCGTCAGCAGGCGGATGGACGCCAGGGGCGTTTTCAGCTCGTGGGAGGCGTCCGAGACGAAGCGGCGGCGCTGGGCCTCCGTGGCCTGGAGGCGTCCGGTGAGCTGATTGAACTCGTCCGCCAGCTGGGCCAGCTCATCATGGCCCTTCATGGTCACCCGGTAGGCATACTCCCCCGCCCGGACCCGCCGGATGCCCCCCAGCAGCACCCCAACCCGCCGGGACAGCAGGGTGGAAAACGCCGCGAACAGCGCCAGCACCGCCAGACACACCACCAGAGAGATCAGGCGCAGGTTCCTTTGCAGCTCCTGGAGCAGGGCCCCCTGATGCAGGTCCTCCCCATACAGGCACACCGCCCCCACCACCGTGTTCCGGGTCATCACCGGGCGGGCGGAGCAGCTGGAAAAGCAGCCGCTGGCATACTGGCTGGAAAAGGCGTTGTTCCCCTCCAAGGCCGCCACGATCTCCCCGCTGAGGGCGTAGCGCCCCGTCAGTTCCGCCTCCTGGGAGTCGAAGAGGACCAGCCCCGCCTCGTCGGTCACCAGCAGTCGGGATACATCCAGCTTGTCCAGGGGAGCAATGGCCTGCTCCACCGTCTCCGGGGTGAGGTTGTCCGCCGTGGTCAGGCTGTTGGCCACCAACGCCCCCTGGTTTTCCAGGGCCGTCTGCTGGGAGCGGAACATCAGATTCTGGCTCATCACCAGGGGATAGGTGTTCATCAGCACCAGCAGGGCCGCGATCAGCACCGCATAGCCCATGGTCAGGCGCAGCTGAAGGGAGCTTTTCAGGCTGAAACCCGGCTTAGCCATCCTTCCCCTCTCCCTTCAAATAGTAGCCCACCCCCCATTTGGTGCACAGGATGCTGGGCTTGGCGGGGTCCGCCTCCACCTTCTCCCGCAGGCGCCGGATGTGGACGTCCACCGTCCGGTATTCCCCGGTGTACTCATAGCCCCAGACCAGGTTCAGCAGCTGCTCCCGGCTGTACACCCGGTCGGGATTCTTCATCAAAAGTTCCAGGAGATCAAACTCCTTGGCCGTGAGCTCCACCGGCTCCCCGCTGCGCCAGGTGGTCCGGGCGGCGCTGTCCAGGACCAGGGTCCCCACCCGAAGGCGGTCCCCCTCCCCTGCCGGTCCCCGCCGCGGCGCGGCGGAGCGGCGCAGCAGGGCCTTGATCCGGGCCTTCACCTCCAGGATATTGAAGGGCTTGGTGATGTAGTCATCCGCGCCGTACTCAAAGCCCAGGAGCTTATCCGTGTCCTCCCCCCGGGCGGTGAGCATGATGATGGGCACCGTGGAAAAAGAGCGGATCTCCATGCAGGCGGACAGCCCGTCCAACCCCGGCATCATCAAATCCAGGATGATGAGGTCATACTCCGTGGTCCGGGCCATGTCCACCGCCTGCTGGCCGTCGTAGCCCACGTCCACCTGATACCCCTCATTCTCCAGATTGAAGCGGATGCCCTTGACCATCACCTTCTCATCGTCTACCACCAAGATCCTTGCCATACGGACCCTTCCTCCTCCCTGTTTTTTGCGGCGGGGAAAGTTTCCGTTTCCCCATTGCGTCTTTCGTCCGCCTTTGCTATAATTCTATGTATCAGCCGGCGGGAGACGCTTCCTGCCAATATTATAGCACAGGATGTGTACGTTTCCTATGAAAAAAACGCTCAGCCGCGCCTTTTCTTCCTTTTTGGCGCTGATCTTAACCGCCGCCCTGCTCTGTCCCGCCGCCGCGGCCGCCCCGTCTCAGGACGCGGACGCCCAGGACCAGGACGGGGCCGCCCAAAGCCAGGACGGGGCCGCCCAGGCCCCCGGTGCCGCTGCCCAGGCCCAGAACGTGCCGGAGCTCACCTTGGAGTGTACCGCCGCCATTCTGGTGGATCTGGATAATGACCATGTCCTCTTTGACCAGAACGCCAACGAGCAGCGTTACCCCGCCAGCATCACCAAGGTCATGACCGCCCTGCTGACCCTGGAGGCCATCAGCCGGGGAGAGTTATCTCTGGACACCATCGTCACCGTCCCCCAGGCGGCCCTGGACGGCATCCCCTCTGACGCCTCCAACGCCTCCATCAAGGCCGGGGAGCAGATCAGCGTGAAGGACCTGCTCTACTGCACCATGGTCCGCTCGGCCAACGAAGCCGCCGCCGTCCTGGCCATCACCGTCAGCGGAGACCTGGAGAGCTTCGCCGCCCTGATGAACCAGCGGGCCCAGGAGCTGGGCATGACCGGTACCCACTTCGTCAACGCCAACGGCCTGCATCACCCGGACCACTACTCCACCGCCCATGATCTCTACCTCATGTGCAAGGAGGCCATGACCCACGCCCTCTTCCGGGAAATCGTCTCCACAGGGCAGTACACCGTCCAGCCCACCAACCTCACCGGCAAGCGGACCCTGTACAACACCAACGGCCTGCTGGTGCGCTACGCCTACAGCGGCTACGTCTACAACGGCACCATCGGCATCAAGACCGGCACCACCCCCGAGGCGGGCTACTGTCTGGCCTCCGCCGTGCAGCGCCAGGGCCACACCCTCTTGGCGGTGGTCCTGGGGGCGGAGACCATTGAGAACGATGCTGGGGTGGTCGTGGAGCGCAAGCAGTTCTCCCAGAGCATCAAGCTCTACGACTGGGCCTTTGACAACTTCACCCCCACCACCCTCCTGGACGCGGAAAACCACCGGGAGGAGGTCCCCGCCCGCTTCTCCCTGCAAAGCGACCACATCATCCTCCAGCCCGCCGAGAGCGTTACCGCCTTCATCCCCGGCACCTACGACCCCGCCCTGCTGAAACTGGACATCGAGCTCAAAGGCGGCGGGGCCTTCGCCCCCATCACCGCCGGGCAGGTCCTGGGCACCTGCAACGTCACCTATGCCGGAGAGGTCTACGCCACCGTGGATATGAAAGCGGTGAACGACCTGGACTTCTCTCCCTTCCTGGCCTTCGTGGACAGTGTGAACAGCTTTTTCGGGAACCTCTTTGTCCAGATCCTGCTCATCATCGTCGGGGTCTTCCTCATCGCCGCCATTGTCCACCGCCTCCGCCTGCACCGCCGCCGCCAGGCCCAGCTGGAGCGCCAGCGCCGCCTGGAGCACAAACGCCGTCTGGCGGAGGAGCAGTACCAGCGCCAGCAGGCCCGCCAGCGGGAGGCCTTCCGCCAGAGCGGACGGTCCCGAGACCAGCGCCGGGGTGGTTCTCCCCGTCCCCCTGCCGTCCCGGGCCATAGACGGGACCACCGTCATCGGGACCGCTGAGCACCCCCCACCCCATCCACCATCCATCCAAGAAGGAGGACCCTTATGAACGACAAAATTGCCACCCTGCAGCAATGGATCGACGAGAGCAGCCGCATCGTCTTCTTCGGCGGGGCCGGAGTGTCCACCGAGAGCGGCATCCCGGACTTTCGCAGCGTAGACGGACTGTACAACCAGCAGTACGACTATCCCCCCGAAACCATCCTCAGCCACACCTTTTTTGAAAAGAACCCCGGGGAGTTCTATCGCTTCTACCGGGACAAGATGATCATCGAAGGCGCCAAGCCCAACCCCGCCCATCGGAAGCTGGCGGAGCTGGAAGCCGCCGGGAAGCTCACCGCCGTGGTCACCCAGAACATCGACGGCCTCCATCAGGCCGCCGGCAGCAAGAACGTGTATGAACTCCACGGCTCCACCCTGCGCAACTACTGCCCCCGCTGCGGAAAAAAGTTCCCCATCTCCGCCATCGCGGAAAGCAAGGGGCTTCCCTACTGCGACAACGGCGACTGCCGGGGGATCATCCGCCCCGACGTGGTCCTCTATGAGGAGGCCCTGGACAGCGAGGTGATGGCCGGGGCCGTCTCCGCCATCCGGCAGGCGGACATGCTCATCATCGGCGGCACCTCCCTGGTGGTCTACCCCGCCGCGGGACTGGTGAATTACTACCGGGGAGAGCGTTTGGTGCTCATCAACAAGTCCAGCACCAGCATGGACTCCATGGCCAATCTGGCCATCAACGAGCCCATCGGCGCGGTCTTCTCCCAAATCCAGGTCCGCTGAGGACGAAGGAGGACAGGCGCCATGACCTCAGAGCAATACACCCTGCAAAAGTGGATCAACGAGACCGACAATCTGGTTTTTCTCTCCGGCCCCGCCTTCTCTCTGGAGGCGGGCTTCCCGGATTTTTACCAAATGGAGGAGGGGTTTTTGGAGACCTACAAGTTCCCCCCGGAGGAGATCTTGACCCTGACCTTCCTCAAGCGCAATCCCTTCCTCTTCTACCGCTTCTTTCGGGAGCGGATGCTCCAGCCCATGCTGGAGGCACAGCCCACCGCCGCCCATGGGATGCTGGCGAAGCTGGAGGAGATGGGAAAGCTGCGCGCCGTCCTGACGGTGAACGTGGACGGCATCCACCAGGAGGCCGGGAGCCGGAACGTGCTGGAGCTGTGCGGCTCCATGATGCGCAACTGGTGCGCCCGCTGCGAAAAATTCCTGGACTTCACCTATATCATGGACAGCCCCACCCCCGTGGCCTATTGCAACGTGGATATGTGCGGGGATTACGTCCGCCCGGACATCGTCCTGCGGGAAGAGCCCTATAACTTGGAGCTGCTGGCCCAGGCCACGGAGCTGGTGCGTCAGGCGGACGTGCTCATCGTGGACGGCTCCGCCCTGAAACGTTTCCCGGCCCCCAACCTGATGCAGGCCTATCAGGGACATAAGCTCATCTGCATGAACACCGCCCCCATGGTCTTTGACGCCCGGGCGGGGCTGGTGATCCAGGGCGGCTATGCCGAGCTGCTGGGCGGGCTGGAGCTGGCCTGAACCCATCTTCAAACTTGAATGGAGGTTGATCGAACCTTGGACTATCGAATGGAACACGACACCATGGGCGAAGTAGCGGTCCCGGCGGACCGCTACTGGGGCGCCCAGACCCAGCGCAGCCTGGAGAATTTCCCCATCGGCACAGAGAAAATGCCCCCGGAGCTGCTCCGGGCCTTTGCCTTTTTGAAGCTGGCCTGCGCCGGGGCCAACCTGGAGCTGGGCAAGCTGGATGAGGACCGCTATGCCCTCATCGAAAGCGCCTGCCGGGATCTGCTGGCGGGAAAGCTGGAAGGGCATTTCCCCCTCTCGGTCTGGCAGACCGGCAGCGGCACCCAGACCAACATGAATGTCAACGAGGTCATCGCCCACTACTGCACCCAGCTGGCGGGGGCGGAACTGCTGCACCCCAACGACCATGTGAATATGTC
>JAAWAE010000039.1 GCA_022792035.1 Ruminiclostridium sp. | reverse complement strand
TTTTTTCACCGCGTCGTTGAGCAGGGCCAGGGCGGCGGTGGTGCCGTGGGTGCCGCAGACCTCCAGGCCCATCTCCTCCAGGATGCGGGCCACGCTGTCCCCGATGGCGGGGGTGGGGGCCAGGGAGAGGTCCACGATGCCGAAGGGGACCCCCAGCCGGGCGGAGGCCTCCCGGGCCACCAGCTGGCCCATGCGGGTGATGCGGAAGGCAGTCTTCTTGATGGTCTCGGCCACCACGTCGAAGGGCTCCCCCTTCACCTGCTTCAGCGCGTGGTGGACCACGCCGGGGCCGGAGATGCCCACGTTGATGACGCACTCCGGCTCCCCGGGGCCTAAGAACGCGCCGGCCATGAAGGGGTTGTCCTCCACGGCGTTGGCGAAGACCACCAGCTTGGCGCAGCCGAAGCCGCCGGCGGCGGCGGTGAGGGCGGCGGTGTCCTTGATGACCTGGCCCATCTGGGCCACGGCGTCCATATTGATCCCGGCCTTGGTGGAGCCCACATTGACGCTGGCGCAGACCAGATCCGTCTCCGCCAGGGCCTGGGGGATGGAGGCGATGAGCTTTCGGTCCGCCTCGGTAAAGCCCTTCTGGACCAGAGCGGAGAAACCGCCGATGAAATCGATGCCCACGGTCTTGGCGGCTTTGTCCATGGCCTTGGCGAAGGAGACATAGTCCTCGCACTGGCTGGCGGCGGCCACCAGGGCAATGGGGGTCACGGAGACCCGCTTGTTGACGATGGGGATGCCGAACTCTTTTTCAATGGCCTCCCCGGTGGCGACCAGGCGCTGGGCTTTCTTGCAGATCTTGTCGTAGACCTGTTCCCCGGCGATTTTGGCGTCGGGGTGGGCACAGTCCAGCAGGGAGATCCCCATGGTGATGGTACGGATATCCAGGTGCTGGCGGTCGAACATATTGATGGTCTGTAGGATTTCTGAGGAATTGAGCTTGAGCATGGACGGACCCTCCCTTTAGATGCGGTGCATGGCTTCAAAGGTGTCCTCCCGCTGGGCGTGGATGGACAGCCCCAGGTCCTGGCCCAGGCTGGACATGGTGTCGGCCAAGGCCCCGAAGGGGACCGAGGACTGTCCGGCGTCCACCAGCATGACCATGGTGAACAGGTCTGGGGGCAGGATGGTCTGGGTGATGTCCAGGACGTTGACGTTCTGTTCTGCCAGCTTTCCGGTGACGGAGGCGATGATGCCCACCCGGTCCTTGCCGGCGACGGTGATGACTGCGCGCATAGTGATGATACCTCGCTGTTATAATAAATTTTGGTTTTTCTTGGTTATAATGTGATGGAGAGCTGCTGGTCTGGCTCCTGGGCCTCCTCCTCCAACTCATCCAAAGTCAGCTGGAAGGCGGGGAGGAAGTGCTCGAGAAAGTAGTCCACTTCCGGCAGGCACAGGGCTTCCAGGGCGGTGCGGGTCTGCCGGGCGGCGGATTGGAACTCCCGGTTCCCGGCCTTCAGCTCCTCCAGACACTTGATATAGGCGGAGAGCTTGTCCGCCCCCTTCACCAGTTCTACCACCTCCGGCTCCGTTTCCGACAGCACGTTGGTGAAGGCGGGGCGCAGGGAGGGGGGGAGCATGGCGCAGAGCCGGTCCGCCGCGTTCTGTTCCACGGCCTTGTAGGCGTCCCGGATGGCGTTGTTGGCGTATTTGACGGGGGTGGGGAGGTCGCCGGTGAAGATTTCCGGGGCGTCGTGGTAGAGGGCCGCCGCGGTGACCCGACCGGGGTCGGCGTCCCGATGGAAATGGTCCCGGCGGATCACCGCCAGGGCGTGGGCCAGGACCGCCACCATGTGGGAGTGTTCCTGGATGTTTTCCGAAACGGTACAGCGCATCAGGCCCCAGCGGCCGATGTACTTCATCCGGGAGAGGTAGGCGAAAAAAGGGTAGGACATAGCGGTCTCCAGTTCGATTTTCATAGATTTTAGGCTAAAACTGTGATAAGATGTTCATTATAGCAGACCTGGAGGGAAAAGAAAAGGCTTTCCGAGGACGATTTTTTGTCGGGCAAGCCCGATCCAGGCTCCGCCTGCCAAGGGCTCCGCCCCTGGCCCCCGGCAGGGGCCCTGCCCCTGCACCCTGCCACCTTTTGAAAAAGGTGGACGAAAACTTTAATCAGGAGTATCCCAATGCGATTTGCTGTCCACACCTTAGGCTGTAAAGTGAACCAATACGAGACCCAGGCCATGGAGGCCCTGCTGCTGGCGGGAGGACACACCCAAGTCCTCTTTCAAGAGGCCGCCGACGTGTATATCATCAACAGCTGCACCGTCACCGCCGCCAGCGACCGCAAGTCCCGGCAGGCGGTGCGCCAAGTGCGCAAGCGGGCCCCCGAGGCCCTCATCGCCCTGTGCGGCTGCTACCCCCAGGTGTCTCCGGAAGAGGCGTCGGCCCTGCCGGTGGACCTCATCGGCGGCAGCGGCGACCGCCTGGGGTTTCTGCAGGCCCTGGAGCAGCTCCAGCGCGGCCAGGGGCAGACCCTCCGCGTAGACGAAGCCCTTCGCCGCCGGGTCTTTGAACCCCTCCCCGCCGGGGGCCTGGAGGGCCGCACCCGGGCGATGCTCAAGGTCCAGGACGGCTGCGTGAACTTCTGCACCTACTGCATCATCCCCTACGCCCGGGGGCCGGTGCGCTCCCTGCCTGTGGAGCAGGCGGCAGCGGAGGCGGTCCGCCTCTCCCAGGCGGGGTATCGGGAGCTGGTCCTCACCGGCATCGAGCTCTCTTCCTACGGCCGGGACCTTCCGGAGCATCCGGGTCCCATCGAAGTCATCCAGGCGGTCTGCCGGGCGGCTCCGGGGCTTCGGGTCCGGCTGGGCTCTCTGGAACCCCGGACCGTCACAGAGGACTTCTGCGCTCGTCTGTCCGCCCTGCCCAACCTCTGCCCCCACTTCCACCTCTCCCTGCAAAGCGGCTGCGACGCCACCCTGCAGCGCATGGGCCGGCGCTACGACACGCGGGGATACCTGGACGCGGTGGAACGGCTGCGCCGCAGCTTCGACACCCCCGGCCTCACCACGGACCTGATCACAGGCTTCCCCGGCGAGACCCAGGAGGAGTTTGAACAGACCCTGTCCTTCCTGCGCCGCTGCGCCTTCTCCCGGATGCACATCTTTCCCTATTCCCGGCGAGCGGGCACCAAGGCGGCGGACTTCCCCGGGCAGGTCCCGGAAGCAGCCAAACGCCGCCGGGCCGCCCAGGCCGCGCAGATTGCCGCCGCCATGGAGCGCAGCTGGCTCAGCGCCTGGATCGGCCGGCAGGTCCCCGTCCTCTTCGAGGAGGAGAAGGGGGGCTTCTGGCGGGGCTACACCCCGCAGTACATGGAAGTGCGGGTCCCATTCCAGGGCCGCGCCCTTCACAACTGCCTGTGTCACGTTACCATCACCGCCGCCGGAGACGATGCCGCCTTCGGCGTACTCAGAGAGGAGACCCCATGAGCAAAGCAGACCAGCTTTTTATTGAGAACTGTAAGGAGATTTTGAGCCGGGGGCGCTGGGACACAGACCACCCCGTCCGCCCCCGCTGGGACGACGGCGTCCCGGCCCACACCATCAAGTGCTTCGGCCTGGTCAACCGCTACGATTTGCGGGAGGCCTTCCCCATCCAGACCATCCGCCGGATGTTTTTGAAAAACGCGGTGGACGAGCTGCTGTGGATCTGGCAGAAGAAGTCCAACAACGTCCGGGACCTCTCCACCCACATCTGGGACGCCTGGGCGGATGAGACCGGCTCCATCGGCAAAGCCTATGGCTATCAGCTGGGGGTGAAGCACCGCTACCCGGAGGGAGAGATGGACCAGGTGGACCGGGTCCTCTACGACTTGAAGCACAACCCGGCCTCCCGGCGCATCCTCACCAACCTCTACAACCACCACGACCTGGGCGAGATGGCCCTCTACCCCTGCGCTTGGTCCATGACCTTCAACGTCAGCGGGAAGACCCTCAGCGCGGTGCTCAACCAGCGCTCCCAGGATATGCTTACCGCCAACGGTTGGAATGTGATGCAGTACGCGGTCCTGGTCCATATGCTGGCCCAGGTGTCGGGGCTGGAGGCGGGGGAGCTGGTCCACGTCATCGCGGATGCCCACATCTACGACCGCCATGTGCCCATCATAGAGGAGATCATCGCCCGGAAACCCTACGACGCACCGGCCTTCCGCCTGGACCCCACGGTGACGGATTTTTATGCCTTCACCCCGGACAGCGTCCGCCTGGAGGGCTACCAATACCACGACTTGGACCAGGCCATCCCCGTGGCGATTTGAGGGAGGGCGGGTATGAATCTGATCGTTGCCGCAGACGCCAACTGGGCCATCGGGAAGGATGGCGACCAGCTCTGCTACATCCGGGCGGATCTGAAACGCTTTCAGGCTCTCACCAAAGGCCATGGGGTGATATTAGGCCGCAGGACCCTGGCCACTTTTCCCGGGGGGAAGCCCCTGAAAAACCGGGAGAACATCATCCTCTCCACCCAGGAAGGATTCACCGTGGAGGGGGCCGTGGTCTGCGCCAGCTTGGAAGCGGCCTTAGCCGCCGCCCCGCCGGACAGCTTCGTCCTCGGCGGAGAGAGCGTTTACCGCCAGGCCCTGCCTTACTGTGAGCGGGCCTATGTCACCAAGATCCACAAAGCCTTCCCCGCCGACCGCTATTTCCCGGACCTGGACCAGTCCCCGGACTGGGAGATCGAGACCCAGGAAGGGCCCTTCCTGGAGGAAGGGCTGCGCTTCACCTACGTCACCTATCACAGACGGGGCGGCAGGATCTCTAAGATGTGACCGTCCGGGTCCCGGATGAAATAGATGCCCCCGGGCAGCTCGTCGAAGATCAGCCCCATCTCCCGGTGCTGGGCTTTCAGCGCGTCAAAGTCCTGGGCCACCAGGGCCACATGAGGGGTGTCGTCGCCCAGCACGAAGGGCTGCGTGCGCCGGGTCTCCCGGCACAGCTCCAGCTGATAGTCCGTGGCGCCGTCGCCCAGAAAGACCAGCTCCCAGCCCCGGTCCGGCATGGACATCTCCCGCTGAGGCGTCAGCCCCAGGGCGTTTTGATAGAACGTCAGGCTCCGGGACAAGTCCAGGACATGGATACAAACATGATTCATCGTGACCATAAGAAAACATCCTCCTTTTTTCGCTAGTATAGCACGCCCCGAGGCGGGAGGAAAGGCGGCGGCAGAGATTTCTTTGGAAAAAGAGGAAAATACCCTAGGCAAACAGCAGAAAATAGGGTATGATAAAAAGAAGGAAAAATCGACAGGCCCCTAGGGCCTGTGCGGTGGACTGCAGGATCAAAACCCGGCACGATTCCCGTGCCGGCGGGCGCTGCCCGAGCGGGACCCCGGCAAGGGACGTTCCGCTGGTTTGACGATATCACAAAGGAGGGGTCAAATGAAACTGACCTTTTTCGGCGCCGCCAAGGCCGTCACCGGCAGCTGTCACTGCCTGGAAGTCAACGGAAAGAAGATCCTCATCGACTGCGGCTTACAGCAGGGGAAGGACGAGCAGGACAACACCGTCCTGGATTTCTCGCCCAACTACATTGATTATGTGGTGGTCACCCATGCCCACATCGACCACTCTGGCCGCATCCCGCTGCTCATCAAGCAGGGCTTCCAGGGACAGATCTTTACCACCACCCTCACCGGGGAACTCATGAGCATCATGCTCCGGGACTCTGCCCACATCCAGGAGATGGAGGCCCAGTGGAAAAACCAAAAGGGCAAGCGGGCCGGCCGGGAGCCGGTGGAGCCGCTGTACACCGTGGCCGATGCCGAGCAGGTCCAGGATCACTTGGTCACTGTGGACTACGGCCAGACCGTGGAGATTTTTGAGGGGTTCAAGATCCGCTTCGTGGATGCCGGCCACCTGCTGGGCTCCTCCATCGTGGAGATGTGGCTCAGCGAGGACGGGGTGGAGAAGAAGATCGTCTTCTCCGGGGACCTGGGCAACATCAACCAACCGGTCATCCGGGACCCCTCCTTCATCCAGGGGGCGGACTATGTGGTCATGGAGAGCACATACGGCGACCGCAACCATGAACCCGTGGCCTCTTATACCGAGGAGCTGGCCAAGATCATCGACGAGACCTTCGCCCGGGGCGGCAACGTCATCATCCCGGCCTTTGCCGTGGGCCGTACCCAGGAGCTGCTGTATTTCATGCGGGAGATGAAGCGGGACGGCAGCGTCAAGAGCAACCCCGACTTTACCGTGGTGGTGGACTCCCCCCTGGCCAACGAGGCCACCAAGATCTTCTCCGGGGACCTGCGGGGCTACCTGGATGAGGAGGCCATTGAGGTCATCCAGCATGGCGAGCGGCTCTTCACCTTCCCGGGCCTGATGATGACCGAGAGCAGCGAGGAGTCCAAGATGCTCAACATGGACAAGGCTTCGAAAGTGATCATCTCCGCCTCCGGCATGTGCGACGCCGGACGGATTCGCCACCACCTCAAGCATAACCTCTGGCGGGAGGAGTGTTCCATCGTCTTCGTGGGCTACCAGGGCGAGGGGACCTTGGGCCGCCACCTGCTCAACGGGGCCAAGCAGGTGCGCCTGTTTGGCGAGGACATCGCCGTAAACGCCTCCATTTATAACTTCAAGGGCCTGTCCTCCCACGCGGACCGGGACCACCTGCTCCAGTGGATCAAGGCCGTGGACGACCCGGCGCCCCAGCAGGTTTTCGTGGTCCACGGGGACGCCCAGGTCACGGAAATCTTTGCCAACAGCCTCCGGGAGCGGGGGATGCAGGCCCACGCGCCTCTTTACGAGGAGGTCTTTGACCTGGCCAACAACAAGATGCTGGCGGCCGGCGTGGAGCTGGAGCCCAAGAAGGTCAGCTACGAGTCTGTGGGCCATGTGTCCATGGCTTACCACGAGCTGGAGATGGCGGCCATGGACCTGATGAGCATCATCCGAGCCAGCAAGGGCTTTGCCAACCGCGACCTGAAGAAGATGGCCTCCCAGCTGCGGGCTGTGACAGAGAAATGGAGCAGCTGAGCCGCTTGGTTTTGGCAGACCCCGGCGCGGCATAGACAGGCAGAGGGCGGGGACATAGATGGTGTCCCCGCCTTTTTGCTTCCAAGACACAGAAAAGGAGAACAGAATGAAACATCCATTCAAACGGGCGGCGGCGCTGCTCTTGACCCTATCCTTCCTCCTGGCCCCCACGGCCCAGGCCCTCACGGTGGACCAGCTCAAAGACCTGCTCCAGGAGCATTACATCGACCAGGTCCCCCAGGCGGCGCTGGAGGCGGACACCATCGAAGGCGTCATCGCCGCCCTCAACGACCCCTATACGGTCTACATGAGCGCCCAGGAGTTCGAGGATTATATGGCTCTGGACAACGACAAGACCATGGTGGGGATCGGCATCTCCGCCAGCGAGGACAGCCAGGGGCTTTTGATCATGGGGGTTTATGAGGACTCGCCGGCCCAGAAGCTGGGCCTCACCGCTGGGGACCGGATCATCCAGGTGGAGGGTCAGGACGCCGCCGGCCAGAGCGCGGAGGTCATCACCGGCTGGCTCAAGGGCGAGGCGGGGACCACGGTAAACTTCGTGGTCCGCCATGCCGACGGCAAGACCCAGAACTGCACCACCCAGAGAGCGGAGATCGTGGTGCCCATTGCCACCACCAAGCTCCTGGAGGACGGGAGCACCGCCCTCATCACCTGCGACGCCTTCAGCCAGGACGCCCTGGACCACGTCAGCGAAGGGGTCATGGCCTATGACGACGCCAACCTCTGGCTGGTGGATCTGCGCAGCAACGGCGGCGGGGACGTCTACGCCGTGACCCAGATGCTGGGCCTCTTCCTGGGGGAGGGGGATATGCTCTATATGCGCCAGAACGACGGCAACTATTACCGCTTCACCTCCAGCCAGAAATCGGAGACCATTTATCCGGCCATCGTCCTCACCAGCGTTTATTCCGCTTCCGCGTCGGAGATCTTCGCCATGGGCATCAAGGACCAGAACGGCGGTCTTCTTATCGGCAGCACCACCTTCGGCAAGGGCGTGGCCCAGGCCATCCTCACTGGAGAGGAGGAGCCGGAGGCGCTGGTGGACGGCGAGGCCTTAAAAGTCACCATCAGCAAGTTCTACGGCACCGGGGGCAACACCCCGCAAAACATCGGCGTCATCCCGGACCTGCTGGTGGACCCCAACCACGCCGATGAGATCGCCCAGCTCTTCTCCGCCCAGGCCCCCACCGGGGACACCAGCGGATGGCTTTGCCTCCACCTGGGGGGCTGGCGCTGGTATGTGGACACCAAGAAGGCCATGACAGCGGAGAATCAGCCTTATTTCGCCGAACTGCTCTCGGCTCTGCCGCCCTCCGCCCCCACATTCCAGGGCACCGGCGACAGCTGGAGCGCCGCCACCGCGGCCCAGATCGCCAAGGACACCGGGGTGGCGGGCTATGAATCCCGCAGCTTTACAGATGTGGCGGGGCTGTCCTGCGAGAAAGCGGCCAACACCCTGCGCACCTACGAGATCATCCTGGGCTATGAGGACGGGACCTTCCGCCCCAACGGCACCCTGACCCGAGCGGAGCTCTGCGCTCTGCTGTGCCAGGCCACGGGCCTGCGCCTGCCCAGCGAGCGGGTGGCCTTTTCCGACGTAGGGGAGGAGGACTGGTTTGACGACTATATCCAGGCCGCCGTGGCCGCCGGGTACATGGACGGCGTGGGCAATGGACGCTTCTACCCAGAGGGGACCGTGACCCAGGAGCAGCTCATCACGGTGCTGGGCCGGGTGTCGGCCTCACTGAACATGAATTTTTACGAGGCGGCGCAGCAGGTCCCCAGCCAGACCGGGGTGCCCGGGAGTTTCAGCAGCTGGTCTGAGCCCTGGGTCTGGCTTTTGGCCAAAAGCCAGCGGAATCTGATGGGTACCACCTTGAATATGCTGCATACAGATTTGGCTTCCATCTCCCCCAAAGCTCCCGCCACCAGGGGGGAGACGGCTCAGACCCTGTACAATATCTTCTTCGCGGTCTCCATTTTGAATTATTAAAGAGAAGATTTGGAAGGGGGAGCGTCTGTATATGGAATATGCGATCATAGGGATTTGCGTTGTTGCAGTGATGGCTGTTTGTGTATTGCTGTTTTGCAGAGCGAGGCATAGGAAAGGTGGGGCTGTGTCGTTGGAGAACACCCCGGAGACGGTTCGCGCTGCAGATTGCTCAGATATCGTTGTTGATGATGAGTCGGAGAAATTTGAAATTCCAGTGGAGATACTCCCTGAGGGGATGCTCCCGGATAAAAATCAGTTGTCAGAGATCGTAGATAGCAAGGTGCTGACATACGTTAGTAATCTGGTACCTGCATTAGGACAGGTAGGAAATGCGTCGCATAACGTGGCACGAGCGGTGAAATCGGGGGATGAAGTAGTATATCGTGCAATTATCCCTGCTGGAGCAAAATTAGCTGACTCGAAAGCAATGACAGGAGCTGTCCGGGGCTATTACCATGGGACGAATGGTATTGGCGGCCACGCAAATTTTGTGCGGGTTAAAGCACAAAAAGGGATGGAGGTTGTGACCAATTCGTCGGCGGCTATCATGGGTGTAGCATCCATGGTTGTTGGGCAGTATTATATGGCGCAGATCCATACGGAACTCGAAGGGATTGGTGAGAATATATCCCAAATCTTAGATTTTCAGGAAAACGAATATAAAAGCAGAGTATTTTCGTTGATCACCCACGTAAGAAGGATAGCGGAATTTCAGGTTGAGATCCTTGAGAATAATGAGCTTAGGTTATCCAAGATATCTCAACTGGATAGTCTGGAGGAGGAGTGTACAAAATTGCTCGGACAGACTAATTTGACCCTAGAGAAGTATACAGAGGAGAAAAATTCTGACTATGGAAAATATGAGAAAAAATTAAAAAAAGCACATCATTGGTACCTGTATCAAAAGTCACTGCTCAGTATACTTTATAGGATTTCTGAATTAAGGTATACTTTGCATCTTGGGGCAGTCTCAAGAGAACAGTGCACAGCACTCTTACCGACGTATACTAAGCAGGTTGAAAGCATACAAGGAAGACTTACAAACTGGCATCAAAAAACAATGGAGCGTTTGAAGATTGATCCTCAAAAAATTCGACGGAAAAGAGAGGGTTTTGATCTTGCGATTCATAGCATTCCTGGAGTGTTCAATCATAGCCTTAGGTTCAAGTCCATTAACAAAAACACTGTAAGCATGATAACAGAGCAGGCTTCTGGATATGAAACAAGATATCATCGGGATATGACGGACTTATATGCTGAGGATGTTCAGCTTATTGCAACGAATGGGAAGATATACTATCTCCCGAAAAACAACGAAACATACAGAGTATAAAAATGATCAGGATAGGATGCTTTTCGAGACAATATTTTCTGTTTTTGGACAAAAACTGAAAGGAAATTTGCCTATGGTGGACAAATCTGCAAATTTGTGATAAAATACCACGGATTAGGCCCGTCCCCCCGATTGGGGCGGGCGGGCCCCACTTTTGATTTTTGGAGATGCAAGACGTGCGAACGGATATCATGGGCGTAGGTTTCGATGACCTGAGTTTGGAAGCGGCGGCAGACACCGGCGCGGCCCTGGCCCGGGGCGAAGGGTTCTCCTATGTGGTGACCCCAAACCCGGAGATCGTGGAACTGGCCCGGGACAACGAAGACTACCGCCGCGTCCTCAACCAGGCGGCCCTGGTGCTGCCCGACGGCATCGGCGTGATCTACGCCTCCCGGCTTTTGGGGGTCCCCCTGGGCGGCCGGGTGCCGGGGATCGACTTTGCCTCCGCCCTTCTGGAGCGCCTGGCCAAGAGCGGCGAGGGGGTCTTCCTCCTGGGCGCTAAGCCCGGCGTGGCGGAGGAGGCGGCGCAGCGCCTGGGGGAGCGTTATCCCGGCCTGAACCTCTGCGGCACCCATCACGGTTATTTTCAGGACAGCGCCCCTGTGGTGGAGGCCATTCGGGCTTCCGGCGCGGCGGTGGCCTTTGTGTGCCTGGGGGCGCCCAAGCAGGAGTTCTGGATGGCGGAACACGGTCCCGCCACCGGGGCGAAGCTGATGGTGGGCCTGGGCGGCGTGCTGGATGTCTACGCCGGACGGGTGAAGCGGGCCCCCGCGGCCTTTCAAAAACTGGGGCTGGAATGGTTCTACCGCCTGCTGCGCCAGCCCAGCCGGGCGGGGCGGATGGCAAAGCTCCCCGCCTTCCTGCTCCGGGCCGCGGGCCAGAAAGGAAAGCGGCCATGAAGGGGACACTGATCGTATTGGAAGGCACCGACGGGTCCGGGAAATCCACCCAATTCGCCCGCCTGTGCCAGCGGCTGGAGGAGGAAGGGTACCCCTTCCGGCGTCTGGTCTTCCCCCAATACCAGGAGGAATCCTCGGCCCTGATCCGGATGTATCTGGCAGGAGAGTTCGGCGAAAAGCCCGGGGACGTGAACCCCTACGCCGCCTCCGCCTTCTACGCCGTGGACCGCTACGCCTCCTGGAAAAAAGACTGGCAGACGTGGTATGAGGAGGGCGGGCTGGTGCTGGCGGACCGCTACACCACCTCCAACGCCGTCCACCAGACCGGGAAGCTGCCGCACGCAGAGCGGCCGGGCTTTCTGCGCTGGCTGGCGGAGTTTGAATACGACCGCCTGGGCCTGCCCCGGCCGGACCTGGTCCTCTACCTGGACCTGCCCACCCAGAAAGCCCTGGACCTGCTGCACCGGCGCCAGGAGGAGCGGCAGGAGGCCGGGGACATCCACGAGAGCGACCGGACCTATCTGGCCTCCTGCCGCTCCGCGGCCCTGGAGGCGGCGGAGCTCTACGGTTGGAGAAAGCTCTCCTGCCTGGACGAGGGGCAGGAGCTGCGCAGCATCGAAGCAATACACGAAGAACTCTGGCAGCGGGTCTACCCCCTGCTGGAGCGGAAGGGAGAAGGGACATGGGACACGACATCGCCCAGGTGAAAGCACTCCTGCGTCAGGAGATGCGCGCCGTACTGGAGGAGCTGACGCCCCAAGAACGGGCGTGGTCCGACGGGGAATTGACCCGGCAGTTTTTGCAGCACCCCAAAGTGGCCCAGGCCCAGACCATCCTGGCCTATTGGGGGGTGGGGACAGAGGTGGACACCCGTCCCATCCTGGAGGCCCTGCTTGCCCAGGGGAAGCGGGTGTGCCTGCCCCGCTGTCTGCCGGAGCACGCCATGGAGGCCCGGGCCATCACGGACCTTGCCCAGGTACAGCCGGACCGATACGGCATCCCCGCCCCCGCCCAGGACTGCCCTGTGGTGCCCCGGGAGGCGTTGGATCTGATCCTGGTGCCGGGGCTGTGCTTTGACAGCCGGGGCAACCGCCTGGGCCAGGGAGGCGGCTACTATGACCGCTATCTGGAGGATCACGACGGAGCAACCATGGGCCTGTGCCGGGAGGATTTTTTTCAGGTGAACCTGCCCCGGGAGCCCCTGGATGTCTGGGTGCGCTTCGTCCTCACGGAGGAGGGGCAGGTCTGGCCGCCCCTGCCGGAGGACTGAGGGGCAAGAGTCGAAGCACTGGAGGTTAAAGTTTTATGGATCGGGATTATAGAAGATACCGGGAGGACCCGGGCCGCTACCGAGAACCCGACAGGACCCGCTACCGCCCGGACCCTTATCGGGACGAGACCCGGCGCTACCGGGACGAGCGCTACCGGGAGAGTGAGCGCTACCGGGACGCGGAGCATTACCGAGACCGAGGCCCGTCCCAGCCCCAGCGGAGCGGCGGCGGAGGCGGTGGAGGCGGACGTCCGCCCCAGAAGAAAAAGAAGAAGAAATCTCCTCTGTCCAACCCGCTGATCTATCTGCTGATGGTCTGCGGGGTGTCTGCCATCCTGGCCTGCGTGGGATGGACCCTGGCCAACGACGTGCTGGCCCTGAACAAGGACGAGGGGACGGCCACCATCGTGGTCAAGGAAGACAAAGACTTCGGCAACGTGGTCAAACAGCTCAAGAAAAACGGCATCATCAACTATAAATGGACCTTCCGCCTCTTCGCCGCCCTTACCGGCGGGGAGGAGAAAGTGGCCCAGGGCACCTACAACCTCAACACGGACATGGACTACCGGGCCATCTTGAACGCCCTGAGCTCCCGCTCCGGCAACCGGGTGGAGGCGTCGGTGACCATCCCGGAAGGGTACAGCTGCAAGGAGATCTTCGCCCTGCTCCAGGAGGAAGGCGTGTCTACGGTGGAGAAGCTGGAGGATATGGCGGCCAATCACAACTATGCCTTCTCCTTCCTCCAGGAGATCCCCATGGGAGACCCCTACCGTCTGGAGGGCTACCTCTTCCCGGATACCTATATCTTCTACATGGGAGAGGACCCCAAGATCGTGCTGAATAAGATGCTGGTGAACTTCGACGCCAAGTTCACCGAGGCCATGCGCCAGCAGGTGGCCGACTCTGGCCGTACCGTCCGGGAGATCGTCAACATCGCCTCCATGATCGAGAAGGAGAGCGACGGCACCGACCGGGCCAAGATCGCTTCGGTCATCTACAACCGTCTCAACAACCCCGGCGCCGGGACCAACGGACTGCTGCAGATCGACGCCACCATCCAGTACGTCTTCGACCAGGAAGCCCCCTACGACCAGAAGAAGGAGGAGCGGCGGATGGTTACCCAGGCGGATTACCAGACGGTGAGCAGTCCCTACAACACCTACCTGAACAAGGGCCTGCCCCCGGGACCCATCTGCAACCCGGGCATCGATTGTCTCCTGGCCGCCATCAACCCGGAGAATACCAACTACTACTACTACGCTCTGGGCAGCGACAAGGTGCACCACTTCTTCAACACCCTCTCCCAGCACCAGGCATTCCTGGCCAGCCAGGGCTAAGGGTCATGGAGAGGAATACCTTGGAACTCCTCTCTCCCGGCGGCAACTGGGAGCAGCTGGAGATGTCCGTGGCTTACGGCGCGGACGCGGTCTATCTGGCCGGGGATACCTTCGGGATGCGGGCCTTCGCGGGGAATTTCTCTCCGGAAGAGCTGAAAAAAGCCGTCGCCTACTGCCAAGCCCGAGGCGTCCAGGCCCATGTGACCTGCAACACCATGCCCCGCAACGACGAGGTGGCCCGCCTCCCCCAATTCCTAGAAACCTTGGAGGAGGCGGGGGCCGACGCCGTGATTTTGGCGGACGTGGGGGTGCTGGCCCTGGCCAAGCGGTATGCCCCCTCGGTGAAGGTCCACATCAGCACCCAGGCCAGCGTGGTGAACCACCAGTCCGCCCGGGCCTGGCACGAGCTGGGGGCGTCCCGGGTGATCCTGGCCCGGGAGCTGAACCTGGAGGAGATCGCCGAGATCCGGGCGAAAGCCCCCCGGGACCTGGCGCTGGAGGTCTTTGCCCACGGGGCCATGTGCGTGTCCTATTCCGGGCGCTGCCTGCTGTCCAACTACATGACAGGCCGGGACTCCAACCGGGGCGCCTGCGCCCAGCCCTGCCGCTACCAGTA
>JAAWAE010000038.1 GCA_022792035.1 Ruminiclostridium sp. | reverse complement strand
CCAGGGTCAGGCCCGGCAGCAGCAGGGCGGGGACCTGATAGCAGAGGGATTTCCCTCCGCCGGTGGGCATGATGCCCAGCACGTCCCGCCCCGCCAGGATGCCGTCCACCAGGGTCTCCTGGCCGGGGCGGAAGCTGTTGTGTCCGAAATAGCGCCGCAGGACGGCTGCCTTGTCCATGGGGGTCACCTCTTTGTCAAACTTTGTCTTCCTATGATAGCACAGGGGGGCTTGGATTGCAATCCCGCCTATGAATCGGAAAGGGAGCTGCCTAAAACCTTATATATTCCTGGAAATAAACTTGTAATTTTCCATGTAATCTGCTATGATAAGCATATAGCATAGCGCGTGGAGCGCAAGACCCGGGGCAGAGTGCCCCATCCAAAACTGGAAGGCTTATCATAAAGGGCTATAGCCCTTTATGCAGTACCATGGTACTGCGCGCCGTCGGGCCTTCGGTGGCACTGTCTATTCTCCCGCTGCTATGCTAAATTTTTGCGCAATGGGGGTGAGGCCATGGGCAAGGCTGATCCGCGCCTGATTGGCACACGCTTTGGCAAAACCATGGGAAACTGTGGGACGCAAAGCCAGGCGCTAATGGCTCGGATCACGACAGGATACGATGCTATGGCAGCCCAGCTGCCGGATTACTTGCATCCGTATCGAAGGCAAGTAGAGAAAGGAAAGAAACTATGCATAACTTTAGGCACAAAATAAGGCGTGGACTCGCTGTGTTCCTTGCCCTGGTGATGTGTATGAGCCTGGCTATGGTGCCGGCTTATGCTGTGGACGAAGGCACACTGTCCGGTTCGGTTGAAACTGTGGCACCTGTTGATCCAGAGACGGTGCCAACCCAAGACGATGCTTCTCTTGATGAGGAGCAGGAAGTGTCGGAGGCTGAGCAAGAAACAGAAGCGGTACAGAACCCTGCACCTACTCTGGACGCAAAGCCTACGGCTGCTTTGACACCGGCCACTCCGGTTCAGAATGAACTTGAGCCGCAGGCAGAGGATGAGACGGATTCAAATGAATCTGCTAACTCTATCACCACTGCAGAAGGTTTGCAAAAGGCTATCATTGATGCCGATGGAGAAACTACTATCAAGTTAGATTCCAACATTGAGGGCAACATTGTGGTTCCTACAGGCAAAAAAATCACACTGAACCTGAATGGCAAGACCCTGACTGGTACTGGCACCGGCACCGTCCTCACCATCAAAGGTGGTAACGTGACCCTAACGGGTGACGGCACGATCACTGGCGGTAATGGGACCTTCCCTAATGGTGGTGGCGTGACAATCACCGACAAGGGTAGTCTCACTATGATAAACGGCACCATCACCAAAAACAAGGCTGCTTCCAATGGCGGCGGCGTGTTCGTATATGACGGTACGTTTATCTTGGAGGATGGCACCATCAGCGAGAATGATGGCGGTAACTACGGCGGCGGCGTTTATGTGTATAACTATGTAGAGACTATGTCTGCAGAGTTTATTATGAACGGCGGCACCATTTCTGAAAACAAAGCCAGTGGCGGCGGCGGTATTGGCGCTGTCGGCAGCAAAAAAGTGGACGCCCGTACTGTTGTTACCATTAATGATGGTATCATCACTGGCAATACAGCTAAGGACGGCGGCGGTATTGGTGTTAAGACGGAAGATCTATACAGCACTGGTGACGTACTAAACTGTCTTAAAATTACAGGCGGAACTATTTCTGGCAACGAAGCTGTCAACTATGGCGGCGGCGTTTATACCGCTGTTGTCACCGCAAATATTTCCAACTGCAAAATCACCGGTAATAAAACTACCGCTGGTAATACCAATTCGAGCAGCGGCGGCGGGATGTACCTCGGAAACGGTAATGCCACTCTGACGGATGTCACCATCACTGGCAATACTGCTTTGCAAGGCGGTGGCCTTTTTGGTACCGATCCGATTTCTCTGAAAAAGTGCACCGTCAGTAAAAACACCGGAACCAACTATGGTGGTGGCCTGCGCTTTGGTCCGTTGTCCACGGTTACAATGACTAACAGCACCGTCACTGACAACACCGCAAAGCAAGGTGGAGGTGTCTATATCTTTGGCGGGAAGGACGGAAATCCTGTTGATACCTCGTTCACCATGACTGACGGTACGCTCTATGGCAATAAGAGTACCTATGAGGGTGGTAGCTGCGGCACCGATGTTTACAGTCATACCGCAACCCTCAGTTTGCCCGTCGCCAGCACCATGGATGGCAAACTGAATGACACTGCCATCACTGACTGGTTCTGGGATGGCGGAGGCGAGTATGCTTGGAGTAAAGAATACTGCGTAAAGCGTGATATGCCATTCGACCCTAGTAAGAATCACTTCTTAATCGCCGCCTATGATTTGCGCGATCCCGTTGCAAAGATTGGAGACACCGTATACTTCACCCTCCAGGCGGCTTTCGATGCCGCTGAAGATGGTGAGACTGTCGAGGTGTTAAGGGATACCACTGGTGCTTCTCTGAAAGCGGAAAAGCACATTACTGTGAATATCCCCGACAACGTAACAGTAAGCACTGTAAACGATGAGAGTCATGCCCTTGCCGTAAACAGTGGCGAGCTGACCATCACTGGAACGGGTACGGTCAACGGCAGAGAATATGGTGCTATCGCACAGGGAAGCGGCAAGCTTACTGTTGTCAGCGGCACCATCAGCGGCAATCATGCCGTAGGGATTGTTCCCGAGAATACGCAAGCTGCTTTGGAGATTAAAGGTGGTCTCTTTATTGCTGTTGGCAGTGACAACGTCCCCGTAGTCGGTGGCAGCCTCAGCAAGTTCATCACTGGCGGTACCTTCTCCAATGACGTAAGCAACACGGAGACGGCTGCGTATGTAGCCGACACTTACGCCTCCCACCCCATCAGCACCCCAGATGGCTACTACAACGTCCACCAACCCAACAACCAGAGCACCTACAGTCACGACGCCACCCATCACTGGATGGCTGGCTGCACCGGTCATACAAACTGCCTAGCGGGCGGCACTGACCGGGAGGCCCACACCTGGGGCCAGTGGACTGTAACCACCCCGGCCACCACCAGCGCCCCCGGCGTGGAGACCCACACCTGCACCGTCTGCCCCGCTACCGGCACCCGTGAAATCCCACAGCTGCCCGGCGGCGGCGGTTCCTCCAGCAGCGGTGGTTCCTCCGGCGGCGGCAGCTCCAGACCCACCCCTCCGCCCACAGTCATTGATGACCCCGATGTCCCTCTGGCAGGGGCCCCGGGCCTGAACAACACCGATCACTTCGCCTACATCGCAGGCTACAGTGACGGCACAGTCCGGCCCACCAAGGACATCACCCGCGCCGAGGTGGCTACCATCTTCCTGCGCCTCATGACCGAGGACTTCCGCATAGCCAACTGGTCCACCTCCCACAGCTTCAACGACGCCGGTGCCAGCGAGTGGTACAACATCGCCCTGGCCGTCTCCGCCAAAGCGGACATCCTGCGCGGCTACAGCGACGGCAGCGTCAAACCCAACGCTGCCATCACCCGGGCCGAGTTCGCCACCATCGCCGCCCGCTTCCTGGGCGAGGATGCCACCGACGAAGGTGTCGGCGACTTCTCCGACACCGGCTCCCACTGGGCCGCCAAGGACATCCGGCGGGCCGCCAAGGCCGGCTGGATCAAGGGCGACGGCAACCAGTTCCGTCCCAACGACTCCATCACCCGGGCTGAGGTGGTCACCATCGTCAACCGGATGCTGGACCGCGTCCCCGACCAGGAGCATATGCTCTCCGACATGAAGACCTGGAGCGACAACCCCGTCGGGACTTGGTACTATGCCGATGTCCAGGAAGCCAGCAACGACCATGCCTACCAGCGTGACGAGGCCGGCATCACCGAGCACTGGACTGAGCTCACCGCCCCCAAGGATTGGACTGCCTTGGAGGCCGCGTGGATCGCCAACACCGGCGCCTCCGCACCGAAGACCGACGGCAAATAACGGTTTCTCCTGTACTGTGGTACACAGTGAGCCCGGCAGCTCCTATTGGGGCCGCCGGGCTCTTTTCTTTTGTATCAATTTACCAATGCACGCTCTGCTTCACCTGGAAGGAACTCACCAGCTGCTTGAGCAGGCTGGCCTGCGAAGACAGCTCCTCGCTGGCCGCGGCAGATTCCTCGCTGGTGGCGGAGTTGGTCTGCACCACGGAAGAGATCTGGTCGATCCCCTCGGTGACCTGCCCTATGGCAGCGGTCTGATTCTCCACCGCTTCCACCACGATGGACATCTTCTCGGTCACGCCGCCGGCGTGGACGCTGGTGAGCTCCAGGGACTCGGTGACCTTGTTCACCACGTCACTACCCTCCGCCACAGAGGAAATGGAGCTCTCAATGAGGTCCTTGGTGGCCTTGGCCGCCTCATCGGACTTGTTGGCCAAGTTGCGCACCTCGTCTGCCACAACGGCGAAGCCTTTGCCGGCCGCACCGGCCCGGGCAGCCTCTACGGCGGCGTTCAGGGCCAGGATGTTGGTCTGGAAGGCAATGTTCTCGATGGTGGCGATGATCTTGCCGATCTCCTCCGAAGAGCTGGAAATCTTCTCCATGGCTACGTTCAGCTGCTTGACATAGTCCACACTGATCTGGAGCTGATTCCCCGCCTGCTCCACAAACTGCCCCGCCTCGCGGGTAGCCTGGGCGGTGGTCTGGGCGTTGTCGGAGATCTCGCTGATGGTGGCAGAGAGTTCCTCTACGGAGCTGGCCTGCTCTGTAGCGCCCTGGGCCAGGGCCTGAGAGCTGTTGGACACCTGCTCCGCTCCGGCGGACACCTGTCCCGCACTCTCCCGAATTTGGGTCATGGTATCGCTGAGCTTGGAGGTGATCTTATCCAAAGAGGTCTTGATGGACATAAAGTCGCCCACATAGTCCTGCTTTGCCGTGCCGCTGAGATCGCCGTCGGCAATGCCGTCCAGCACATCGTCGATTTCCCCGATGTAAACGCGCAGGCGGTGAACCGTCTCCCCAAAGATACGGCTCAGCTCGCCGATCTCATCGTTGGCGGAAACATTGACACTAGGCTCCTTGCCATTCCCCAGGCCAAGCTCACCCCGCTCCAAGCACTTCGCCGCCTCTGTGATCTCCGAGAGCGGCCCGGATACGTTCCGGCGCAGATAGCCCGCCATCACCAGCACGCATACCACGATCACCGCAAGGCTCACCACGATGGACAGCACAATCATCATGGTCATCTGCCGGGTGCTGTCCGCCATGGAAATCCCGGCAAAGAGCAAGCCGTCCACTTTTCCGCCGGCGTCCTTCACGGGCACATAGGAACCCAGGTATTCCACGCCGTTGATGTTGGTCTTGCCTACGTAGCTCTTGCCCTGCTGAAGCACAATATTGGACACACTGGAGGTCAGCTTCGTGCCCACCTGCCGCTTGCCGTCCTGCACTACCGTAGTATAGGCTCGGGTATCGCCTTCAAAAATGGTGAACTCACAGCCCATACGGCTCTTCATGTCATCCAATATCTGGTTCATATCTGTCGTGCTCTTGGTCTGGCTGATGGCATAGGACAACATATTTGTCCCTGTAGTACAGCGTTCCTCCAGCAGTCCCATGGTCAAGGAGCGGGACATCGTCACGCACAATGCCATGGCAAACACAACCGACACGATCTGCATGATGATCACGACACGGCCTACTTTTACGCCGATACGCTCACGCTTTCCGCCAACGCTGGGGCGGATCGATCCAATTTTCTTCATGGGTCTTCACTCCATCCGTCAAAATTTCCTGTTAGGGCTGCCCCTTCATCTTCCCAATTATAATAAGGGCGCACGTTTTTTGCAAGTCTCTTTTTTACTTTTCTTTCTCCTGGAGCCTTTTCCCAGGAAATACTTGTCCCCCATGATATTCCGCAGTATTTTTGCGAAAAAGCCCTGTCCATCCACACACACAGAGCGAACAACAAAGAAAAATCCCTCTTGACATTTCATCTATCTATGCTATACTAAAGGCTACAAACAAAGAAAGAGGCGGAACGATGCGTCATAGTGCTTGCAAATAATGAAATACATCTCGGTCCAGCCCCAGGCCGGACTGTGTCTTTCTTGCAAGTATAAGATCCCTGTCCCACTCTGTATCAATCTGCCCGCTGTCCCCCCTTGGGATAGCAGGGCCGTGTTGTGTTGAGCTGCAAGAATCAGTCTTCTTGCGGCTCTTATTTTTTATGTTCAGGAGGTTTTGCCCGATGTCAATGATCAAAATAGAAGACCTCAGCTTCTCCTACCCCGGGAGCTTCGACACCATCTTCGACCATGTCTCCTTCCAGCTGGACAGCCGCTGGAAGCTGGGCTTCGTGGGCCGCAACGGCCGGGGGAAAACCACCCTTCTGCGGCTGCTGCAGGGGCAGTACGAATACCAGGGCCGGATCACCCACTCCGTGGTCTTTGACTACTTCCCCTACCCCGTCCCGAACAAAAACCAGCTCACCCAGACTGTCCTGGAGGAAGTCTGTCCTCAGGCCCAGGAATGGGAACTTTTGCGGGAGCTGGGACTGCTGAACGTGGAGCCGGAGGTTTTGGAGCGGCCCTTCGCCGCCCTCTCCGGCGGGGAGCAATGCAAGGTCCTGCTGGCGGCGCTCTTCCTCAACGAGGGACATTTCCTCCTCATCGACGAGCCCACCAACCACCTGGATGCCCAGGGCCGTGCCCTGGTCTCGGCCTATCTCCGACGGAAGAAAGGTTTTATCTTGGTCTCCCACGACCGCCGGTTCTTGGACGGCTGTGTGGATCACATCCTCTCCCTGAACCGCTCCACCATCGAGGTCCAGAGCGGGACCTTCTCCACCTGGTTTGAAAACTTCCAGCGCCGTCAGCAGGCAGAGCTGGAGGAGGACGCCCGGCTGAAAAAAGACATCAGCCGCCTCCAGCAGGCGGCCCGGCGGAGCTCGGACTGGTCCGACCGGGTGGAGGCATCCAAGATCGGCAGCCACGCCTATGACCGGGGCTTCGTGGGGCATAAAGCGGCCAAGATGATGAAGCGGGCCAAAAATATCCAGGCCCGGCAGGAGGAGGCCATCACCAAAAAGTCCGCCCTGCGCAAGGACTTGGAGCAGGCGCAGAGCCTGAAACTCTCCCCTCTGCCCCACCACGCCCAGGTGGTGGCGGAGTGTTCCAAGGCGGTACTGCGGTACGGGAACGGTACCCCCGTCTCCTTTGCCCTGGAGCAGGGGGAGCGCCTGGCCTTGACGGGACCCAACGGCTGCGGGAAGAGCAGTCTCCTCAAGCTCCTTCTGGGGGAGGATCTGCTCCAAAGCGGCACCTGTACCACCGCCTCGGGACTGGTGATCTCCTACGTTCCCCAGGACACCGCCTCTCTCCGGGGCAGTCTGGACGATTTTATCCAGGCGGGTGCAATCGACGAGACCTTGTTCAAAACCATCCTGCGGAAGCTGGATTTTGAGCGGGTGCAGTTTGAAAAGGATCTGTCCGACTACTCCGAAGGACAGAAGAAAAAAGTCTTCCTGGCCCGGAGCCTCTGCCAGCGGGCCCACCTCTACCTCTGGGATGAGCCGCTGAACTATATCGACCTCTACTCCCGCCTGCAGCTGGAGGAACTGCTCACCAGCTTCCAGCCTACGATGCTCTTTGTGGAGCACGATGAGGCGTTTCGGGAGGCCGTTGCTACAGGAAGCGTGGTTTTTTGAGCGCGTCCCTTGTGTTTTGTCGCCCCAAATGTTATAATACTATGGATTAACATCACATAGGAGGCAATGAGATGAAAAAGAGATTACTTTCCCTAGCCCTGACCCTGGCAGTCCTGCTGCTGATGGCCCCCATGGCCTTCGCCGCGGACTACACCTTCACCGACCGCCACGGCAAGGAGCGCACCGTCAAGGACGGCGAATATTCCTTCGCCACCCGGGTGGTGGAGTTCACCCACGGCGATCCCTGGACCAGCATCCAGAAGAATCAGGACCCCTCTGTCACCCTGGGACAGCCGGACTACAAAGGGGAATCCAGCGGCGCGGACCTGTGCCTTGGCGCCGGCGGCGTGCTGGTGCTGGAGTTCAACGTGAGCATCGTGGACGGCGAAGGCGAGGACATCTACGTCTTTGAAGTGGGACCCGACGCCGAGGCCACCAAGGTCGAGGTCAGCAGCGACCTGAAAACCTGGTATGAAGTGGGCACCGCCAAAGGCAAGACCACCGGTCTGGACCTCAACGGCAAGGTCCCCGAAGACGGCCGCTTCCGCTATGTCCGCCTTACCGACCTGCGGGAGCATCCCGACAGCAGCTGGCCCGGCGCGGATATCGACGCTGTTTTGGCTCTGAACTCCAAGCCCGTCACCAGCACCTGGGCTGAGAGCGAGATCGACCGGGCCAAAGAGTACGGCCTCATCCCGGAGATTTTAGAGGGCGCCGTGATGACAGAACCCATCACCCGTCTGGAGTTTGCCGCGGTGTCAGTGAAGACATATGAAAAACTCTCCGGCACCACCGCCCTGCCCGCCACGGTAAACCCCTTCACCGACTGCTCCGACCCGGAGATGCTGAAAGCCTACAACCTGAATGTAGCCGTAGGCGTCGCCCCGGATACCTTCGCCCCCAACAAGCTCCTCAACCGGGAGCAGGCAGCCACCATGCTGACCCGGGTGTTCAAGCGGGCCACCATGCCCGGGTGGAGCTACGAGGGGGATGCGCAGTATCCCTTGCAGTTCACCCAGCCTGCGCGCTTCGCCGATGACGCGCTGATCTCCGATTGGGCCAGGGAGAGCGTCTACTTTATGGCCGCCAATCAGATCATCAACGGCATGGGCGAGAACAAGTTCGCTCCTTCCAACACCACCACCGCCCAGGAGGCGAACCACTACGCCAACGCAACCAGGGAACAGGCCCTGGCGATTGCGGTGCGCATGGTGGAGAATTTGAAGTAATCCCCTCAGGATACACGAAAAGCCACGGGAGTTCTTACTCTCGTGGCTTTTCGATTTGGATTGACACCTACGCTTTTCTCCACTATAATGAATATACCAGTCCACACGGGCTGGTCAGAAGGGTACTGATACATAAAAGCGGTTGGCCCACCTCTCCCTGCGTTTTATTCCAGGTGAACAGGAGGTGGTGCTGATGTGGCGTGATAAGCTCTTGGCCTTGCTGCGGATTTTGGTCTGCATGGCAGTCGTGTCAATCTTATTTACGTCTACAAAAGCGTGTTGACCGCCCGGAAGCCCCCGAGCGGTCAACGTTTTTGTTGACTAAGTAGATCGGGTCAGCCGCCGTGTTAAGCAGTACCCTTCTGTTTTTTATTATATATCGCCTAAGCGGTCTTGTCAATTTCTTTTTGTCTCTTTTTCAAGTCCGTTTTTCTCACGATCCTGCCGATACGCGCCAGACCCCGCAGAGGCGGACTGAACAGACCCTTTCCCCTCAAACACCGCTTTCGGGGCCTGTACAGCAGAGCGTACAGCAAGGCCCCGGCAGCACAGTCGGGAAGCATATAGGTCAGTTGTAACAGTATACTAGCCATGATTTTCTATCTCGGTTCCATCTCCTCAAAACAGGGAGATCTGGCTGGTTTCGGGCATAGACCCCAACGCCCCCGCCAAACGCAGCTGATCCACATGGGCCTTAGACACCTTGGGACAGGCGGATAATAGCTCTTCCTGGGAGATGAACTGCCGTCCCACCCGGTTCTCCACGATGGACAGTGCCGCCGACTCTCCCAAGCCCGGGATCGCAGTAAAAGGCGGCAGAAGACTCCCCTTCTCCTCGTCCAGCAAGAACTTGGTGGCGTCGGAGCGGTAGAGGTCGATGTGCTCGAAGGTGAAGCCCCGGAGGTAGAACTCATAGCAGACCTCCAAGGTCACCATCATATCCTCTTCCACCGCCGCAGCCTCCTTCTCCTTGGCGGCGATCTGCCGCATTTTCTGCTGGCAGACCTCCATGCCCATGCACATACAGGTGGCGTCCAGGGCCTTGGCCCGGATGGAAAAATACGCGGCGTAGAACGCAAGGGGCCGGTGGACCTTGAACCACGCGATGCGAAAGGCCATCATCACATAGGCCACCGCGTGGGCTTTGGGGAAGAGATACCCGATTTTCGCCAGCGACTCGATATACCAATCCGGGACGTTGTTCTCCCGCATGGCCTCCTCCCAACCGGGCTGGAAGCCGCCCTTCTTTACTTTACCCTTTCTCACCGCCTCCATGATATCAAAGGCCAGCTTCGGCTCCACACCCATCTCCATAAGATAAAGCATGATGTCATCCCGGCAGCCTACGGTGGAATCAACGGTGGCGGTCTTGGACAGGATCAAATCCCGGGCGTTCCCCAACCACACATCGGTGCCGTGGGAGAACCCGGAAAGCCGCACCAGCGTGTTGAACTTTTTCGGTTGGGTATCCTGGAGCATCTGCCGGGTGAAGCGGGTGTTGAACTCCGGCACCGCCACAGCCCCCGTAGGCCCCAGCACCGGGTCGTTCTCATAACCCAGGGGCTTGGAATCAATAAAAATGGTCATGGTATCCTGATCGTCCAAGGGGATCTCCTGGGCGTTGACCCCGGTGAGGTCCTCCATCATGCGGATCATGGTGGGGTCGTCGTGGCCCAGCATATCCAGCTTGAGGAGGTTGTCCTCCATCTTGTGGTAGTCGAAGTGGGTGGTGATGATATCGGTCCCCGTATCGTCGGCCGGGTGCTGGACGGGGCAGAAATCATAAATCTCCCGGTCCTGGGGGATGACCACCATGCCTCCGGGATGCTGGCCCGTGGTCCGGCGCACGCCGGTACAGCCCAGCGCCAAGCGGTTCTCCTCCGCCTTGGTGGCCTGCATCCCCCGGGCGGCCAGGTACTTCTTGACATAGCCGTAAGCGGTCTTTTCCGCCACGGTACCGATGGTCCCCGCCCGGAAGACGTGGTTCTCCCCAAAGAGTTCAAAGGTGTAGCGGTGGGCGTTGGCCTGGTATTCCCCGGAAAAGTTCAGGTCGATATCCGGCACCTTCTTGCCGCCGTAGCCCAGGAAGGTCTCGAAGGGGATGTTGAAGCCGTCCTTCACATAGGGCGTCCCGCAGATGGGACAGTTGGCGTCCTCCATATCCGCCCCGCAGCCCTGTCCCTCTCCGGCCGCAAAGTCGGAGTGCTTGCACTTGGGACAGCGGTAGTGGGGCGGCAGGGAGTTGACCTCCGTGATCCCCGACAGGAAGGCCACGATGGACGAGCCCACAGACCCCCGGGACCCCACCAAGTAGCCATGCTCCAGGGAGTTCTGGACCAACTTCTGGGCAGACATATAAATCACGTCATACTTGCGCTCAATGATGCCCGGCAGCTCCAGCTGGATGCGGTCCTTGACGATCTGAGGCGGGTCCTCCCCGTAAAGCTCGTGGGCCTTGTCCCACACCAGGTTGTAAAGCTCCTGGTCGGAGTTCTCCAGCTTGGGGGCAAAGAGCCCATCCGGCAGGGGCTTCACCTCCTCACACCAGGAGGCCACCAGCTGGGTGTTGGTGACCACCACCTCATAAGCCTTCTCTTTCCCCAGGTACGAAAACTCCTCCAGCATCTCCTCCGTGGTGCGGAAATAGAGGGGGTTGGGGGAATCCGCGTCGTCGAATCCCTTGGTGTCCAGCAGGATGTGACGGTAAATCTCATCCTCCGGGTCCATAAAGTGAACGTCCCCGGTGGCGCAGACGGGTTTTCCCAACGCCTCTCCCAAACGGACCACCGTCCGGTTCCAGTCCCGGATCTGCTCCTCATTCCGGGCGATGGTCTTGCCGCTCTTATCGGGACGGAGCATGAAGGAATTGTTGCTCAGGGGCTGGATCTCCAAAAAGTCATACCAGGAGGCGATCCGGCACAGCTCCTCCCAATCCTTCCCCCGGATGATGGCCTGATACAGCTCCCCGGCCTCGCAGGCGGAGCCCAGGATCAGGCCCTCCCGGTTGGCGTTGATCTCGCTTTTCGGCATCAGGGGGAAGCGCTTAAAGTATTGCAGGTGTCCCAGAGAGATCAACTTGTAGAGATTGCGCAGCCCCGCATGGTTCTTCGCCAGCACGATCAGGTGGCGGGGATACCGCTTAGCCTTGCCCATGGAGCTGGTGCGGCTCAGGTCCTTGTTGATCTCCTGCAAACTCCGCACCCCCCGGTCCTGGAGCATTTGGAACAGAGGCGTGAGCATATAGCCCACCATGGCCGCGTCGTCGCTGGCCCGGTGATGGTTGAAGTCCGGCAGGTTCAGGTGTTGGGCGATAAGGTCCAGCTTATATTTCCCCAGCTCCGGCAGGAGGTTTTGGGCCAGGGGGAGGGTATCCAAAAAAGTGGGCTGGAAGGAAATGTCGTAACGCCCACAGCCCTCCCGGATGAAACCGATGTCGAACTCCGCGTTATGCGCCGCCAGAGGACGCCCCGCCGCGAAGTCCAAAAAAGCCCGGATGGCCTCTTCCTGCCCCGGCGCGCCCTGGAGCATATCGTCGGTGATGCCGGTGAGCTGGATGATCTCCGGGGTCAGGGACCGCTGGGGGTCCACGAAGGTCTGAAAGCGTTCCTTGATCTCCCCGGCCTCCCAAACCACGGCGCCGATCTCGATGATGCGCTCCGTCTCCTTATCCAGCCCAGTGGTCTCCAAATCAAAGCAGACGATGGGGGCATCCAAAGCCTGCTCCTGCTCCCCCCGGATGGTAAGCCGCTCGTCCACATTGTTGATGTAATACGCCTCTGTACCCAAGAGGACCTTGATCTTCCCCTTGGCGGCATTCCAGGCGTCGGGGAAAGACTGAGCCACGCCGTGGTCGGTAATCGCGATGGCGGGGTGCCCCCAGGAAATGGCCCGTTTCACCACACTGGCCGTATCGGTCAGCGCGTCCATCAGGGACATCCTGGTGTGCAGATGAAGCTCCACCCGCTTTTCTGGGGCCGTGTCCTTTTTCTCCCACTTCTGGGCCGTCTCAATCACCAAAGGTTCCAAAACCATATCGTTGTCAAAGCGATTCAGATTCAGCCGGCCCGCGATCCGCAGGTGCATCCCCTTCTTTACTTCCTCCACGATCGGCAGCCCCTCGTCCCCAGGCATGAACTTGCTCACCCGGATGGAGCTGGTGTAGTCGGTGATATCGAAGCTGATGACCCAGGCGTTGCGCTTCTTCAGCTCCCGGTGCTCTACGGCAAAGACATCCCCCTCCACCGTCACAGCCCCCATGTTCAGCTCCAAGGTCCGCATAGGCACAGGGGCACGCTTGATCTGCCGGGGGCCGAAGATCCGCCGGATATGGAAACCCTCACTGCTTTGCGGCTTCGTCTCCCGTGCTTTTTTCATCGCCTCCCGGCGCAGAGCCTGGGTCTGGCGGAAGAGACGCTCCTCCTCACTCTCCTGTTGGTCCTCCTCCTCCGGCGGCGGCTCGCGGACCTCCTCCGGCGGCGGAACCGTCTCCTCGATGGGCGGCGGGGCATCCGCCTCAACCCCTGGGGAGGGCAGCGGGACCATCTGCGCCCCGGTGAGACCATAGGCCCTGGTCAGCTCCGCCTCCACCCTTCGCAGCAGCTCTGGGTCAGGCGGCGCGGGACAGCGCAGCTTCACCTGTACCGTCCGCGCCCGGCTGTCCATCACCGCTCCCGCGACAAACCACCCCGCCGCAGCTGACGAAAGCTCCGGGCCGGGGTGATAGCGGGCGAATACATCAAAAAAAGGAAGGTCTTTTTCTGGCATGGTTTTTTCCTCTCTTAAAGTTTAGGGCCGCCCTTTTCAAAGGGCGGTGGGTCCAGGGCGAAGCCCGGCGGGGTGCAAGGGGCGGAGCCCCTGAGCAAAAGGCTACAGCGCCTCAATCAACCCCATCAGCTCCTCCACCAAACCCTCCTGGGGAACTTTCTTCACCACTTCCCCCCGCCGAAACAGCAGCCCAAACCCGTTGCCGCCAGCAATACCCACGTCGGCAGCAGCGGCCTCACCCGGCCCATTCACCGGACAGCCCATCACCGCCACGGAGATGGGTTTTTTAATCTCTTTCAAACGCTCCTCCACCGCCTGGGCCAGAGGAATCAGGTCAATCTTAGTCCGGCCGCAGGTGGGACAGGCAATCAGCTCCGGGCCTTCCCGGCGCACGCCTACGGCCTTCAGGATATCCCGGGCGGCATAAACTTCCTCCACCGGGTCGGCAGTCAGGGTCACCCGAAGGGTGTCCCCGATACCCAAAGCCAAAAGGCCCCCAATACCGGCAGCGGCTTTCAGGGTACCCATCCGGGCGGTACCCGCCTCTGTGACCCCCAAGTGCAGGGGGTAGTCGCTGCGCTGGTGCATCAGCTGATAGGCCTGCATCGTGGTCGGAACGTTGGATGATTTCAGGGACACGCAGATATCCCGAAAGCCCCAGCGTTCCAGCAGGGCAATATGCCCGAAGGCAGACTCCACCAGAGCTTCCGGGGTAGCACCGCCGTATTTCTCCAGCAGGGGTTTTTCCAGAGAACCGCCGTTGACACCGATACGAATGGGAATCCCACGCGTCCCGGCGGCTTCCGCCACCGCACGTACGCGCTCCTCTCCCCCGATGTTCCCGGGGTTGATGCGCACTTTATCCACCCCGCCCTCAATGCAGGTGAGGGCTAGGCGGTAGTCGAAGTGGATGTCGGCTACCAGGGGGATCTCGATTTGCTTTTTGATCTCTCCCACCGCCAGGGCGGCGGCGTGGTCCGGGACTGCCACCCGGACGATCTCACATCCGGCGGCGGTGAGTTTGCGGATTTGTTCCACAGTAGCGTTTATGTCTGCCGTCTGGGTGTTGGTCATGGATTGGATGCTCACCGGAGCGCTGCCGCCTACCGGGACTTTTCCTACCAGTATCTTTCTTGTCATACACATCCTCCTTTGACGGTACCTGGTCTCTCGTAGGGGGTACTCATCGCCCCTCGTCTGTTCCAAGGTATCCCGTCCGGGAAAGGGCCGATGGGTACATCGGCCCCTACTGAAAGAGCTTGAACACGTCGCTGAATGTGACGACCGCCATAAAGAGCATCAACAGCGCGAACCCTGCCGCGTGCAGGTAGGCTTCGTATTTTCCGTCCATGCGCCGGCGGGTCACAAAGAAGACCAGCTCACTCACCAGCAGGAGGAAAATCCGTCCCCCGTCCAACGCGGGGATGGGCAGGAGGTTCATAATGGCTAGGTTGACTGCCACTAGGGCGATGATATAGACTACGTTCTGCAGGCCGGCCTGCAGGTTTCCGCCCTGCTCTCCGGCCTCGCCCAAGTAGCTGACGATGCCTACGGGGCCGGACATATCTTTTAAGCCTACCTGTCCGCTTACCAGCATACCCAATCCCTGCCAGACGGCTTTCCCGAAGTAACAGCAGGTATCGAAGCTCTGCTTCATGACGGCGGGGAAGGTAGCTTCCTGGACCTGGAAACGCAGACCGTATCGCTGTACGGTTTTTCCGTTCTCCTCAAAGGTTTGCCGCTGGAGGGGCAGGTCTTTCAGTAAAATCTTTTCTCCGCCGCGCACCACTTGCACGTCTACATCCTTACCGGCGGCGGCGTTCAAATACATAATCACGTCATTGTAGATCCAGACTCGCTGGCCGTTGATGCGCAGGATTCGGTCCCCCTCCTGAAGACCCGATGCCCCGGCGGCGGGGATGTCCTCCAAATGCTCCAGAACCGGGACGGTAAAACTCCCGGCGTTGACGAAGAGCAGCGCCGCCAGCAGGAAGCCTGCCACCAGGTTCATTCCAGAACCTGCCGCCAGGATGATGAGTTTGCGCCAGGGGGCTTTGTTGGAGAATGCCCGGGGGTCCTCGCTGTCCTCGTCCTCCCCTTCCATGGCGCAGTAGCCCCCCAGGGGCAGCAGGCGCAGGGAGTATTGGGTTTCCCCATACGTTTTGGAAAACAGCAGCGGACCCATGCCGATGGCGAACTCGTTCACCCGAACGCCCAAGAGTTTTGCGCTGACGAAATGTCCTCCCTCATGTACGGCGATCAATACGCCGAACAGGAGGATGCCTACGATGATATAAATCAAGTCACTTCACCCCTTCGTGATGGCTTGCAGCGTCTCCATGGCCATCTCTGCCGCGGTCCGGGCCCTCTGGTCCGCCCGGTGGACGGCCTCCAGGCTCAGCGGCTCCCGCTCCACCTGCTCCAAAGCCGCCTGCACCACCCGGGGGATATCCAAAAATCCGATCCGCTGGGACAGGAATCCCGCCACCGCCGCTTCATTGGCTCCGTTCAAGATCGCGGGGGCGGTCCCGCCCTCCTTGGCGGCGGAAATCGCCAAGGCCAAGCAGGGGAATGTCTCCAGATCCGGCGGGGCAAAGGTCAGCTTGTTCTGGGTGAACAGGTCTAAGCGCCGGGCGGGACCGGGGACCCGGTGGGGATAGGTCAGGGCGTACTGGATGGGAAGGCGCATATCCGCCTCCCCCAGCTGCGCCAGGACGCTGCCATCACAGTATTCCACCGCAGAGTGGACTATGCTCTCCCGGTGGACCAAAATCTCGATCTGCTCCGGGGAAACGTCAAACAGCGACATGGCCTCCAACAATTCCAGGCCCTTGTTCATCAGGGTTGCGGAGTCGATGCTCACCTTCGCCCCCATGGACCAGTTGGGGTGTTTGAGCGCATCCCCCGGGGTCACCCGGTCCAGCTGGGCTCGGGTGTAACCGTAAAAAGGTCCGCCGGAGGCTGTGAGGAGGATGCGGCGCAGTTCTCCCCGTTTTCCCCCCTGCAGGCTCTGGAAGATGGCGGAGTGCTCTGAGTCCACGGGCAGGATCTCCGCCCCACGGGCCTTCGCCCGGGCCATCACCAGGGGACCGGCGCAGACCAGGGTCTCCTTGTTGGCCAGGGCGATGCGCTTTCCGGCGTCGATGGCGGCTAAGGTAGGGCCTAAGCCCGCGATGCCCACCAGGGCCGTCACCACCGTCCCCGCCTGGGGCAGGGCGGCGGCGGCGAGGATGCCCTCCTCCCCGGCCAGGACTTGGACCGGGGTGTCGGACAAACGCCGCGCTAAAGCCGCAGCGGCGGCTTGATCCGCCACCGCTGCCACCTGAGGATGGAATTGTCTGGCCTGCTGCTCCAGAAGGTCAATGCTGCGGCGGGCGGTCAGGGCCGCCACGGGAAGGCCGCAGTGCCGCGCCACCTCTAAGGTCTGGGTCCCGATGGAGCCGGTGGAGCCCAGGATGGAAATGTGTCGTTCCATACTTCCCTCCTTCTCTCCTCAGCGGAAGGCCGGCAGCCAGTGGATCAGCAGTTCCACCAAGGGAGCGCAGAAGATCATGCTGTCGAAGCGGTCCAGCACCCCCCCGTGTCCGGGCAGGATGTTGCCAAAATCCTTGACCTTCCGCGTGCGCTTGATATAGGAGAAGGCCAGGTCTCCGATCTGGGTGAAAATGCCTCCCAGAAGGCCGTAGACCGTGAGGAAATAATAATTGACGTTGGCGTCGGTGATGAGATGCACCGCCACGCCGTAAAGGATACACGCCAGAATTCCCACTGCCAAGCCGCCGATGCAGCCCTCCAGAGTCTTATGGGGGGAGAGGCGGGGGGTGATGGTACGCTTGCCAAAGCGCATCCCGGTCAGCATCGCTGCCGCATCCACCAGGAAGGGGATGAAGATGGGCAGGAGGATATAACTGTCCCTTAAATACAGCGAACCGATCCGCACCACCGAGGACAGGCAGTAGGAAATGAACAGCGCGAAGAAAAAGGCGGAGCCCACCCGCTCGATCTTCACCCGGAAGCCGCTGGCAAAAGCTTCCAGAAAGACCACCGTCAGGTAGATGAGCAGCACCAGAAGGCCGATGATCCGCCGCTCCCCAAAGTAGACCCAGAAGGGGATGGCCAGGGCCAGGGCCGCGGTATACAGGGCAATGCGAGGGTGGTTCATGCCAATGGCCCCCATAGCCTCATAAGTCCCCAAAGCGGAGAGCACCGCGATCAGGGCAGGCGTACAGGGATCTGGCAGCACGAAGAGCACCAATAAAATCACAGGCACCCCGATGCAGGCCACGATGACCCGATTTCTCATAAGATCCGCTCCTTTCTTCGATACGTTCCAAGGCCGGAACCACAGGAAGCGGAATGGTCCCGT
Organism: Ruminiclostridium sp.; assembly: GCA_022792035.1. Taxonomy (GTDB): domain Bacteria; phylum Bacillota; class Clostridia; order Oscillospirales; family Oscillospiraceae; genus Evtepia. The sequence goes on along the minus strand of JAAWAE010000038.1, from coordinate 5,976 downwards.
CCAAGGGGGGTCAGATCCCCCCAAACCTCCGCGCCCGGTGCTGATAGTCCAGCAGGGCCTGATCCAGCACCGCAGGGCTGAAATCCGGCCAGAGCACATCGGTGAAATATAGTTCCGCGTAAGCGGACTGCCAGGTCAAAAAGTTGGAAAGCCGCAGCTCCCCGCTGGGCCGGATCACCAGGTCCGGGTCCGGCAGGCCGCGGGAGTCCAGATAGCGGGAAAAAGTCTCCTCATCCAATGCCTCCGGCAGACAGCGGCCTGCTTGGCAGTCCGCCGCCCAGGCCCGGGCGGCCCGGAGCAGCTCGTCCCGTCCGCCGTAGTTGAAGCAGACGTTGATCTGATGCCTCACCCCTTCCACAGCCGCGCCGGCGGCCTGGGTCTCCAGGCACAGCTCCCGCAGCTCTGGCGGGACCGGCGTCAGATCGCCGAAAAAGACGATGCGAAACCCGTCCCTCTCCATTTTCTCCAAAGCCTCCAGCAGATATTTGCGCAGCAGGCCCATGATGGCAGAGACCTCTTCCATGGGGCGTTTCCAGTTCTCCGTGGAAAAGGCGTACACCGTCAGATAGGGGATGCCCAAATCCCGGCAGTGATAGGCGATGGTGCGAAAGGTCTCCGCCCCGGCGGCGTGGCCTGCCGTTCGGGGCAGGCCGCGCTTCTGGGCCCAGCGGCCGTTGCCGTCCATGATGATGCCGATGTGGCGGGGCAGACGGGACGGGTCCAGGGTCTCTGGGGGCGGGCTTGGCTTCTTTCTCTTAAAAAATGCCATGAGTGTCTTACACGGCCATCAGCTCGGCCTCTTTCTGGGCCGTCAGCTCGTCGATCTCCTTGATGCGCTTGTCGGTGAGCTTTTGGATGTCGTCTTCCAGCTCCTCCTGGTCGTCCTCGGTGATCTCGGAGTCCTTCTTCATCTTCTTGAGCTTTTCCATGGCGTCCCGGCGGATGTTGCGGATGGCCACCTTACCGGTCTCGCCGTACTTCTTCACCTGCTTGCTTAGCTCCTTGCGGCGCTCCTCGGTGAGCTGGGGGAAAGCCAGACGGATGACCTTGCCGTCGTTCTGGGGATTGATGCCCAGTTCGGAGACCAGAAGGGCCTTTTCAATGGCCTTGAGCAGGGTTGCGTCCCAGGGCTGGATCACCAGGGTCCGAGGGTCCGGGGTGGAGATGGAGGCCACCTGCTGCAGAGGGGTGGCGGTGCCGTAATACTCCACGGTGATCTTGTCCAGCACCGCGGCGTTGGCCCGTCCGGCCCGGACGCTGGCGAAATCACTCTGCACGGAGTCGATGGTCTTTTGCATCTTGGCGTCGTATTCCTGATAGATCTCGTTCATGATGGTTCCTCCTCAACGATAGTCCCGATCTGCTCGCCCAGCACCACCCGGCGGATATTCTCCGGGTCGGCCAGGGCGAAGATCATCACGGGGATGTGATTTTCCAAGGCCAGGGATGTCGCGGGCAGGTCCATCACCTGGAGATGCCCCGCCAGCACCTGGTCATAGCTGATGCGGTCATATTTCACGGCGCTGGGGTCTCGCTTGGGGTCGGCGCTGTAGACGCCGTCGATGTTCTTGGCCAGCAGGATCATGTCCGCGCCGATCTCGGCGGCCCGGAGCACGGCAGCGGTGTCCGTGGAGAAGTAGGGGTTGCCAGTGCCGCCGGCGAAGATCACCACGGCGCCTTCCTTCAAATACTGGTCGGCCCGGGCATAGGAATAGGGCTCTGCCACGGGACCCATGGGAAAGGAGGTGAGCACGCGGGTCCACTGCCCCTGCTGCTCCAGCGCCTCCTGGACGGCCAAGCTGTTGATGACAGTGGCCAGCATCCCCATCTGGTCGGCGCGGCTGCGTTCCATCCGGCCGCCGCCGTCCTTGACGCCCCGCCAGATGTTGCCGCCCCCCACCACGAGGCCCACCTGGACCCCTAAGTCTGTACAGGATTTCACGGCCTGGCAAACTTGGGCGATGAAGGAAAAATCATGTCCCCGGCCGCTCTCTCCCGCTAGGGCCTCGCCGCTGATTTTGAGCAAGACCCGCTGATACTTTGCTTTCATCTCTACTATGACCTCCCCTGGTCCTGGTCTGGATTGCGTCGAACAGTCGCTTATTTCCTATTTTATCGTAAAACGTCCCTTTTGCATAGGGGTTTTTTGCAAGTTTTTTCGGAAAAACGGCCCCTGCCTTCCCTTGCAATCCCCGCGCAAGCCTGTTAGACTAAGAGAAAGCCTGCAAACACAGGAAGAAAGGATCGAATTTTTATGAAAAAAGCTGCCCGCTCCCTCCTCTTGACCCTGGTGCTGTGCCTGGGCCTGAGCACGCCCGCCTTTGCCGCGGGGGGATATCAACCCCTCACCCTTACATTCTACAACGGCTATTCTGTGACCTTCGCCGCCGCCTCGGTGGAGAAAACCACCGTCCAGTCCGCCGCTTACGCCGCCGACAACGCCCTGGAGCCCTATGAAAGCGTCTCTGTCAATTTGGTGCGGCTCCAGCCCGGCAGCACCGTCACCATAAACAAGGGTAACAAGGACTACGACGGCTACGGCATCCCCGGCACCGGGGGCCGGACCCTCAGCGACGGCCGCTTCCAGACCTACTACACCGGGGCCGTGATGAACGCCATCTTCCAGGGCAAGGCCGAGGACTCCTTTGACGACTACTTCACCCTGCGCGTCCTCCACGCCCCGGACCAGGACCCCTACTACGTCATCCTGGGCCCCAGCCTGGGCAGCGCCGGATTCTCTGACGTGGCCGACAGCGACTACTTCGCCCAGCCGGTACAGTGGGCCGTGGGCAAGGGCATCACCAACGGCACCGGGGCCATGACCTTCAGCCCTGACTCCCCCTGTACCACCGCGCAGATCTTGACCTTCATTCACCGGGCCAACGGCTCCCCCGCCGCCGCTTCCGACGGCGGCTTCTCCGACGTGAAGGCCGGGGATTACTTCGCCTCTGCCGCCGCCTGGGCCAGCGAAAAGGGGTTAATTTCCGGCAGCGTCCTCAACGGCGGCGCCGGATGCACCCGGGCCAATGTGGTCACCTATCTCTGGAAAGCCGCCGGGTCCCCCGCCGCCTCGAACAGCGTCCACTTCTCTGACGTCTCCGCCGGAACGGAGCTGGCCTCCGCCGTGGCCTGGGCCGTAGGAAAAGACATCACCAAGGGCACCTCCGCCACCGCCTTCTCCCCCAACAAGGTCTGCACTCGTGGCGAGATCGTCACCTTCCTCTATCGCGCCTATGCAAGCTAAACGTCTCCTGCCGCTGCTGGCCCTGCTGCTCCTGTGCGCCTGCGCCCCCTCCGGGGAACCGGAGACCCCGCCGGAGGGCCTGACCCTGGCCGCCACCACCTACCCCGTCTACCTCTTCGCCCAGGAACTGACCCAGGATATCCCGGAACTCACCGTCACCCTGGTGGTCAACGAGCAGCTGAGCTGTATGCACGACTACAGCCTCTCCATCACCGACATGAAGGTCCTGGAAGGAGCGGACGCCGTCCTGCTCAGCGGGGCCGGGCTGGAAGATTCTATGGCCCACGCCCTGGAAGCCGCCCGCCGTCCCCAGATCGACGCCGCCCAAGGCATCGAACTCCTCTGCTCCGACCACGACCATGACCACGCCCACCAGGACGGGGACCACGGCGAAGCAGAGGCCACGGACCCCCACATCTGGCTGGACCCCCGAAGGGCCTGCCAGATGCTGGACAACTTGGCCCAGGGCCTGGGGGAACTGGCCCCGGAACACGCCGCCCGGCTCTCCGCCAACGCCAGCGCCGCCCAGGAGAAGATCCGCTCCCGCTATGCCCAGCTGAAAGCGCAGCTCTTCCCCCTGGCCCTCCGGGACCTGATCACCTTTCACGACGGCTTCTCCTACTTCGCCGAAGCTTTCGATCTCCACATCCTCCGGGCCATTGAGGAGGAGGCCGGCAGCGAAGCCTCCGCCCTGGAGGTCCGGGATATCCTAAACCTCATCGACACCCATCACCTCCCCGCCGTCTTCACTGAGGTCCACGGGGCCGACGCCACCGCCGCCCTCATCGCCCGGGAGGCCCAGATCCAGACCGTCCCCCTGGACCTGCTCATGAGCCGCCGGGACTCCTCCCTTTCGGGCGTGGAGCTCTACCTCCACGTCCTCTCCGCCAACGTCACCGCCATTCAGGAGGCTTATCCATCATGCGCCGTATCGCCAAACAACCCCACAGCCGCATCCCCCTCCCAGGACGCCCCGGCGCCTGTCAGCTCCGCGTCCAAGGACTAGGGGTCACCCTGGAAGGCAGCTCCATCCTCCAGGACGTGAGCTTTCAGCTCAACTGCCGGGAGATCACCGCCCTCATCGGTCCCAACGGGGCCGGGAAGTCCTCCCTCTTCCGCAGCATCCTAGGCCAGATCCCCTACAGCGGGTCCATCCGCTTTGAGCTGGCCGGAGGCTACCCCAGCCGCCCCAAGATCGGCTACGTCCCCCAAAGCCCCAGCTTTGAGCGCAGCTGTCCCGTCAGCGTCCTGGACTTCTTCGCCGCCGCCATCGCCCGCTGGCCCGTCTTCCTCCCTGTCCCCAGCGCCCTGCGGGAGAAAGTCACCGAGTGCCTCACCCGGGTCCACGCCGAAGCTCTGTTGAAAAAACGCATCGGCTCCCTCTCCGGCGGGGAATTGCAGCGGGTCCTCCTGGCCCTGGCCTTGGAACCCATTCCCCAGATCCTCATATTAGATGAACCCCTCTCCGGGGTGGATATGGGCGGGGAACACCTGCTCATGGAGATGCTGGACGAGATCCGCCGGACCTACGACCTCTCCATCCTCTTCTCCACCCACGACTTCTCCACCCTCCAGCTCTACGCCGACCAGGTCATCCTCCTGCAGCAGCAGATCCTGACCTCCGGCACCCCCGCCCAGGTGCTGGGCTCCACAGAATTCCGCTCCGTGTTCCACCTGGATTTAGGCAAGAAAGGCGGTGAGGCCCCTTGAGTTTTTGGTACTGGCTCGTCTCCCTCCTCCCCTTTGAGTGGGCGCAGGCAGACAGTATGTTCTTCATGAAGCACGCCCTGCTGGCCATCCTGGTGGTGACCCCCCTCTTCGGCCTGCTCTCCACCATGGTGGTGGAGAGCCGCATGGCCTTCTTCTCTGACGCCCTGGGCCACTCCGCCTTCACCGGCATGGCTATCGGCGCCCTGTGCGGCATGACCGCCCCGGTGGGGGCCGCCGTGGTCTTCTCCCTGGTGATCGCCCTGCTCTTCACCCTGGTGCGCCAGCACAGCGACATGGCCAGCGACACCGCCATCAGCGTCTTTTCCTCCGCCGCCGTGGCCCTGGGCATTTTCCTCAGCACCCTGGGCAGTCACAGCTTCACCCGCTTCAACACCCTGCTCATCGGGGACATCCTCAGCGTCAGCGTGGAGGAGATCGCCCTGCTGGCGGGGATTCTGGTCCTGCTGGTGCTGCTGTGGGTGAGTTCCTATAATCAAATGATGCTCTCCGCCGTCCATCAGGCCCTGGCGGACAGCCGGGGCATCCGGGTGGGCTGGAAGAGCTTCCTTTTCACCGCCGCCATCGCCGTGGTGGTGACCATCTCCATGAGCTGGGTGGGCCTGCTGGTGATCAACGCCCTGCTGGTGCTCCCCGCCGCCGCCGCCCGGAACCTGGCCCGGGATCTGCCCCAGTATCACCTGCTGTCCCTGGCGGCCGCGCTGGTGTGCGGGGTGGGGGGGCTGATGGTCTCCTATTATATAGGGGCGTCCACGGGGGCGTCCATCACGCTGCTGCTGGCCCTCTGGTTTTTCCTGACGGTGCTGCTGCGGCGCAGGAAGTAACGTCTGTTTTCGTTCCAAAGAAACCGCCCGGGTCTGCGCGACGCCGGGCGGTTTTTCATATCCTATACTTATTTGTAACTTTTCTTGTTATTGTCTACAGCAACAGCATAGCACAGATCTTCCAAAATTACAAGAGAACAGGGCGGGCATTTCCACGATAATTTCCTAAATTTTTCATCT
>JAAWAE010000037.1 GCA_022792035.1 Ruminiclostridium sp. | reverse complement strand
TGTGTTTTCCAGCTTTACATGATATAATTCACTTGCAATATGTAGTCGCGGCCTGTTTTTGCGGGCATCTCTGCGACGAAATATTGTTTTCGTCATACCCAGAACGGGGCAAAGAAAGGCCGGTGATGCGATGAAGCGATCTCTCTACGACTACTGCAGGTCGCAGGGAAACTCAGCACTGCTGCAGCAGTGGGACGTAGAACGAAACGGAACTCAGACCCCTGAAAGCCTGACCTTCGGCAGTCATCAAAAGGTCTGGTGGCGCTGTGAAAAGGGCCACCAGTGGCAGGCGGCTGTGAAGAGCCGGGTCAGCGGTACGGGCTGTCCGTACTGCGCCAATCGGGTCCTCAGCCCCGGTGAAAACGACCTGGCGAGCACCCACCCGGACCTGCTCCGGCAGTGGGACACCGAAGGCAACGGGACCCTGCGCCCTGTGGACCTGTTTGCAGGCTCCCACAAGAAAGTCTGGTGGCGCTGTGAAAAAGGCCACCGCTGGCAGGCCATGGTCACCACCCGCGCCCGGGGCGCGGGCTGTCCGGTGTGCGCCGGAAAAGTGGTGGTGGCCGGCGAGAACGACCTGGCCAGCGCCTACCCCGCTGTGGCCCGAGAGTGGGACCACGCCAGGAACACCCCCCTGACCCCCGAGACCTGCCCCCCCAGCAGCAACCGCCGGGTGTGGTGGCGCTGTTCCCTGGGGCATTCGTATCAGGCGGCGGTGGGGGCGCGGACGGTAAACGGCTCTGACTGCCCCTATTGTACGGGGCGGAAGGTTTTGGCGGGGTTCAACGACCTGGCCACCCTGGAACCGGAGACCGCCCGAGACTGGCATCCCACCCAAAACGCGCCCCTGACGCCGGAGATGGTCACCCCCGGCAGCCGCCGGAAGGTCTGGTGGCAGTGCCCTGAGGGCCACACCTGGAAAGCCGTGGTGTATTCCCGCACAGGGCCGAAAAAATGCGGCTGTCCTGTCTGCGCCGGGACCGTTTCCCAGACGCGGCGGCGGTACGCGAAACGTCAAATCACGGCTCCGGCCGTATTTGAAAAAACTTTTTAGGAGGAATCGCATATGAAAAAACGTATTTTGTCCATTTTGCTGGCGATGTGTATGCTGATGAGCTTGCTTCCGGTTGCGGCATTTGCGGCGGCGTATGAGGCGCCGACCAATGTAACGCCTGCTATTTTGCATGATACCAGAGATGCAAATGCAGGTGGAATTGCCGACGAGGATTTGGTAGCAGCCGATTCTTACAAGGTTACTTGTGAGGAGCCCGCTAGTGCTGACATCGGTGTTAACCATGTCATCAAGCTGGTGGCTACGGACCTCAAACGTCATCGGAATGGTGATAGCCCTGAGAATATGGGCTACTGGGCTGGTGTTGCGATTGCAGCCCCTGAGGGTGCTACACACATGAAAGCCGTTGCTAAGCTGAGTACGGAAAGCCTTGGCACTGCATTTGAGAGTGCTCAGGTTAGAGAAGTTACTCCGAACATTACGGCAGATAATAAAGGAGGCTTTGTCCAGTACTTGGATGTGTCAGCAGAGGCGTATAAGGCTGGCGTGTTCTATGTTAAACTCCAGTGGTATACAGATGCAAGCACAGCTGTTGCAAATTCCACTGCAACTGTTTATAAAGTTGACTTCAGTGGGGTGAAGCTGGCTCCAGCTGCCATTGACAAAGTTGGATTCTGCGCGGTTGGCAATGATGCCAACGACGAGGTCGATGCGATTATCAAGAGCTATGGTCGTCCATCTGGCATTGCGAACCGGGACTCTGACCGGAATACAATGTATATTGCTATGACTGACTTGGATGTCAGCGGTAAGACCTATTACACAGTTAAAATTACTGACCCCGATGGGACTGTATTGAGCACCAATGATAAAAATGGCAATAAAACTCTGTCTGGGACGATTGACTGCCGCAACTACACAGGGACCGAAAATTTCTCGGTTCTGCGTATTACGCTCAATCCCACTAATAGAGCAGATAACGGTGCTTATGTAGTTACCACAGCGGGAGATACAACGCCTTATGTTATGAAGGCTGGCGATTACAAGGTTGAGTTGTATACCAGTGCAACAGCAGATGGAGAGCTTACTAAGATTGACACTGAGACAATCACTTTGAATACCGTTACAGTTAAGGATAAGGCTGGAGAAGTCGCGGACACTATTTTTGCCGCGAAAGGTGGTACAGTTAAAGCACCTGCTGCACCTGCTGCAGATACTGGGTATGCTTTCAAGCACTGGAGTGACGGGACCAAGACATATGCTCCCGAAGCTGCTGTGACTGTTACTGGTAATATTACCCTCACACCTGTATTTGAAAGAATCGTTGCCAAGAGTGTGACTGCGACTGCAGATAACGCGACTTTGGTGGCTACGCCTACAACGGATTTGACTGCTGATCCTGTTACTGGTAAGATTACGATTACCGGTGCGGCTACAACTCCCACCGGAGATGGAACCACTGTTACTTTGGCTATCACACCTTCTGTAGGTGCGGTTGAAACAAAGACCTTTAAGCTCAAGTATGAAAATGAAACTTTGAGTGCTGACCCTGTGCAGGTAACGATTGCTGGTATCAACTATACGATTGATGTTAGCGACATTACCTAGACTGACCTGCCTGTAAAAGCGGTTGAGACTCCTGCACCTACTGTAAAAGAGGGTGTGGATAGTGACGCAGTGTCCAATGTGACCGTTGTTGCAAATGTAACTGGTATTGTTAATGAAGCTGTTGCAGAGTTGCAGGATATAGCGACAGAAAAAAAGGATACGGCGCAGGAAATTGCTGTTTATCTCAAAGTTGAGATTACCAACTACGATGATGGTCAATCTACCACACCTAAGTCTGTGACATTGGACATTACACCTGTTTATGAAGCAAAGAATACTGGTGTTGCTGTGGATCCTACAAAGGCAGCACCGCTTACGACAACAACCTTTGAGACGCCTATTGAGATTAAGGTGAAATTGCCTGCGGATTTTGTTGCGGCTACTACTACACCTGTTGTTGCTAAGCACCTGAATGCTGACGGCAGTGTAAAAGAAGAGTTGAAAGCTACTGTAACAAAAGAGAACACGGATTTCTTTGCAACCTTCTACGCTACAAGCTTCAGTGAATACACTTTAGCAGTTGACAATCGTACAGTTACTGTTAAATTTGGCAAAAATGAGGCAGTTACTTATACCGCCAACGATGTTGGGACAGCCCTGCCGACAGCTGCAGCAGAGACTGGCTATACCTTCCAAGGTTGGAGTGGGACAGAGAATGCTACCACTGCGGAATACTCTGGCGAGTTGACCTTCGAAATGCTTGATCAGATGATTGCAGCGTCGAAGAATGCTGAGGGCGTACAGAGCACATTGGTTCTGTATCCCGTGTTCAAAAAGGACGGCGGCTCCACCAGCCCCGGCTCCAGCGGCGGCGGCGGTTCTTCCAGCTCCGTCTCTGTCCCCAGTGCCTCCAACGGCAAAGTGACCGTCTCCAACAACAACGCCAAGAAGGGCGACACTGTGACCATCACTCTGACCCCCAACACCGGCTATGTGGTTGACACCGTGACCGTCACCGATTCCAAGGGCAACACCATTACCGTGACCAAGACCGACGACACCCATTACACCTTCGTGATGCCTGAGGGCCGCGTGACCGTTAAGGCCACGTTCAAGCAGGCTGACGCCCCCACCGACGGCTTCACCGACGTTGCCGCTGACGCATACTACGCTGACGCTGTGAAGTGGGCCGTGGACAAGGGCATCACCAACGGCCTGACGGCCACCACCTTCGGCCCCAACAACTCCTGCACTCGCGGCCAGATGGTGACCTTCCTGTGGCGCGCTGCCGGTTCCCCCGCCGCAACCGGCACGAACTCCTTCTCTGATGTGGCCTCCGGCGAGTATTATTACGATGCCGTCCTGTGGGCTGTGGAGAAGGGCATCACCAAGGGCACCAGCGCCACCACCTTCAGCCCCAACGCTACCGTGAATCGCGGCCAGACCGTGACCTTCCTGTATCGTTATGCTGAGTCCCCCGCCGTGACCGGCGATTCCGCGTTCACTGACGTGGCTGCTGACGCATACTATGCCGATGCGGTCAAGTGGGCTGTGGCTGAGGAGATCACCAATGGTACCTCCGCTACAACCTTCGCACCCGCCAGCAACTGCACCCGCGGCCAGATCGTGACCTTCCTGTATCGTCAGATGGCTGAGTAAGGCAGACGCTGCGCAAAACAAATCCTTATCATCAAAAGGGGCCAGTGCTTCGGCGCTGGCCCCTGCAAAAAAAGAGCTGGACCGTTTCGTGTCCAGCTCTTTTCTCAGGTTTGTGCAATCAGGTCAGGGTAGAGGGCCTGACCGGTCTGGTAGGCGTCCTGGTCAAAGAGGACCAGCTCCACCAGCATTTCGTGGGTGCGGAGGAAGTCGCGGATGGTCTCCACAGCGACCTCCAGTGCCTGCTCCTTGGGGTAGCCGTAAACCCCGGCGGAAATAAGGGGGAAGGCGATGGATGTGCACTGTTTTTCCAGGGCCAGCCCCAGGGCGGTGCGGTAGCAGGAGGACAGGAGCTCCCGCTCCCCGTGACGGCCTCCGTGCCAGACGGGACCGACGGCGTGGATGACGTACTGACAGGGCAGCTCCCCGGCGCCGGTGAGTTTGGCGCTGCCGGTGTCGCAGCCGCCCAGGGTCCGGCACTCGGCCAGCAGGGCGGGACCGGCGGCGCGGTGGATGCACCCGTCTACCCCGCCGCCGCCCAGAAGGGAGCGGTTGGCGGCGTTGACGATGGCGTCCACGCTGCGTTTGGTGATATCGCCGCGGATGATTTGCATGGGCATGGTGTCTGTACTCCTTAATATTATATGGTATCGCCGCCGCGCCATGCGATTTCATGGCGCTTCGGACCGGTGGAAACGATGCGGATGGGGACGCCGATCTCCGCTTCCAGGAAATCCACATAGGCTTTGGCGTTGGCGGGGAGGGCGTTGTAATCGGTGATGCCGCGAATGTCGGACTTCCACCCGGGCAGGGTGGTGAAAACAGGCTTCGCCCGCTCCAGAAGGGCGGGGACGGGGAAGGTTTTGGTGACTTGGCCGTCGATGGTATAGGCGGTGCAGACTGGAATCTCATCCAGGTAGCCCAGCACGTCCAGGCAGGTGAGGGCCACTTGGGTGGCGCCTTGGATCATGCAGCCGTAGCGGGTGGCCACGGTGTCGAACCAGCCCACCCGGCGGGGGCGGCCGGTGGTGGCGCCGAACTCGCCTTTGTCTCCGCCCCGGCGGCGCAGCTCATCCCCGGCTTCGCCGAGAAGTTCGCTGACGAAGGGCTCCGTCTTGGAGCCAACGTCGGAGGAGTAGGCTTTGGAGACGCAGATGACGTCCTCAATGGCGGTGGGCGGGATGGCGGCTCCCACGCAGCCGAAGCCGGCCAGGGTGTGGGAGGAGGTGGTCATGGGGACGATGCCCAGTTCCGGGTCCTTCATGGCCCCCAGCTGTCCTTCCAAAAGGATCCGCTTGCCGGCCTGGAGGGCATCGTGGACGTAGGCCACGGTATCCCCCACATAGGGGCGGATGATCTCTCGCTGGCGCAGAAGGTCCTGGTAAAGGGCCTGGGGGTCCATGAGGGGTTTGTGGTAGAGGTTTTGAAAGAGGATGTTTTTCACCTCCACCGCCCGCTCCAACCGTTCTTTCAAACGGGCATCGTGGAAGAGGTCGCAGACCTGGATGCCCACTTTGGCGTACTTATCGGAGTAGAAGGGGGCGATGCCGCTCTTGGTGGAGCCGAAGGCGTTGCCGCCGAGGCGCTCCTCCTCATAGGCGTCCTGAAGGACGTGATAGGGCATGAGCAGCTGGGCCCGTTCGGAGATCAGGAGTTTGGGGGCGGGGACCCCGGCGTCCATAAGTTCTTGGAGTTCGGCGGCGGCTTTTTGGATGTCCAGGGCCACGCCGTTTCCGATGATGTTGGTGATGTGGTCATAGAAGATGCCCGAGGGCAGGGTGTGCAGGGCGAAGCGGCCATATTCGTTGATGATGGTGTGACCGGCATTCGCGCCGCCTTGAAATCGGATGACGAGATCCGATTGTTCTGCCAAAAGGTCCGTGACCTTACCCTTGCCTTCGTCGCCCCAGTTGGCGCCAACGATCGCTTTTACCACAGAGATCCCTCCCAAAGAAAAAATACAACTTATTATAGTCCCGTGTCTTGAAAAATGCAAGAGCGGAGAGGAGAAAATTCATTTACAAGAGGAGAGCGGCGCATTGACAACGCGCGTCCCGCCCGATATACTATCTCTATACTAAAGGATGAACCACGAAAGGACAGAAAAATGAGCCTGAAGATGATATTATTCGACCTGGACGGCACCCTGCTCCCTATGGACCAAGATGTCTTCGTGAAGGGGTACTTCAAGAGCCTGACCGCAAGGCTGATGCCCTATGGCTTCGAGTCCGGGGAGCTGATCGATTCCATCTGGCACGGCATCGCGGCCATGGTGAAGAATGACGGCTCCCGCAGCAATGAAGCCGCCTTTTGGGCGGATTTCCTCCACCGCCACGGCCAGAAGGGGCAGGATGCAGAGCCTGCGTTCCGGACATTCTACGAGGAGGAGTTCGACCAAGCCCGTGTTTTTTGCGGCTATAACGCCGAAGCGGCTGCTGCGGTGGAGCGGTTGAAGGAGGCGGGGTACCGGGTGGCCCTGGCCACCAACCCGATCTTCCCGGAAGTGGCCCAGAAGATCCGGCTGCGCTGGGCGGGGCTGGAGCCGGAGACTTTTGAGCTGATCACCACCTATGAGAGCATCGGCCTGTCCAAACCCAACCCGGCCTATTACAAGGAGGTGGCCCGCCGCTTGGGCGTGGAGCCGGAGGAGTGTTTGATGGTGGGCAACGACGTCAGCGAGGATATGGTTGCCCGGAACATCGGGATGCAAGTTTTCCTGCTCACGGACTGCCTCATCAACACGGAGGGGAAGGATCTCTCCGCTTACCCCAGGGGCAGCTTCCCGGAGCTTCTGGATTTTGTGCTGAAGCGGAAATGAGAGATGGAAAGCATAAATCCCCTTTACATTCGTGATTTAACTTGTTAAAATGTAAGCAGAAGCATCGGGGCAAAGGAGGAGGAGTCCGTGAAAAAGACGCCAGGGGAAGGCAGCGGCCTTTTATATGAAAGCCTGCTGCGGCTGGAGAGCGTGGACGAGTGCCGCCGCTTCCTGCAAGACCTGTGTACGGTCAGTGAGCTCAAGGCCATGGAGCAGCGGGTGGAGGTGGCAATGTACTTGCGGGAGGGGATGATCTATCAGGACATCCTCAAGCGCACAGGAGCCAGCAGCGCCACCATCAGCCGGGTGAACCGCTGCCTGCAATACGGGGACGACGGCTACCGAACGGTCCTGCCCAGAGTGGACGAGTATTGGAAGAACCGGAAAGGCCGTGAGCCCACATGAAAAAGTTGGAGTATGATGCCTTAGCAGGCTGCTACGATGCCATGACCCAGGACGTGGACTACCCGGCCTGGGCGGATTATATTGAGCGGCTCTTTGCCGAAAGCGGCCGTCGGGTCCGTACCGTGTTGGACCTGGCCTGTGGGACGGGGACCATGACCTGTCTTTTGGCCCAGCGGGGCTATGAGCTTATCGGGGTGGACTTTTCCCCGGAAATGCTGGCGGTGGCGGCGGAAAAATCCTTGGATGTGCCGGGGGAACGGCCCATCTTCCTCTGTCAGAGTATGGAGGAACTGGACCTTTATGGGACGGTGGACGCCTGCGTGTGTCTGCTGGACAGCGTGAACCATGTAACGGACCCAGAGTATTTGCAGCGGGCCTTGGAACGGGTGTGGCTGTTTTTAGAACCGGGGGGGACCTTTCTTTTCGATATCCACACCCCGGAGCACTTGCAGGGATTGGACGGCGAGGTCTTCTTGGACGAGACCGAGGATGCCTACTGCGTCTGGCGGACGGACTATGACCCGGAGCGCCGGACCTGCACTTACGCCATGGATATTTTCCGGCGGGAGGGGAAGCTCTGGCGCCGGGGAGAAGAGGTCCATGAGGAGTACGCCTACACTGTTTCGGAGTTGGAGGCGTACTTAAAAGAAGCGGGTTTCACAGAGATCCGGCAATACGCCCAGCTGAGTTTGCAGCGGCCGGAAGCGGGAGAGGAGCGCATTTTTTTCACCGCCCGGAAGCCGGAGTGAGGAGAAACCAGCGAGAATATGGAAAGAGGAATGGAAGATACAATGAAGGATTATATTGTAAGGATGCTGGCCAAGGACGCCCCCATCAAAGCCATGGCGATCCAGGGCCGGGGCTTGGTGCAGCGGGCCCGGGAGATCCACAATACCCTCCCGGTGGCCACGGCTGCCCTGGGTCGGGCATTGATGGCGGCCTCTCTGATGGGACAGCAGCTGAAGGAAGAGGAGGGCTCTTTGACCCTGCGCATCGACGGCGGCGGACCTTTGGGGAAGATTTTGGTGGTGTCGGACAGCAGCGGCAACGTCCGGGGCTATGTCCAGAACGGCATGGTGGAGCTGCCCCTCAAAGGCCCCGCTAAACTGGATGTAGGTACCGCAGTAGGCCCCCGAGGGACGCTCACCGTGATCAAGGACCTGCGGATGCGGGAGCCTTATGTGGGCACCATCCCCCTGGCCTCCGGGGAGATCGCGGAGGATATCACCGCCTATTTTGCGGAAAGTGAACAGATCCCGACGGCCTGTGCTCTGGGGGTTTTGGTGGACCGGGACCTGTCGGTTGCCGTTGCCGGGGGGTATCTCATCCAGCTCCTGCCCGGTGCGGAGGAGGAGCACATTGCCAAGATCGAGCAGGGCATCGCCCGTGCCGGGGACGTTACGGCACAGCTGGCCCAGGTCCTCACGGCGGAGGAACTTTTGGAGTTGGTTCTGGGGGACTTCCAGCTGGAGGTCCTGGAAAAGGCCCCCGTGGAGTATCGCTGTTATTGCAGCCGGGAGCGGATGCAGACCGCCCTGCTGAGTATGGGCAAAGAGGAGCTGCACAGCCTCATTGCCGACTTGGGCCGGGCGGAGATGACCTGCCAATTCTGTGACGCGGTCCATGTCTTTGAACGGGAGGAATTGGAGGCGTTGGCGGACGCCCTGTGAGCGTCCGCCTCCTCCGGTTTTTTCCAGTGCAGGGAGGGCAAAAATAAAAACCCAAAAATTTCGAAAAAGGTATTGACAAAGCCGCCCTCTTTCGCTATAATAGGCAACGTCGCTTGGGGGTGCAGCTCCCCGGGACTTCTCCAAAATGGGAGCATAGCTCAGCTGGGAGAGCACATGCCTTACAAGCATGGGGTCACAGGTTCGAGC
>JAAWAE010000036.1 GCA_022792035.1 Ruminiclostridium sp. | reverse complement strand
GTAATAGGGCTCTAACCGCCGATAGATCCACTCGTAATCCATGACTTTCTCTATTTTTCGCAGAAGATGATCCTTCGGCACTAGGCCCTCTAGGTCTACTATCGTTACCTCTGTTCGCTTGTCTTTTTTCCATCGCTCCATTTTCCACACCTCCTGCTTTATTATACCAAAAAACCTCGCCCTTGGCGAGGTTTTTTGACAGACTGGAAAGCGCCGCAGGGAGAAACTGCGGCGCTTTTGCCCGTTTGCAAAGCAAGGGGAGGGGAGACGAAAATACATACTTGTAAATGGAGGGAAAATATCGTATAATAACTTGAATTGGAATCGATACCTATGGCCGCATAGGGCCGGACGGAGGGGCAAGGGGGTGCCGTGTGGATACGTTCCTGAATTACTGTATCATGGTCGTGGAATATCTGCGCCTGATCACCATCTCCGATTTGGTGGATATCCTCATCCTCACCTACCTCATCTACCAGTGCATCAATCTCCTCCAATGGACCAACGCGGCGAAGGTGGCCAAGGCCCTGCTGCTGATGGTGGCCTTTCTGTGGATCTCCTACCAGTTCAACTTGAACGCCATCAACTTCGTGCTGAGCAAGGCGGTGGAGCTGGGCTTCCTGGCGTTGGTGATCCTCTTCCAGCCGGAGATCCGCCGCTTCCTGGAGCAGGTGGGCAGCAGCGGCCGTTCCTCTCTGACCCGTTTCTTCCGGAACGATGCCCCCAGCAGTGAGCTGGAGCAGGCCATCCGGGAGACGGTCAGCGCCTATGCCGAGATGTCCCAGAACAAGGTGGGGGCGCTGATTGTCTTTGAGCGGGACACCAAGCTGGACAACATCATCTCCTCCGGTACATCCTTCCAGTCCACCGTCAACAGTGAACTGCTGAAGAACCTGTTTTATAACAAAGCGCCCCTCCACGACGGCGCGGTGATCATCCGCCGGGGCCGGATTGTGGCGGCGGGCTGTATGCTCCCCATGTCCGACAGTATGAGCCTGAGCAAGGACCTGGGAATGCGGCACCGGGCGGGCCTAGGGATGAGCGAGCGTTCAGACGCCGTGGTGGCTGTGGTCTCGGAGGAGACCGGCGCCATCTCCATCATGCTCCGGGGGAACCTGCGCCGGCATTTATCTCCCGTCACCCTGGACCGGGTTTTGCGCAATGAGCTGCTCCCCGGCGCCGGGGAGGCAGAGGGCCGGGAGCGAAAGGGCCTTCTGACGTTCTGGCAAGGGAGGTCGCACAAGCGTGAAAGGGAATAAGAAAGGCCGCCGTGCCCTCAACGCCGCCTTTGCCCTGATCCTGGCGGTGGCTTTGTGGCTGTATGTCATCAATGTGGAGAACCCCAGCGGGCGTGCCCATCTGCGGGATTTGAAAGTGATCGTCCAGGGGCAGAGCCAACTGGAGGAAAAGGGCCTGATGGTCACCGCTGTGAGCCAGAAGGAAGTGGACCTGCGGGTCACTGGACGCAAGAAGACGCTGATGAAGCTCAGCGCGAAAAACGTCTCCCTCCTGCTGGACGTGTCCAGCATTGAGGAGGAAGGGGAGTGGCCCTTGAACTGTCGGACTTCCTTTCCAGCCAATGTGAACACGGACAATGTGACCTTGTCGGATTGGGAGGACTTACAGGTCACGGTCACGGTCCAGCGTGTGGAGGAAAAGACGGTCCCCATCCGGGGCGAATTCATCGGGACCACCCAGACGGGGTATATGACCGGCGAGGTGGTGACTGAGGCAGATAGCGTCGTGCTCACAGGCCCTGCGGACGTATTGGAGGAGATCGACTATGCTCAGGCCCAGGTGGGGGGCGACAGTGTGTCGGAGGCCCTGCGGGAGGAGGCATCCTTGGTGCTGGTGAACACCAGCGGCGCCGCCGTAGACGGGCGGGACATCACCTGCAGTTTGAACCATGTACGTGTGATGGTGCCGGTGGAAAAGGTATCCATCGTCCCGCTGGAGGTGAACATCCAGGATGGGACCCTGTCCCAGGACGTTTTCCGCTGGACCATTGAGCCGTCCTATATTACCGTGGTAGAGGACCCGGAGAAGGAAGTCCCGGAATCCATCTCCCTGGGAACTTTGGACCTCGGGGGCATTTATAACGATACGGACTGCGGCCTGCCCATCCAGCTGCCGGAGGGCATCCGGGGCTGGAACGTCCCGGCCTATGCCACGGTCCATCTGACGACGAACCGGTATTCGGCCCGTCTCGTCCCCGTGGAGGAGATCACCTTGGTGAACGTACCCAAAGGGTACCACATTGATCAACTGACCCAGGAACTGTTTGTCTGGGTATGGGGAGATGTCCGCCAGGTTACGGCGTTGGAGCCGGACCGGCTCTCCGCCGTGGTGGACCTGTCCCAGGCGGACCGGAAGGACGAGACCATCCAGCGTTTCCCGGCCTCGGTGTCCATCCGGGGGGCATACAACAATGTAGACGTTCTCGGCAGCCGCTACAGCGTGGCGGTTCGGCTGAGTAAATAGAAAAAAGACCCCGATGAGGAGGAGGCTTTGACCATGGAACAAATCGCAGTGGTAAAGACAGTGCTGGCCAACGGCATGGCGAAGATCGCCGTGGAGCGGGAGACCGCCTGCGGCGCGGCCCACAGCTGTTCGGAGTGCGCCGGCTGTGAGAAGATGATGACCCGTACCGAAAATGTAGTAACGGCCTACAACGATGCCCGGGCCAATCCCGGGGATGTGGTGAAGGTACGCAGCGAGAACGCGGCCTTTTTCAAGACAGCGGCCATTGTCTATCTCCTGCCCCTGGCGCTGCTGCTGGCGTTTTATATTGCGGCCACCGCCGCTGCACTGGGCGGAGAAGGGATGCGGCTGCTGGTAGGGGCCCTGGGCTTTGTGGTGGGGGTCCTGGCCGCCATCCTCTGGGACCGGCATATGAAGAAGGTCAACGGACTGCGCTTCCACATCGTGGAGGTCAAGCGGACGTGTTCGGGTATGTGAGGGCCGTTCCCGCGGCTCTGAGTCCGGAGGACCGGCAGCGCTACGAGGGGCTCTACTGCGGCCTGTGCCGCGCCCTGGGCCAGCGCTACGGCTGGACCGCCCGGATGACCTTGAACTACGACTTTGTTTTCCTGGCCCTCCTTCTGGCCCCGCCGGAGGAGGAGGGGACGGTGTGCATACGCTGCCCCGCCAAGCCCTGGGTGAAAAAGACCTGCTGGCAGGCGGGGGAGGCTTTGGCCTTGGCGGCGGACGAGAGCATCATCCTGACGTGGTGGAAGCTCCGGGATGAGATCCGGGACGGCGGCTTGTTCCGCCGCCTGGTGAGCCGTCTGGCCTGCCTGCCGCTGCGGCGGCATTACCGGCGGGCGTCGGCCTTCCGTCCGGCCTTTGACGCTCTGGTCCAGGGCTGTCTGGAGGAACTCCACGAGATGGAAACGCAGCGCCTGCCCTCCTTGGACCGTCCGGCGGACACCTTCGCCCGCATCCTTCAGGGAGCCGCGGCGGAGCTGGAACCGGCCGCCCGAGGCTCCGCCGCGGGGCAGATCCTCTATCATGTAGGCCGGTGGATCTATCTTACCGATGCCTTTGACGATTTGGAAGAGGATCAGGCCCGGGGGAACTACAACCCCCTCCTGCTGCGCTACGGGCCCCAGGTCCAAAAGGAGCCGGAGGCCCTGCGGGAGACCCTCCACGTCTCCCTGGGTCTGGCGGATACCGCCTATGCCCTGCTGGACTGGGGGGCTTGGGAGAGCCTGCTGGGCCACATCCTGCGCACGGGCCTTCCTGTGGTAGAGGAGGCCGTCTTCAGCGGGACTTGGAAGCAGCGAAACAAGACAAGAAAGGACAACACTCCGCCCCCGGCCCTGCCTGGGGGAGAGGGAGGATAAGGAGACAAACCCTATGAACGATCCCTATTCTGTACTAGGTGTCAGCGCCTCTGCCAGCGACGAGGAAATCAAGCGGGCCTATCGGGAGCTGGTGAAGAAGTACCACCCCGATCATTACAGCGACAATCCTCTGGCTGATCTGGCGGAGGCCAAAATGAAAGAGATCAACGAGGCCTACGATGCCATCGTAAAAATGCGCACCCAAGGCGGCTATCAAAGCGCCGGGAGCTACAGCGGCGGGAGCCAGGGCTATTACAGCAGCGGCTCGCCTGCCTTCGTCCAGGTGCGCCAGCTGCTCAATCAGGGCAACATCATGGAGGCCGAGCGCATCCTGCGGACATCCCGGACCAACTCGGCAGAGTGGTACTATCTCATGGGTGTGGTCTCCTATCGCCGGGGCTGGTTGGACGACGCCCGGCAGAACTTCATGACCGCCTGCAACATGGACCCCGGCAATCTGGAGTACCGGCAGGCCATGAACAACATGAACGTCCAGGCCCGCCGGGGCAGCTATGGCGGCAATGACATGATGGAGCTGTGCTCTGCCATGCTGTGCATGAACTGCCTGTGCAACGCCTGCTCCTGCGGCAACTGATGAACGAAAGAGATGAGGTGGTTTCCTTGATCCGAAGCATGACGGGCTATGGCCGGGGGGAGGCTGTGCTCCACCAGCGCGGCATCAGCATAGAGGTCCGGGCCGTGAACAACCGCTACTTAGACTGCTCCGTCAAGATCCCCCGGCTCTATGTCTTTGCCGAGGAGGGGATCAAGTCCCAGGTCCAGGAGAGCGTAGGCCGGGGGAAGGTGGATGTCTTTGTGAGCATCGACAGCTCCGCCGCCGATCAGGTGAACGTCAAGCTGAACCGGCCTGTGGCCGACGGCTACTACGCGGCCCTGAAGGAGCTGGGGCAGGTTTACGGCCTGCGGGACGATCTGTCCATCTCCCTGCTCTCCCGTTTCCCCGACGTGCTGCTGGTGGAGAAGGAGGAGGCGGACGCGGAGCTTATCGCCCAAGATATCCGTACTGTCCTGACCCAGGCCCTGGAGGGGTTCAATGCCATGCGGGAGCGGGAGGGGGAGAAGCTCTGCGCGGATCTTCGCCGCAAGGCGGAGCGGATCACCCAGCTGGTGGAGCAGGTGGAGGCCCGTTCCCCAGAGACCGTGGCGGAGTATCGCCAAAAGCTCACCGCCCGGATGCAGGAAGTCCTGGAGAGCAAGCAGCTGGACGAGAGCCGCATCCTCACGGAGGCGGCCATCTTTGCTGACAAGGTCTCCGTAGATGAGGAGACCGTCCGCCTGCGCAGCCATCTCTTCCAGCTGGAGGAGATGCTCTGCCAGGGCGGGGCCGTGGGCCGGAAGCTGGACTTCCTCATCCAGGAGTTCAACCGGGAGGCTAACACCATCGGCTCCAAGTGCAGCGACATCGCCCTGTCCCACACGGTGGTGGAGCTCAAGGGCGAGATCGAGAAGATCCGGGAGCAGGTGCAGAACATCGAGTAGGGGGTGGACCGTGAAGCTCATCAACATCGGCTTTGGGAACATGGTCTCCGCCGGGCGTCTCATCGCCATCGTGAGCCCGGAGTCCGCGCCCATCAAGCGCATGGTTCAGGAGGCCCGGGACCGGGGGATTTTGGTGGATGCCACCTATGGCCGCCGCACCCGAGCCGTCATTATCACAGACAGTGACCACATCATCCTCTCTGCCCTTCAGCCGGAAACGGTGGCCGGACGGCTCAACGGGCGGGAAGAGGAGAGTGGAGAGGAGGAGGAAACATGAGGAAGGGAACGCTGCTGGTGCTCTCCGGCTCGTCTGGAGTCGGCAAGAGTACGGTGATCGCCCAGGTATTGGAACACAGACCGGACGTTTATTTTTCCGTATCCTGCACCACCCGTCCCCCCCGGCCCGGGGAGGTGGACGGCGTGAACTACTATTTTA
Organism: Ruminiclostridium sp.; assembly: GCA_022792035.1. GTDB lineage: Bacteria > Bacillota > Clostridia > Oscillospirales > Oscillospiraceae > Evtepia. The sequence goes on along the minus strand of JAAWAE010000036.1, from coordinate 76,596 downwards.
TCTCCCGGGAGGAGTTTCAAGGACGCATCGACCGGGGAGAATTTTTGGAGTATGCCGAATACGTGGGCAACTACTACGGCACCTCCATGACCGTCATCCGGGAGAAGCTGGAGAAGGGCGTGGACGTCCTGCTGGACATCGAGGTCCAGGGCGCGGCCAAAGTCCGGGAAAAGCTGCCGGAGGCGGCGTCGGTGTTCATCGTGCCCCCCTCCTTTGAGGAGCTGGCCAACCGGCTCCGGGGCCGGGGGACGGACAGCGAGGAGAAGATCCGCCAGCGTCTGGACACCGCCCGCCGGGAGGCCAAGGAGATCAAATATTACGACTATATCGTCGTCAACGATACGGTAGAGCACGCGGCCCAGGAGGTTCTGGCCATCCTCACCGCCCAGGACTGCCGCACGCAGAGACGGATCGACCAAATCGAAGGAGTGTGACGCACTATGATGCTGTATCCCGCAATGAATGAACTCTTGGACAAGGTGCCCAGCCGTTACCAGCTGGTGAACGTGGTGGCCGCCCGGGCCAGGAAGATCGCCAGCAAGGCCGAGCGGGAGGAGAGGATGCTGGAGGATAAGCCCGTAAGCATCGCCATCCGCGAGATCGCCGAGGGCGTGGAGATGGAGGAAGAAGAGGTCCTGGAGGCTGCGGAGGTCCCAGAGGAAGCCGAGGAAGCGGCCCAGTCCCTGGAACCTGCGCCGTCTCCAGAGGACCAGGAAGCGGTCCAGGAGCAGGCCGGGACGGCGGAGCCGGACCAGGAAGCCCAGCCGGAGCCTGAGCAGGCGCCGGAAGCGTAAGCGGTGATCGCCAAGCTGGTCCTCTCCGCGGCGACCTTTGCCATCGACCGGCCCTATGACTACCGGGTCCCGCTGGAGCTGGAGCCCCGTCTCCAGCCGGGGATGCGGGTCCTGGCCCCCTTTGGCCAGGGCAACCGCCCCAGCGAGGGGCTGATCCTCTCCCTGGAGGAGGGGGAGGGGCGAGGGCTCAAGGAGATCGCCATGCTCCTGGACCAGCGCCCGGTGCTGAATGGGGAGGGCCTGCGCCTTGCCCTATGGATGCGGGAGCGGTTTTTCTGCACCGTCTACGCCGCCGCCATGACCATGCTGCCCACGGGGCTGTGGTACGTCCTGAAAGAGGGCTGTGTCCTGGCCCCGGGGGTGGACCGGGAGCGGGCCGAGTCGGACATGGCCCAGGACCCCCAGGCCTGCCGCCTGCTGGAGCTGCTCTGCGCCCACGGCGGGGCGCTGGAACTGTCTCAGCTGACCCAGCTCACCCAAATCAAGGATCCCCGGCGGGTGCTCAAGCGTCTGGTGGAGTCGGGCCTGGTCCGCCGCCAGACCACCGTCCGGCGCAAGGTCGGGGACAAGACGGAGAAAGTGGCCGTACTGGCCATGGAACCCGCAGACGCCCTGGCCCTGGTGGAGCCCCGGCGCAAATCCGCGCCCATGCGCTTTCATGTTACGCAGCTGCTCTGCGGTCTGGGCAGCGCCAGCGCGAAAGAGATCTGCTATTTCACCGGCGCGTCCATGCAGACCTTAAAAAGTTTGGAAAAGAGCGGGATCTTGACCCTGCGGGAGCAGGAGACGTTCCGCTATGAACTGCCGGAGGTGGGGGAGCAGCAGCCCCTGCCGCCCCTCAACGCCGCCCAGACGCAGGCATTCCAGGGCCTCTCCGCCCTGATGGAGCAGGGGACGCCCCAGGCGGCCCTGCTGTACGGGGTCACCGGCAGCGGCAAGACCCAGGTCTATCTCCACCTCATCCGGCAGACGCTGGAGGCGGGACGGGGCGCCATCGTCCTGGTGCCGGAGATCGGCCTGACCCCCAGTCTGCTGCGGACCTTTCTCACATACTTTGGCCGAACCGTGGCGGTGCTCCACAGCTGTTTATCCACCGGGGCCCGCTATGACGAGTGGAAGCGCATCCGGGACGGAAAGGCCCGGGTGGTGGTCGGGACCCGCTCCGCTATCTTCGCCCCCTTGGAGGACATCGGCCTCATCGTCCTGGACGAGGAACAGGAGAGCAGTTACCAGTCCGAGAGCATGGTGCGCTACCATGCCCGGGAAGTGGCCAAGCTCCGCTGTACCCAGCACAAGGCGCTGCTGCTCTTAGCCTCCGCTACCCCGGCGGTGGAGAGCCGCTACGCGGCCCAGGAGGGGCAGTATCATCTCTTCACCCTCCCGGAGCGATTCAACGCCCGTCATCTTCCCCAAGTGAAGCTGGCGGACATGAAGCAGGAACTGCGCCAAGGCAACGACACGGGCCTGTCCCGCCTGCTCCAGGAGGAGCTGGAGGAGAACCTGTCTCGAGGGGAGCAGAGCATCCTCTTCTTGAACCGCCGGGGAAACAGCCGCATGGCGGTGTGTACCCAGTGCGGAGAGGCCCCCAGCTGTCCCCGCTGCTCCGTCCGCCTGACCTATCACAGCGCCAACGGACGGCTCATGTGCCACTACTGCGGCCACTCAGAGTCCCTGCCCCAGGTCTGCCCCCGCTGTTACGGGCGCTACGCCTTTGTGGGCATGGGGACCCAAAAGCTGCAAGAGGAGCTGGAGAGCCGCTATCCGGGGACGGAGATCATGCGCATGGATGCCGACACCGTCTCCGCCACCCAGTCCCATGAGGTCCTGCTGGACCGGTTCCGGCAAAAAAACGTCCCCATCCTCCTGGGCACCCAAATGGTGGCCAAGGGCTTGGATTTCCCCAACGTGACCCTGGTGGGAGTAGTGGACGCGGACCTCTCCCTGTACACAGATAACTACCGCGCCGCTGAGCGCACCTTTTCCCTGCTCACCCAGGTGGTGGGCCGGGCGGGCCGGGGGGAGAAGCCCGGCCGTGCGGTGCTCCAGACCTGGACGCCGAACAACGACATCATCACCCTGGCGGCCCGCCAGGATTACGACACCTTTTATCAGGGAGAGCGGGACCTGCGCGCCCTGCTGCGCTTCCCGCCCATGACGGACCTGTTCCGCATCACCGTCTCCGGGGGGGAGGAGAGCCAGGTGCTGCGCCTGTGCGCCATGCTCCGCCGGAGCTTGGAACCTTGGGCGCGGGAGCGCCAAACCCAGGGACGGGAGACGGAGGTCCTGGGTCCTGCCCCGGCGGCGGTGCTGAAGGTGAACAACCGCTACCGCTACTGCGTCCAGGTGAAATGCCGCAGCGACAAGGACGCCCGGGGAACCCTGGCGCAGCTGCTGCGTCAGGCCCAGCAGGACAAGGTGAACCGCGGCCTCTCCCTGTTTATCGACGTGAACCCTATGGACTGACCCGCAGGACAGTCCCATATCAATCATAGACCGAATCAAGGAACCTTGTCTTTGAGAAGGAAGACAGGAAGGAAGGAAAGAGAACCATGATCAGACAAATTCTCCAAAAGGAAGACGCTGTACTGCATAAGGTATGCCATCCCGTGACCAAGTTCGACAAGAAGTTAGCCGCCCTTCTCGATGATCTGACCGAGACCTTGAAGGAATCCGGCGGCATGGGTCTTGCGGCGCCTCAGGTGGGCATCCTTCGCCGGGTGTGCATCGTTCTGGACGAGGACGACGGGAATTACCTGGAGCTGGTGAATCCCGAGATCGTCCACCAGGAGGGAGAGCAGGAGGGCTTTGAGGGCTGTCTGAGCTTTACCGGGATGTATGGCATGGTGAAGCGTCCCATGGACGTGACGGTGAAGGCCCAGGACCGCCGGGGCAACCCGGTGGAGTTCCACCGCAGCGGCATGACCGCCCGCTGCTTCTGCCATGAGATCGAGCACATGGACGGCCATATGTATTACGAAAAGGTTGAGGGCCGCCTCTTCACAGAGGAAGAGGTGGAGAAGATCCTCAACGAGAAGAAATAAGGACCCCAGGAGGCGAAGCCTTTGAAGATCGTATTCATGGGTACCCCGGATTTTGCGGTGCCCTCTCTGGAAGCCCTGCTGGAGGCCGGGCATGAAGTGGCGGGGGTATTCACCCAGCCGGACCGGCCCAAGAATCGGGGCATGAAGCTGCAGCCTCCCCCGGTGAAGGTCTGTGCCCAGAGCCATGACCTCCCGGTCTTCCAGCCCACGAAGCTGAGGGACGGCAGCGCCCTGGAGACCATCCAGGCGCTGGCCCCCGAACTGATCGTGGTGGCGGCTTACGGGCGCATCCTGCCCCAGGAGATCCTGGATGCCCCGGCTTTGGGGTGCATCAATGTCCACTCCTCCCTCCTGCCCAAGTACCGGGGAGCGGCCCCCATCAACTGGGCCATCCTCAACGGGGAGCGGGAGACCGGCGTGACCATCATGCACATGGCCCTGGCCCTGGACGCCGGGGACATCATCGCCCAGCGCAGCACCCCCATCGACCCCGACGAGACCGTGGAGACCCTCCACGACCGTTTGGCGGAGATCGGCGCGGCGCTGCTGGCGGAGACGGTGGAGGATATGGCAGCGGGGCGCGCCCAGCGCATCCCCCAGGAGGAGAGTCAGGTGAGCTTGGCGCCGATGCTCAGCCGGGACCTGTCCCCCCTGGATTGGACCCGGCCTGCCCGGGCTCTTCACGACCAGGTCCGGGGGCTGATCCCCTGGCCGGCGGCGGTGACGGAATTGGACGGCACCCGCTGCAAGGTCCTAGCCACCACGGTGGTCCAGGAGACCACGGACAAGGCGCCGGGGACGGTGCTGGCTGCGGATAAACATGGGCTGAAGCTGGCCTGCGGGGAGGGTACGGTCCTCTCCATCGACGAGCTCCAGCCCGATGGGAAGAAGCGTATGAAGAGTGCGGACTTCCTCCGGGGGCATCCCATCCCTGTGGGCTGAACCCTGTCTAGGAAGGATAGAAAGGAGGCGGCGGATCATGCCTGCCAGAGAAGCGGCCCTTTTGACCCTCACAGCCATGGAGCGGCAGGGGGCCTGGTCCAACGGACAACTGCAAAAAGTCCTCCGGGAACGGCAGATGGAGCAGCGGGACGCCGCCTTGGCCACCCGCTTGTGCCTGGGGGTCCTGCAAAACCAGATGCTGCTGGACTACTACCTCCAGCACTACGCCGCCATGAAATTGGAACGGATGGAGCGCAAGGTGCGCCTGAACCTGCGCATCGGCCTGTACCAGATGCTGTTTTTGACCAAGATCCCCTCCAGCGCGGCTGTGAGCCGGGCAGTGGCCCTGACCCGAAAGCACTGCAAGAACCCCAGGGCGCCGGGGATGGTCAATGGCATTTTACGCACCCTCTCCCGGCAGCTGGACCACTTGCCCGACCTGCCCCGGGACAGCACCGCCGGCTATCTCTCCCTGCTCCACAGCCACCCGAAGTGGTTTGTGGAGGAGATGGGGCAGCGGCTGCCAGACCGGGAGCTGGAGGACCTGCTGCGCTGGGACAACGGGGAACCCCCCGTTACGGTCCAGGTAAACACCTGCCGCGCCACTGCGGAGGAGACCACCGCCGCCTTAGAGGCCCAGGGCGTCACCGTAACGCCCCACCCCTGGATGCCGGACTGCCTGCTCCTCTCGGGGACAGGGGACCTGAGCCGCCGCAAGGCCTACCTGGACGGACAATTTTACGTCCAGGATCCCGCTGCCCGGCTCACCGTCCTGGCTGCGAGGCTTCGGCCGGGGATGCGCGTTTTGGACGCCTGCGCTGCCCCCGGAGGAAAATCCTTCGCCGCGGCCATCGACATGGAGGACGAGGGGGAGGTCGTCGCCTGTGACCTCCATCCCCACAAGAAAGCCCTCATCGAGGCGGGGACCCAGAGGCTGGGCCTGACCTCCATCACAGCCCAGACGGCGGACGGACGGGAGTTCAGGCCGGAGTGGGAGGGCACCTTCGATGCCGTCCTGGCCGACGTACCCTGCTCCGGTCTCGGCGTCTTACAGAAAAAACCGGAGATCCGGTACAAGGACCCCCAGGATTGGGCGGGCCTGCCAGAACTCCAATATGATATTTTAGAGAACGTATCGCGCTACCTCTGCCCTGGCGGAGTGCTGCTGTACTCCACCTGCACCCTGCGGGAGCGGGAGAACGAGGCCGTCACAGCCCGCTTCCTCTCCGCCCATCCGGAGTTTCACCGGGAGGGCTTCCCCCTCCCTGGACCGATGGGAGAGGTGACGGCAGGAGAGGCCACCCTCTGGCCCCAGCGCCTGGGGACCGACGGCTTCTATCTGTGCAAGCTCCAAAAGGAGGGGTCGCTGCTATGACGGACCTGCGCTCCATGACCCTGCAGGAGCTGACGGACTGGTGCAGGGAGCAGGGTCAGCCGGCCTTCCGGGGCAAGCAGCTCTTTCAATGGTTTGCCCGGGGGCTGTCCAGCGTGGAAGAAATGACAGACCTCCCCAAAGCCTTTCGGGAGATCATCGCCCGGGAGGGGGCCCTGTCGCCCCCCAAGGCGCAACGCAAACAGGTGGACGGACAGGACGGGACCATCAAGTACCTCTGGCGTCTGGCCGACGGCAACTGCATCGAGACTGTCCTGATGCGCTACCGCCACGGCAATTCCGTGTGCATCTCCACCCAAGTGGGCTGCGCCATGGGCTGTGCCTTCTGCGCCTCCACCCTGGGCGGGCGGGTCCGGAACTTGACGGCGGCGGAAATGCTGGATCAGGTGATCTTTACCCAGAAGGACGCCGGAGTGACCATCTCCAACATCGTCCTCATGGGCATCGGGGAGCCTTTGGACAACTACGACAACGTCCTGCGCTTCCTGACCCTGGTGAACAGCCCCGAGGGCTTGAACATCGGGATGCGGCACATCTCCCTGTCCACCTGCGGGCTGATCCCGGGCATCCGGCGTCTGGCCCAGGAGGGCCTGCAGCTGACCCTGTCGGTCTCCCTCCACGCCCCGGACGACGAGACCCGCACCGCCCTCATGCCCGTGAATCGGGCCTATCCAGTCAAAGAATTACTGCGGGCCTGCCAAGACTATTTTGAAGCCACAGGCCGGCGCATATCCTATGAGTACGCCCTCATCGACGGCGTCAACGACACCCCCCGCCACGCTCAGCTTCTGGCAGAGCGTCTTGCGGGGAAAGCAGCCCATGTCAACCTCATCCCCCTCAACGACGTGGCCGAGAGCAGCCTGCGCCCCAGCCGGCGGGTCCCGGCCTTCCAGCGGCAGCTGACGCAGCGAGGGATCAACGCCACGATACGGCGGCGTCTGGGCAGCGAGATCGACGCCTCCTGCGGCCAGCTGCGGCGAAAGGCCGCCAAGGCCCAGGAGGGCAAGAAAGGAGAGGATTTATGATGGTTTCCATCTGGGGACTGACGGACCGAGGGATCGTCCGAAGCAATAACCAGGATTCTTACGCCTACGAAGTCACCGAGGGCGGGACCTGGGGCGTAGTGTGCGATGGCATGGGCGGCGCCAATGCCGGCGACATCGCCAGCACCATGGCCGTGGAGCAGTTTCGCGGCCACCTGGAGGCAGCAGGGAAGCCCCGTCTCTTCCAGAAGGAGAAGGAAGGGGAGGTGCTGCTCCGGGCGGTGGAGGAGGCCAATCAGGCCATATTTGAAGAGTCCCAGCGGGACCTGGACTACGCCGGCATGGGCACCACCCTGGTGGGGATGCTCCTGCGGGGGAAGAACCTGTGGGTGGTGAACGTGGGCGACAGCCGGGGCTACCTGCTCAGCCAGGAGGGCATCCGGCGCATCACCCGGGACCACTCCGTGGTGGAGGAAATGGTCCAGCGGGGGGAGCTGACACAGGAGGAAGCCCGTCACCATCCCCAAAAGAACCTCATTACCCGGGCCCTGGGCACCGCCAGACAGGTGAAAGCCGACCTGTTCCGTGAGACCGTGGAAGAGGGGGAGGCCGTCCTCCTATGTTCCGACGGTTTGCTGTGCGCGGTCACAGACGAGGAGATCCACCAGGAGTTTCAGGCCGGCGGTGCCCCCCAGGACATCTGCCAGCGCCTTCTGGAGCGGACGCTCTCCGGCGGAGCGCCGGATAATGTGACCATCGTGCTGCTGCAAGTGTAAAGGAGTGTGTTACCATGGATCAATACATCGGTAAAATGCTCGACAACCGATATGAAATCCTTGAGGTCATCGGGGCAGGCGGGATGGCAGTGGTCTACCGGGCCTACTGTCACCGGCTCAAACGCTTTGTGGCGGTAAAGATCCTCAAGCGGGAGCTGGCTGCGGACGCGGAGTTTCGCCGCCGTTTCCACGAGGAGGCCCAGGCGGTGGCCATGCTCTCCCATCCCAACATCGTGGCGGTGTACGACATCAGCCGGGGGGATGAGCTGGATTATATCGTCATGGAGCTCATCGAGGGCATCACCCTCAAGCAGTATATGGAGAAGAAGAAGGGCGTCATCGGCTGGCGGGAATCCCTCTACTTCATCACCCAGATCGTCCGGGCCCTGGGCCACGCCCATAGCCGGGGGATCATCCACCGGGACATTAAGCCCCAGAACATCATGGTCCTGCGGGACGGGACGGTGAAGGTGGCCGACTTCGGCATCGCCCGCATCGTCTCCGCCGCCCAGAAGACCATGACCCAAGAGGTCCTGGGTTCGGTGCACTATATCTCCCCGGAGCAGGCCAGGGGCAGTCACATCGACGCCCGGGCGGACATCTACTCCGCCGGCGTGGTCCTCTACGAGATGCTCACCGGACGCCTGCCCTTCGACGGGGACACCCCCGTGGCAGTGGCCCTCCAGCACATCAACGCCACGCCCCTCTCGCCCACCGAGATCAACCCGGAGATCCCCGTGGGCCTGGAGGAGATCACCATGAAGGCCATGGCCTCCCGCATCGACCAGCGTTATGCCAACGCTGAGGCTATGCTCCGGGACTTGGAGGAATTTCGTAAAAATCCCCGGGTGGTCTTTGACTACAACCTGGCCAGTTTTCACGGCGCCCAGCCCAGCCCCGACGAGCCTACCCGTAAGCTCAGCGACACCGGGGAGCTCAACCGGCAGCGGGCCCGGGCCAGGACCCAGCAGCAGCCCCGCCGCCGTCCCCCGCCGGAGCGGGAACGGGACTACGAGGAGGACGACGACGAGCCGAAGCGCAGTCTGGTGATTCCCATCGTGGTGGTAGTTTTTCTTCTGGGTATCGCCCTCTTCCTGTGGCTGGCATTTTTCAGCGGACTGTTCAACCGTGCGGAGGAGTTCGAGGTACCCAACCTGATCGGACTGAATATCGACGCGGTTTACAAGGACGATGAGCTGCAGGAGAAGTTCCGAATAGAACGGCAGCCAGATGAGCAGGCCGAGGGCTTCCAGCCCGGACAGGTAATCCGCCAGGACCCGAATTCGGATACGATGGCGGAGGAAGGCTCCACCATCAAGGTGTGGGTCTGCGGCGATGAGGAGGAGCCCGAGGAGATCGAGATGATCGACGTGAAGGGCTACAAACAGCAGGACGCCATCAACGCCCTGCGGGAGATCGGTCTGGAGGTAGACGACCCGGAGACCGAGACCAGCGACGACGTGGAAAAAGGCAAGGTGATCTCCCACTCTCCCAGCGAGGGCACCAAGATGCAGCCGGGGGATAAGGTCCACCTGGTCGTCAGCGAGGGTCCCGCGCCGGTGGTGGTTCCCACTGTCATAGGGAGCAGTATCAATAATGCGCGCAAACTATTGAGTGAGGCGGGACTGACCGTTTCCAGTGTAGTGGAAGAGGAAAGCGATTCGCCCAAGGGCGAGGTGATCCGGCAAAGTCTCAACTATGTGGAGGTTCCCAAGGGGACTGGGGTGGCACTCACCGTCAGCAAAGGCCCCAAGCAGGAGGAACCGCCGCCGGAGCCTGAACCGCCGACGCCCCAGCGGCGGAACGTGGAAGTAGCGATCCCCCAGGACGGCCGGGAGTCGGTACAGGTCCGTATCACAGTAGACGGAGTTGAAAAGTACAGTCAGCACGTCAACACTGACCGGGAGTCCCTTACCGTGACAGTGGAGGGAACCGGTAAGAATCAAGAGGTCGTCACCTATATTGATGGGACAGAGACAAATCGTGGAATGGTGGATTTTGAATGATGGAACAAAGAGAAGGTATCATTTTGAAAGCCCTCAGCGGCTTCTATTATGTACAGTGCGGGTCTGACTTGGTGACCTGCCATGCTCGAGGAAAGCTCCGCCACCAGGGGGTCACGCCTCTGGTGGGGGACCGGGTCACAATCACTCTCCAGCCCGACGGCACCGGGTCTCTGGATGATGTTCTCCCACGGCGCAATTCCTTCCAGCGTCCCGCCGTGGCCAACATTGAGCAGCTGGTCATCATCGCCTCCGGGGCTGTCCCGGTGACGGACCCCTTCCTGCTGGACCGCATGATCTCTCTGGCGGAGGCCAAAGGCTGTACGCCCATCCTCTGCTTCAATAAGTGGGATCTTGCCGCGCCGGAGGAGCTGGCGGAGCTCTACACCGCAGCCGGGATTCCCACCCTGCGGGTGAGCGCGCAGACGGGTCAGGGCATTGAGGAACTGCGCGGCATGGTTTCCGGCAAAGTCTCCGCCTTCACCGGGAACTCCGGCGTGGGCAAGTCCAGCATCTTGAACGCCCTGGAGCCGGGTTTTGGCCTGGAGACCGGAGAGATCAGCACCAAACTGGGCCGGGGCCGGCACACCACCCGTCATGTTGAGCTGCTGCCCTTGTCCGGGGGCTTGGCGGCGGACACCCCCGGCTTTGCCGCCTTTGACATCGAGGGGACCGAACTGGAGGACACAGAACATCTGGCAGAGACTTTTCGGGAGTTCCGCCCCTACCTGGACAAGTGCCGCTTCCAGGGCTGTGCCCATGTGAAGGAGCAGGGCTGTGCTGTACTGGAGGCCATGGAGGCGGGGAAGATCTCCGTGAGCCGCCATAGCAGCTACATACGGCTCTACGAGCTGGCCAGTGCCTGCCACCCTTGGGAGAAGAAAACCCCTGAATGAAACAAAAACCGCCCAAAGAAGGGCGTGTCATGAACCGCCGGCCTGTCTCTGACATAGGATGGGATGAACACGAGACGTGTTCCCCCACGGAGAACAGGCCGGCGTTTTCTGCGCCGGGAAGGGAGGCGAGGGTATGAAGATGGTGGTGGTGAATGCGCCCAAGGCGCTGGCCGGACTGCTGAAAAAGCTCTTTGGCATGAAGTAGCATAGAACCTCCGGTGACAGCATAGACTTTGGCATACGCATACGCAACGCCACAAGAAAGGAATGGTCACTGGTATGGAATTGGAGCTGCGGCAAGAGACCGTGCAGTGCTGGGAAACCGCCTGCCGCACCACGATCGAACAGGAAGAAACGGCGGAAATGATCGTCCCCGACGCCCGTCCGGATATTTTTCAGGTAGTGGATGGGGAGACCCGCCTTCTCCTACAGCGCAAGGAACCCCAGGATGGGAAGGCGGAGTTTTCCGGGCTGCTCAAGACCACCATCCTCTACCGCCCGGAAGGGGAGGGGGGCTTGCAGACCATGGAGGTGACGCTGCCCTTCGCCGCGTCCCCGGAGCTGTCCTGCATCACCCGGCGCTCGGTGCTCCGCGTGACGCCTCGGGTGCTCTCTACCGACGTCCACCTGCTCAATCCCCGAAAGGTATTGGTCCGTGTGGGCTGCTGTCTGGAGCTGGAGGTGTACTCGCCCCAGGTGCTGGACCCCGCCAGCCATGTGGTGGAGGGGGAGGACTACGGGGTACGGCAGCGGCCGGGGGTTTTGGAAAGCCTGGTCACAGTCTGCGCCCAAGAGAAGGATTTTACTTACAGCGATGTGCTCAACCTCCCCGCCGGCCGCCCGGACGCGGCGGAGCTGCTGCGCACCCGGGCGGAGTGCACCTGCACAGAGGCCAAGGTCATCGGCAGCAAGCTGGTGTTCAAGGGGGAAGCGGTGCTGAAGCTGCTGTGCCGGGAGGAGGGCGGCGGAGTGTTCTCCGCGGACTTCCACCTGCCCTACTCCCAGATCATGGAGGTGGGGGAGGACCGGGAGGACAGTCTCTGCGATTTGGAACTGTTCTTCAACGATGTGAAGTGTACCCTGGTGGAGGGAGAGGCCCGCTCCTTCCAAGTGGACCTGGCCCTCCAGGCCCAGGCGGTGCTCCGCCGGCAGGTGGAGGTCCCGGTGCTCACGGATCTGTACAGCACAGATTATGAGCTGGAATCGGAGAGCAGTACCCTCAGCACCCTGCGCATGGTCCAGCAAGACCAGACCCAGGAGAGTCTGCGGGAGGTCCTGCCCCTGGAAGCGGAGGCCACGGGCCTTCTGGATATCCAAGTTCGTCTGGGCCGCCTGGACCAAAGCCGGGAGGGCCAGGATCTGGCCTTGAAGCAGCAGGCGGAACTGATGGCCCTCTATGAAACGGCGGAAGGACCCGCGGCGGTCAAGAAGAGCATCCTGGTGACGCACCGCGTCCCGGAGGGGGGAGAGCTGCACTGCATCTATCGAGCGGAGCTGCTGCGGGAACCCACGGCGGTGCTGGGCGAGGAGGGGGTGGAGATCACCTTCCCCCTGGCCTTCCACTGGATGCTCTTGGAGAAAGGGAGTACCCAGGCCATCAGCCATGTGAGCCTGGGAGAGAAGAGAGAGGATGCAGACGGCCAGCCCTCGGTGGTCCTGCGCACCGTCCGCCAGGGGGAGAGCCTCTGGGACGTGGCCAAGGCCTACCGCACCAGCGACGGCGCCATCATGGAGGCCACGGGCCTGACCTCCGGGGAGCTGTATCCCGGACAGATGCTGCTCATCCCCCGCAAGAGCAGCTGAACCGGCATTCTATGACACGGGACCTGCCGCAGGACAAAACAGCCTGCGGCAGGTTTTCTTTTTTTGTGGGAGTTATATCCAAAATACCTATTGACATAGTGGGGAAATAGGATTATAATAGCGGCAGCCTAAACGAAGAAAGAGGGAATCCATCCATGGAAAAGCATAGATTTGAGACCATCCAGCTCCACGCGGGCCAGGAGCAGCCCGACCCGGCCACCGATGCTCGGGCAGTGCCGATCTACCAGACCACGTCTTACGTTTTCCGGGACTGCGCCCATGCTGCTGCCCGCTTTGGCCTGGCAGACCCGGGCAATATTTACGGACGTCTGACCAACTCCACCCAGGACGTCCTGGAACGCCGCATCGCGGCCTTGGAGGGCGGCACAGCAGCCTTAGCTCTGGCCTCCGGCGCGGCGGCAATCACCTATACGATCCAAGCCCTGGCCCAGGCGGGGGAGCACATCATAGCCCAAAAGACCATCTATGGCGGGAGCTATAACCTCCTGGCCCATACCCTCCCTCAGTACGGTATCCAGACCACCTTTGTGGATGCCCATGACCTCTCAGAGGTGGAGGGGGCCATCCAGCCCAACACCAAGGCCATCTACCTGGAGACCCTGGGCAATCCCAACAGCGACATCCCGGACATCGACGCCATTGCGGCCATCGCCCATGCCCACGGCCTGCCCCTGGTGATCGACAACACCTTCGCCACACCGTACCTGCTCCGGCCCATCGAGCACGGGGCGGACATCGTGGTCCACTCTGCCACGAAGTTCATCGGCGGGCACGGCACCACCCTGGGCGGGATCATCGTAGACGGGGGGACGTTCGACTGGAAGGCCAGCGGGAAGTATGCCCCCATTGCGGAACCCAACCCCAGCTACCACGGCGTCAGCTTCACGGAAGCCGCCGGACCTGCCGCTTTTGCCACCTACATCCGGGCGATCCTCCTCCGGGACACTGGAGCGACCCTTTCGCCCTTCAATGCCTTCCTGCTGCTTCAGGGGGTGGAGACCCTCTCCCTGCGGCTAGAACGGCATGGGGAGAACACGAAGAAGGTGGTGGATTTCCTCCGGACCCATCCCCAGGTGGAGGCGGTGAACCACCCCAGCCTTCCAGAGCATCCCGACTACGCCTTGTACCAGCGTTATTTCCCCCACGGCGGAGCTTCTATCTTCACCTTTGAGATCAAGGGCGGACAAGCCGAGGCCCATCGATTTATCGACCACCTGGAGCTTTTCTCTCTGCTGGCCAACGTAGCGGACGTCAAATCTCTGGTGATCCACCCGGCGACTACCACCCACGCCCAGCTCACGGAGGAGGAGCTGCTGGACCAGGGCATCCGCCCCAACACCATCCGTCTGTCCATCGGGACTGAGCACATCGATGACATCCTGGCCGACTTAGAGCGGGGTTTTTCCGCCGCCGCAGAGAAAGGAGCAGACCGTGGCTAAGATCTATACATCTATCGAGCAGCTGATCGGCAAAACACCCCTCCTGGAGCTCAAACGCATGGAGGAAGCCCAGGGCTTACAGGCCCGTGTTCTGGCGAAGCTGGAGTATTTCAACCCCGCCGGGTCGGTAAAGGACCGGATTGCCAAAGCCATGATCGACGAAGCCGAGGCCAGCGGCAGACTGAAACCCGGCGCGGTCCTCATCGAACCCACTTCCGGGAACACCGGCATCGGCTTAGCGTCGGTAGCGGCGGCAAAGGGATACCGTCTTATCATCACCATGCCGGAGACTATGAGCGTGGAGCGCCGTCAGCTGATGGGCGCTTACGGTGCGGAGCTGATCCTCACAGAAGGGGCCAAGGGCATGAAGGGGGCCGTTACCAAGGCAGAGGAGTTGGCGGTGGAGATCCCAGGCAGTGTGACCCTCGGGCAGTTCGTCAACCCCGCCAACCCCGCCGCGCATAAGATCACCACCGGCCCGGAAATCTGGGAGGATACCGAGGGCAAGATAGATATTTTCGTGGCGGGTGTCGGCACAGGCGGGACCATCACCGGCGTGGGCCAGTATTTGAAGGAGCGAAACCCAGCGGTAAAAGTGGTAGCGGTGGAACCCAAGGACTCTCCGGTCCTCAGCGAGGGCCGCGCAGGCGCCCACAAGATTCAAGGCATCGGCGCGGGCTTCGTCCCGGAGATACTGGATACGTCGGTTTATGATGAGATCCTCCCGGTATCCAACGAGGACGCCTTTGCCGCCGGACGCCTGATGAGTCGTACAGAGGGGGTTCTGGTGGGTATTTCCTCCGGCGCGGCCCTCCACGCGGCCTTGACCCTGGCCAAGCGGCCGGAGAATGCAGATAAGACCATCGTGGTCCTGCTGCCGGACACCGGCGAGCGGTACCTATCTACCCCGCTCTTCGCGGAAGTGTAACACGAACGAAACAGAGAAAGGAAGGGAAAGTCTCATGATTTACGCAGACAACGCGGCCACCACCCGGATGAGTCCCACAGTGCTCGATGCTATGCTCACCTGCATGAAAGAGACTTGGGGCAATCCCTCCAGCCTCTACGACCTGGGCCAGCGGGCGGCGGAGGTTTTAGAGGATGCCCGGGCCAGAATTGCCGCCTGCATCGGCGCGCAGCCCCGAGAGATCACGTTTACTTCCGGGGGCAGTGAGGCGGACAACCAAGCGATCCGCTCTGCCGCCCGGATCGGGGCGGAGCGCGGGAAACGGCATATCCTCTCCACGGCCTTCGAGCACCACGCCGTCCTGCACACCCTGGAGCAGCTGGGGAAGGAGGGCTATGAAATAGAGCTGCTCCCGGTGGGGGAGAAGGGGACCGTTACGGTCCAGCAGGTGGCCCAGGCCATCCGAGAGGATACGGCCCTGGTGACCATCATGTACGCCAACAACGAGGTAGGCTCCGTTCTGCCCATTCCGGAGATCGGGGCACTGTGCCGGGAGAGGAAGGTGCTCTTCCACACCGACGCGGTCCAGGCGGTGGGACACCTGCCAGTGGACGTCCGGGCGCAGAAGATAGATATGCTCTCGCTGTCGGCGCATAAGTTCCACGGACCCAAGGGCGTGGGGGTGCTCTATACCCGACAGGGCCTCCCTCTGACCAGCCTCATCCAGGGCGGCGCCCAGGAGCGGGGTAAGCGGGCGGGGACGGAGAACGTTCCGGGGATCGTGGGCATGGCGGCGGCCCTAGAGGAAGCCTGTGCCCACAGGGCGGAGAATGCCGCCAAGGTCTCCGCCCTGCGGGACAAGCTGATCGCGGGGCTGGGAGCGATCCCGCATTCCGCGCTCAACGGCGACCCGGTGGACCGCCTCCCCGGCAATGTCAGCTTCTGCTTCGAGGGTGTGGAAGGGGAGAGCTTGCTTCTGCTGCTGGATGACAAAGGAATCTGTGCCTCCTCCGGCTCGGCCTGTACCTCTGGTTCTCTGGACCCCAGCCATGTCCTGCTGGCTTTGGGCCGTCCTCATGAGGTAGCCCACGGCTCTCTGCGGCTGTCCCTGAGCGAGGAGAACAGCGAGGCGGATGTAGAGGCGATTCTAAAGGCAGTCCCGGAGACAGTGGCCTGCCTGCGGGCCATGTCTCCCCTATGGAGGGACAAGTGCAGCGGGAAGCAGGCATTTATCCTATAATAAACAATAGATCATAAGGAGGAAGGGTACGATGGCGCTATACAGCGAAAAAGTGATGGATCATTTCAGAAATCCCCGGAACGTGGGGGTGATCGAGGACGCCGACGGGGTCGGTGAGGTGGGCAACGCGGTCTGCGGCGATATCATGAAGATCTATTTGAAGATCGACGACGGCATCGTCACAGACGTCCGCTTCGAGACCTTCGGCTGCGGCAGTGCCATTGCCTCCAGCTCCATGGCCACTGAGCTGATCAAGGGCAGGCCCTTGGAGGAGGCCGCGCAGCTGAGCAACAAGGCCGTGACCCAGGCCCTGGACGGCCTGCCGGCCCACAAGCTCCACTGTTCGGTGCTGGCGGAGGAGGCCATCCAGGCGGCGCTGGAGGACTACCGCCGGCGGCAGGCGGTGGCAGCAGCTGAAAAATCATAAAAAGGAAGGCCCGTCCCGGGGAAGACTTCTCTGGGTCGGGCCTTCCTTTGCGAAAAGTAGCACAAAAGGGAGGGAATTCATAGGATATAGATAGGCAGAAAAGAAAGAAAAATGTGCTTGCTTTGTCATATCCTCTATGGTAAAATGCCCATGGAAGCTGTACCTGTTTGCGTGCACAGCGGGTATAGCTTCCAAACATCGTCTAAGGGAGGAAATGTATATGAAGAAAAAACTTTCATTGGTTCTCCTGGCCTCTATGTTGCTGATGCTGCTGGCAGGCTGCGGCACACAGGACGAAAGCGCGTCCCAGCCGGCCCAGGAGAACGACTCTGAGTCGATGTATATCGACGTCTCGCCTGTGGTGGAAGTGGCTAAAATCAGCGACGAGGCGGTAGCACTGGCTGACGCACCTCAGCCCGTACAATCTGGCAACCTCAAGCCCACGGCCCCCGGGACCCAGGCTAAGAAGAGCGATCAGGCTACCATCGATTATTCCAACGCCAAGGATGGTTATATCATGATCACCAGCTCCTCTGCCTCCGGAAAGCGGCTGAAGGTCCAGGTGACGGCAAAGACCACTTACACCTATGACCTGAAGGCGGACACCTGGACCACCTTCCCCCTGTCCGACGGCAACGGGAAGTATCAGGTGACGGTTTTCGAGAACATCGAGAGCGACCGCTATGCCACCGTTCTGTCCGAGTCCTTTGACGTGACTCTGGCCAACGAGTTCGGCCCCTTCCTCTATCCCAACCAGTATGTAGACTATGGTGTGGCCAAGAACACCGTGGCCAAGGCCGCGGAGCTCACCAGCGGGGAGACGGACACCTTGAAAAAGGTGCAGAAGGTCTATGACTTTGTGGTCTCCCACATCACCTATGACAGCCAGAAGGCCGCTACGGTGAAGTCCGGCTATCTGCCTGTCCTGGATACCACCCTGGCTGAGGGCAAGGGCATCTGCTTCGACTATGCCGCCCTGATGACCGGGATGCTGCGCAGCCAGGATATCCCCTGCAAGCTGGTGGTGGGCTACGCCGGTCAGGCATACCATGCCTGGGTCAGCGTCTATACCGAGGAGAGCGGCTGGGTGGACGGCGCCATCTTCTTTGACGGCACCTCCTGGCAGCGGATGGACCCCACCTTCATCTCTTCCAGCAAAAACAGTGCGGCGATTCAGCAGTACGTGGGTGACGGCAGCAACTACACCACCAAGTACCTCTACTAAGATCCTGCACGATGGCAAAGACGATCACGAACCGGGAACTCTCCGGTTTGACCATGGAACTGTATCTGCTCCTCCACGCTGGTGTCAGCGTAGGCGACGCCCTGGCCCTTCTGGGCCAGGAGGGCGCCTACCAGGACCTGCTGGAGGGCATGGCAGAACAGGCTGACCTGGGCGCACCGCTCTCGGAGTGCCTGCGGCAGAGCGGACGCTTCCCTGCCTACGTTTGCGGACTGATCCAGGTGGGGGAGGAGACCGGCCGCACCGAGGAGGCCCTGGCCGGGCTGTCCCAGTACTACGAGCGCAGGATGCGCCTGGAGCGTCAGGTGCGCAGCGCGCTGCTGTATCCGGCGGTGATGCTGGTGCTGATGCTGGTGGTCATCGGGGTGCTCCTGATCCGGGTCCTGCCCATATTCAATGATGTATATATCTCCCTGGGCAGCAGGCTTACCGGCGTAGCCGGGGGCCTGCTGGCCTTGGGCCGCGGGTTGGGATCTGTGATGCCCTTGCTGTGGGTGTTGCTGGCAGTGGTGGTGGTGCTATGCGCCGCCTTTGCCCAGAGCGACCGCTTTCGCGGCAAGATTCTCTCTTCCTGGCGCAGGAGCCGGGGAGACCGGGGCGTTTCCCGGCGTATGAATAACGCGCGCCTGATTCAGGCGCTGTCCATGGGCATGACCAGCGGCCTGCCGCTGGAGAAGGCGCTGGAGCTCTCAGCCACCTTGCTGGCGGATGTGCCTCTGGCCCAGGCCCGCTGCCAGTCCTGCTGCGATAAGCTGGAGGAGGGGAGTTCCCTGTCCGAGGCGGTGCGCAGCAGCGACCTGCTCCCCAGCAGCGCCTGCCGGCTGTTGGAGCTGGGTCAGCGCAGCGGTTCGGCCGATATGGCCATGGAGAAGATTGCCCGGGACCTCTCCGAAGACAGCGAAGCCGCTGTGGAGGAGATGGTGAGCCGGGTGGAGCCGGCACTGGTGCTGATCTGCTCGGTGCTGGTGGGCCTGATCCTGCTGTCTGTGATGCTGCCGCTGATGCACATCATGAGTACCATCGGGTGAGACCATGAAAAAAAGATGGAAGAACCTGCTGCGAATGGCCCTGCCGGTGCTGGCGGTGGCGGTGGTTTTATTGTTTTTTTCCACCGCCCTGGACGAGCTGGGCAGCGGACAGGCCCAGGAGCAGCTCAAGCAGGTAGAAGAAGCGGTGCGCCGCAGCAGCGTAGCCTGCTACGCGGCGGAGGGGGTCTATCCCCCCAGCCTGGAGGCCCTTCAGGAGCGCTTCGGCCTGCAGATCGACGAGACGCATTGCACGGTGCATTACGTGGCCATTGCCCAAAACCTGATGCCGGATATCACGGTGGTGCCGGTGCAGGGGACCGGGTCCTGACCCGTAACGGATAAGGAGGGGGGCCGCGCGAGGTCGCGCTGTCCCCTGCCTTTTCTTGAAGCTGTGACATTTTTAAGAGCTTGAGGCTATGAAAAATGACAAGAAGTGGGCAAAAACATCAATTAGAGGGTCTGCTGGCCCTGCTGCTTTTTGGCGTGTTCGCCGTCTGTCTGATGGCAGTGCTGCTGACGGGGGCCAATACGTACCGGGCCTTGACGGACCGGGATCAGGCGGCTTATGATTACCGGGTCTGCGCCCAATATCTGGCGGCCAGAGTGCGTCAGGCTGACCGGATCAACGGGGTCAGCGTGGAGGACTTTGACGGCAGGGACGCCCTGCTCCTGCGGGAAGAGATTGACGGAGCGGACTATGTGACCTATGTCTATGTGGACGAGGGTCATCTGAAGGAGCTCTTCTGTGCCGCCAGCAATGAGGTCTCCCCGGCGGACGGAGAGGAGATCATGCCGGCCCAGTCTCTGTCGGCGGAGCTGTCCCGAGGGGTATTGAAGCTGTCCCTGACCACCCAGGAGGGCAGGGAAGCGGAGCTGCTGCTGTCCCTGCGCAGTGAGAGGGGGGCGGCGGCATGAGGAGCAAAGCGCCTTTGGTGCTCATGGAGCAGATGGTCATGCTGCTGGTGTTCGCCTTGGCGGCGGCGCTGTGTATGCAGGCTTTTGTGAAGTCCGACCAGCTCTCCCAGCAGATTGTGGACCGGGACCAAGCCGTGTCCCTGTGCCAGAACGCAGCGGAGGCCATCCGGGCTTCCAAGGGTGACTTCGCCCAAGCTGCCAAACTGCTGGGCGCTGATACATATGACTCGGATTCCCTGATGGTGGACTATGCCAAGGATTGGACTCCGGCAGAGGATACCATGCGCTATACCCTGGGCGTCACCCGCCTGGAGGAGGACCAGCCCGGTCTGGGCCGGGCCGCCGTGTGGCTGCGGGACGAACAGGAGGAAACGGAACTGTTCCGCCTGGAGGCGGCATGGCAGGAGGTGAGCATCCATGGCAGCTAAGAAAGAGGACGGGCGCATCTCGCCTCCGGCCATCGGCGGGGCCTCTCTGCTGGTGGTGTTCGCCGTGCTGTGCCTGACGGTGTTCGCGCTGCTGAGCCTCTCCACCGTCCGGGCCGACGGACGGCTCAGCCAAATTTCGGCCCGATCTGTAGAAGAATATTACAACGCTGACAGCAAGGCCCAGGAGGTCCTGGCTCAGCTGCGCAGCGGTGAGACGGTGTCCAAGGACATCAAAATAAAAAGTAAGAAGATCAACGACGCCGGGGATGTGAGTTATTCCTACGACTGTCCCATCTCCGAGACCCAGACACTCAGGGTCACGGTGGAGTTTCGGGGCGAGGAGTATATGGTCCGGCGCTGGCAGGCCGTCCCCACCGGCGACTGGTCCATCGACGACAGCCTGACGGTTTGGGACGGGGAATAGGAGGAACGACATGGCAGAATTGCTGGACTATTTGACCCGCTCTGTGGAGGACAACGCCTCCGATTTGTTCATCATCGCCGGCAGTCCGGTGTGCCAGAAGCTGGATCAACGGCTCTGCCCCATCGGCGAGGAGCGGATGATGCCTTCGGATACGGAACGGCTGATTACGGATCTCTACGCTCGAGCAGGCCGCTCTATGGACCTGTTCATGGGTCGGGGAGACGATGACTTCTCCTTTGCCCTGCCGGGCTTGGCCCGCTTCCGGGCCAACACATACCGGCAGAGAGGTTCCATGGCGGCGGTGATCCGGGTGGTGGCCTTCGGCATCCCGGACTGGCAGGAGATGGGGATTCCGGAAGAAGTCATCAAGCTCTCCCAGGTCCGCCACGGCATGATTTTGGTCACGGGCACTGCCGGCAGCGGCAAGTCCACCACCCAGGCCTGCATCATCGACCAGATCAACCGGGACCGGGAGTGCCACATCATCACCATGGAGAACCCCATCGAATATCTCCACCGCAATTATAAGAGCATCGTCAGCCAGCGGGAGATCTCCATTGACACTGAGGACTACAACTCCGCCCTTCGCGCCTGTCTGCGCCAGGCCCCGGACGTGGTGCTCTTGGGGGAGATGCGGGACCCGGAGACCATCCGCACTGCCATGACCGCAGCGGAGACGGGCCATCTCCTCATCGCCACCCTCCACACCCAGGGGGCGGTAAACACAGTGGACCGCATCGTGGACGCCTTCCCCAGTGACCAGCAGGCCCAGGTCCGCATCCAGCTGAGCATGGTTCTGCACACCATGGTGTCCCAGCAGCTGCTGCAGACCGTGGACGGGAAGCTGGCCCCGGCCTTTGAGGTGATGCACGTCAACAACGGCATCCGCAGTCTGATCCGGGACAGCAAGAGCCACCAGATTGACAACGCCATTGCCGCCGGCGGCGCGGAGGGGATGATTTCCATGGATCAGTCCATTTTCTCGCTGTATAAGGCAGGGCGGATCTCCAAGGAGACGGCGCTGTCCAGCTCCGACCACCCGGAGCAGCTCCAGCGGCGCTTGGGATAAGAAGAAAGAAGCTGAAAACTCCTCGCGTGAGCACCGTCCACGCGGGGATTTTTTAGGGTTTCTGCCGCTGCTGCGCCGTCTCATGTTGACAGGTGGCTTTACGATTGATAAAATAGAAGGAAAGAGACCGATTGCTGGTCCCTCAGACCAAGACCGGTGAGCCAAGGCTGTGCCAGGGAGACGGGCCTGGGGCTTTCGCAGCGGGAGGAAGAATCTATGTATCACTGCCAAATCCACTTTTATTTTATAGGATGTCCAACGGAACTGACCGTTCAGCTCAGGGGGATTGCGCCCCTTGCAGGCTTTGACCATAGCTTTACAGAGAGCAGCGTCCCGGAACCTGGCCCCATGGCCCGGGCCGATGTGATCTTGGCCGACTGGCGCGCTTTAGGGGCCAGCCGGCTGGAAGCCCTGCTGAAAGGAAAGCGGGCCCAGGCCCAGCTGATTCTGTTGGCGCCCCAAGGGCAGGGGCTGGATCCCTATCTGCCAAAACTCCAGGACTTGTGGCATACCCCGCTGTCCCAGGCGGAGCTGCGCTTTCGTTTCCAGCGCCTCCAGCAGGCGTGGAAGCAGGAGAAGGACTTTTGGCAGACCAGCCAATATTTGGAAGCCACCATCAACAGTGTGCCCAATCTCGTCTGGTACAAAAATAAGAACGGGATTCATGAAAAGGTAAACGACAGCTTTTGCAGCACGGTGAAGAAGACGAAGGAGCAAGTCGAGGGTCAGGGTCATGCCTACATCTGGGATGTGGAGTATGACGACCCGGTGTGCATTGAATCCGAACGTATCGTGATGGAGAGCCGTCAGACCAAGATCTCGGAAGAGATCGTCCAGACCGGTGAGGGGACACGGTTGCTGACCACCTATAAATCCCCCCTTTATAATGTGGATGGCAGCGTTATGGGCACCGTAGGCGTAGCCATTGACATAACCCAGGAGCGGGCCTATAAGCAGGAGATCGTCCGCCAGAATCAGACCATGGAGATGATCTTCACCTCTATGGACTGCGGCATGGTCTGCCACAGTATGGACGGTTCCCACATCCTCAGTGTCAACCGGGCGGCATTGAAGCTTCTGGGCTACAGTTCCCGGGAGGAGATGAACGCCGACGGGTTTGATATGGTGGCGGCTTCTGTTGTGGACGAGGACAAGGATATGCTGTTGGAGGCCATCCACAAGCTCAATGAGGTGGGGGATTCTGTCAGTGTGGAGTACCGCGTCCATCAAAAGGACAGCGGCGCGATTACCCACGTTATGGGCAACATCAAGGTGGTGGAGGAGAACGGAGAGCTCTTCTTCCAGCGTCTGCTCCTGGACTGCACCGATCAAAAGCTGCGGGAGATGCAGAAGGAACGCCAGCAGATGGAGCTGATCCACGCTCTCAGCGAGGATTACAACTTGGTCTGCGTCTTCGATCTGAGCACTGGGAAGGGTGCCTCCCTGCGGATCAGTTCCTGCGAGTTCGGTGTGCTGGAGGATTTGTTCGGAAAGCCCCTGCAGCTCGAGACGTGTATGCAGGCATACATCGACACTTGTGTCTACAAAGATGATCAGGAAACCATGCGTCAGCTTTGCAGCCGGGAGACCCTGTGCCGGGAGCTGGCAGACAAGAAACAATACTATTTCAACTATCGCACCTTCTGCGGCAATGAAATCCGTTATTTCCAGATGAAGGTCGTCCGGACGGGGGACTGGGAGCAGGAGTGCGGCGTCGTACTAGGTTTTCTCAATGTGGACGATGAGACCCGGAAAGAGATGCAGAAAAAGAGCCTTTTAGAGGATGCCCTCTTCCAAGCCAACCGGGCCAGCAAGGCCAAGAGCGTCTTCCTGTCCAATATGTCCCTCGACATCCGCACCCCCATGAATGCGATTGTAGGCTTCACCACCCTGGCTATCACCCATATCGACCAGAAGGAG
This sequence comes from Ruminiclostridium sp., assembly GCA_022792035.1. Taxonomy (GTDB): domain Bacteria; phylum Bacillota; class Clostridia; order Oscillospirales; family Oscillospiraceae; genus Evtepia. The sequence goes on along the minus strand of JAAWAE010000036.1, from coordinate 52,904 downwards.
CAGGTGGAGGAATACCTGAAGAAGATCCTGACCTCCGGCAACCATCTGGTGAGCCTCATCAACGATGTCCTGGACATGAGCCGCATTGAGAGCGGGAAGATGCACCTGGAGGAGAACCAGTGCAGCCTGCCGGACATCCTCCACGGTCTGCGCAGCATCATCCAGGGGGACATCCGGGCCAAGCAGCTGGACTTGTTCATCGATACTGTGGACGTTTTGGACGAGGAGATTTTCTGCGACAAGCTGCGCCTGAATCAGGTCCTGCTGAACCTTCTGAGCAACTGTATCAAGTACACCGGCCCCGGAGGGATCGTCAGCATCCGCATCACGGAGAAGACTGGTGCGCCTGACGGCTTTGCCAACTATGAATTTTACATCAAGGATACCGGCATCGGTATGAGCCAAGAGTTCGTGGAACACATTTTCGAACCCTTCGAGCGTGAGCGCAACTCTACCATCAGCGGCATCCAGGGCACTGGCCTTGGCATGGCCATCACAAAGAATATCGTAGACATGATGAACGGGACCATCGAAGTGCGCAGTGAGCAGGGGGTGGGGACGGAATTCATCGTCACCTTCACTTTCCGTCTGGGGGCGCGTGCCAAAGAGTCCCAGGTGATCCCTAAGCTGAAGAATTGTCGGGCCTTGGTGGTGGACGATGACTTCAACACCTGTGACAGCGTATCCTATATGCTCCAGCAGATGGGGCTGCGGGCTGAGTGGACCATGTCCGGACGGGAAGCGGTGCTGCGGACCCGTCAGGCGATCATGCGCAACGACAACTACAGCGTCTACCTCATCGACTGGCTGATGCCGGACATGAACGGGGTCGAGGTGGCCCGACGCATCCGCAAGGAGACCGAGGAAGACGTGCCCATCATCGTCCTCACCGCCTACGATTGGGCGGATATCGAGGAGGAGGCCCGGGAAGCCGGGGTTACGGCCTTCTGCAGCAAACCCCTCTTCTGCTCGGAGCTGCGGGCCTGCCTGCACTCGGTGGTGGAAGGGGATTCGGACGCGGAGCGCCCCCGCAGGGGTCCGGACCGTCTGCACAACGGGCACATCCTCCTCACTGAGGACAACGAGCTCAACCAGGAAATCGCCGTAGCCATCCTCACCGAGGCAGGCTTCACCACGGAGATTGCGGAGAATGGACAAGTGGCGGTGAACAAGCTGAAAAACGCCAAGCCCGGTGACTACGATCTGGTCCTCATGGATGTACAGATGCCGGTGATGGATGGCTATGAGGCCACCCGTGCCATCCGCGCCATGGAGAACAAGGCGGTGGCGTCGCTGCCCATCCTGGCCATGACAGCCAACGCGTTTGAAGAGGACAAACGGGCGGCGCTGCAGTGCGGGATGAACGGACACATTGCAAAGCCCATTGACATAGAAAAGCTCCTGGACACGCTGGACGAGATCCTGAGCTGAGAGAAGCGCGCGCCAGGCGTAATGGCCCGTAAAGGCCGGAAAGAGGAGAAGCATGATAGAACGAGGGCGAAGGGATGAGCTGATTCAAAATATCGTAGATTTTCTGCACTTTCTCCAAGACCACCAGCTAGACCCGGACCGGGTACTGGAGCAGGGGATGGCGGAGGCCCTGGAGGGGCTGTCCCTTCCCCCTGCTTTCCAGTCCGCCTACGAGGTGATGCAGTTCATGGACGAGATGCCCGGCGGCTTTTTGATCTACTATGCCTATGGAAAGGAAGAGATCGTGTACGCCAACCGTGCTGTGCAGCGGATGTTCCTCTGTGAGGACATGGCGCAGTTTCGGACCTTGACGGGCAATTCGTTTCATGGGATGGTCCACCCTGAGGACGTGGAGGCGGTGGAAGAGAGCATCCGGGCCCAGATCGTCAGCAGTCCCCATGACCTGGACTATGTGGAATACCGGATCATCCGCCGGGATGGGAGCGTGCGCTGGCTGGAGGACTACGGGCATTTCGTCCGCAGCGAGGCGGTGGGAGAGCTCTTCTATGTCTTTTTGAGCGAGAGTACTGAACGCCGCCAGCGGCAGCTTGCCGAGCGGGAGATCCTTCGGGATGAAAAGCGCAAAGGGGAGCAGCAGCTCCAGGCGCTGATGGAGAAGTACCAGCAGGAGCGGGATCGAATGGACCGGGAGCATCTGCGCCGCCTGGAGGTGATCCGCGGTCTTGGGAGGAGCTACGACTCCATCTTCTATGTGGACCTGGAACGGGACCGGATCTTGCCCTATCTGCTCAGTGAGCGGGGGGACCACTGTTTCACGACAAGCTGGAAGCCTGTTCCTACTCTGAAATCTTGGCGCGTTATTTGCAGACTTGGGTCCACCCAGAGGACCGGGAGCTGTTTCGGGAATCCACGGACCCGGACCATCTCAAGCAAACGCTCCAGGCGGATACAGGACTCTATGTCAACTTCCGAGTACTCCAGGAAGAGGAGGTCCAATACTTGCAAATGCGCATCGTCAGCGCGTCGGAACAGGGACAGCTTTCTCAAGTGATCATGGGATACCGCCGCATGGACGAGGAACTGCGCCGGGAACTGGAGCAGAAGCGTCTGCTGGCGGAGGCCCTGGAACAGGCGAATCTGGCGGTCCAGGCCAAGGACGCCTTCCTGTCCCATATCTCCCACGATATGCGTACCCCCCTCAACGCCATCTTCGGCTTCCTCACCCTGGCCAAGGGAAAGCTGGAGGAGCGGGAGACTGTGCTGAACTACCTGGAGCGGACGGAGAAGGCCGGCCGGCAGCTGCTGGACATGATTTCCCGGCTGCTGGAGGTCTCGGCCCTGTCCGGGGATAATGGTCTTGTGGAGACCCCCTGTGATCTGTGTGAGACGGTAGGGGAAGTTTATGCGGGTCTGCAGCTCCAGGCCCGGGGGAAGTCCCTGGATTTTGTGCTGGACTGCGCGGATGTGAAGCAGAGCGGTGTTTACGCTGACCGGGAAAAATTGAAACAGATGGTGTTCAGCTTGGCCAGCAACGCCGTGACCTATACCCGCTCTGGGGGGCAGGTCTGCATCAGTGTGGCCCAGACGGACACATTGCCCAATGACTATGGGGTTTACCGCATCAAGATCGCGGACACCGGCATAGGGATCGATGAGTCATTTTTATCCCAGATTTATGAACCCTTTGAGCGTGAGCGCAGCTCTACCATCAGCGGTATCCACGGGGCTGGATTGGGGTTGACCATCGTGAAGAGTATCGTAGACAGGATGGACGGCAGCATCGATGTGCGCAGCCGGGTAGACGAGGGCACGGTCTTTACCATCACCCTCCGCCTCCGGCTCCAGGAGGTCACCAGCCAGACCCTCCCCGACGCAGGGACGCCGTTTCGGAAGATCCTCCTGGTGGAGGATAACGAGATCAACGCGGAGATCGAGACGGAGCTGCTGGAGCAGGAAGGGTTTTTGGTGGAGACCGCGGAGCATGGCCAAGCGGCGCTGGACAAGATCCTCTCTGCCCCTCTGGGAGCCTATGACCTGGTCCTCATGGATATCCAGATGCCGGTGATGGATGGCTGGGAGGCTTCCCGGGCCATTCGGAGCCTGCCGGACCCGGTGCTGGCGGACATCCCCATCATCGCGCTCTCGGCCAACGCCATGGAGAGCGACCGGCGCAGGTCTCGGGCCTGTGGGATCGACGAGCACTTGACCAAACCCATGGATCTTGCGGCATTGCTGGATGCCATGGACACGCTGTCCCGGCGCAGGGTCCGTCCGGTACGGGATAGAATAGAATGATAAGAGGAAGCAAGAGAGCATGATGAAAAGGTGGTGCATCGAGTATGTCGATCAAGGATAAACTCACGTCCTTCCTGCAATCCTTTGGGGCGAAGCGTCCGGAGGAGGAAGAAATCAATGTAGAACAGGAGCTCGGGGCGGAGGAACCCTTGGAGGTGCCGATCAACATGGCAGAGGAAGCCCTGCTTGAGCTGCCCCGGGACCATTCCATGTACCGCCTTTATGAACGGCGGCGCACGGAGTCCGGGATGCTGCCCAAACCGAGGATCTGTCTGGATGAGGAAGAGGAACTTCCTCTGGATATGGTGAAGAAGGAGCGCAACAGACTGCGCAGCGTCCTCAACAGCGCCTGTACCGCGCGCTGGAAGGAAGCAAGAGGCAACGAAGGCAGACGACGCAAGAAGGGAGAGGAAGAGGAGGAGGAGAAGCCGCCGGTGCTGGACGCGCTGCCGCTTTACTTCCTGTCCGCTGACAAACTTTACGCTTGGGTGATCATCTTCCCGCCCACGGGAGGAGGGAAGGAGATCTCTCGGGAAATGCTCTATTGGACCATGAAGGAGCAGGGCATTCTCTATGGGGTGGACACCCGTTTGGCGGACCACCTGCACCGGGAGGACCGGCGGTATTTCACCCTCTATCTCATTGCCCGGGGAAAGCCGGCCTTTGATGGGAAGAACGGGAACATCGTGGACTATTTCCCCCGGGTCATCGAGCGGATCCTGGAGATTGACGAATACGATCAGGTGGACTACACCGCCCTGAACATGATCCGCAATGTGAAAGAGGGGCAGGAGATCTGCCGTCTGATCCTGCCCACCGAGGGTGAGCCGGGCCGGACTGTGCTGGACCAGGAGATCCCGGCCAAGAGCGGCAAGGCCGTGTCACTGCCCCAAGGCCGGAACACGGAGATCAGTGAGGACGGCATCACATTGGTGGCGTCGATTGACGGCCACGTGGAGTTCAATGGCCGGAGCTTCCAGGTGAAGCCGGTGCTGGATATTCAAGGCAACGTGGACTACTCCACGGGAGATATCAACTTCCTGGGTGACGTGAACATCCAAGGCGACGTACTCAGCGGCTTTGAAGTCCGGGCCATGGGAAACATCCATGTGGGCGGCGTGATCGAGGCTGGCAGCATCGTGGAGGCTGGCGGCGACTTGGTGGTGGTCAAGGGGATTTTGGGGGACGGGAGCACCGTTGTCCGGTCTCAAAAGTGTATTTTCACCAAGTACATAGAAAACGCCACGATATACGTCAAGGAGAACCTTCAGACGGACTGCATCGTCAACGGCAGTGTCTACTGTGATGGGGAGATCGTGGTGCGCTCCGGCCGGGGCAGCATCATCGGCGGCAGCACCTGGGCCGCCAAGGCGATCAACGCCAGAGTGGTGGGCTCTATGTCGGAGTGCAAGACCATGGTTTCCATGGGCGGCCTGCCCTGCACCAGCTTTGAGCGGGATATGACCACCCAGGAGATCGAAGAGCTGGAACAGGAGCTGGAGAAGCTGGAGAATCAGCTGGATAGTCCTGTGCGGGAGAGTTTGCTGAGCAAGACCCGGATGAAGCTCTCTGTGGCGGAACTCAAGCGCAAGCAGCTGGAAGCGGAGATGAGCAACACGAAGGTCCCGCCGGGAGAAAAGGACAGCGCCCGGATGGAGTGCGGCATCGCGTATGCGGGAACGGAGATCCGCTTCGGGGAGGAGATGGTCCGCCTGCGGCACGATTCCCGTCAATGTATCGCCAAGATGATCCACGGGGAGATCGTGGTGATGTGATTCGCCTCTGTCGTTGGAGAATGAAAGGATTGGAAGAGAAACCAAGGGCCTGCCGGTTTGGCAGGCCCTTGGTTTCTGTCGTTGACGGGATCATTTTCGAATTCAGCGGGAATGGCAATCCCCGTGGCACTGTCCGCAGCCGCAGCTGCAGGAGCAGCCGCCCCGCTTCTTGGTGCGGACCAGATGGACCACCACAGCGGCGACTACCACTATGAGCACGATGGCTGTAAAAAGGGTCCCTGCGTGGGTACTGAGAAAGTGAAACATAAAAACCTCCTAATAGGATGCGTTCAAGAGATCAGCGGCCAGCCATGCTGCCCTCCAGGCGCTTGGTCTCTTTTACTTTTACTGGCCGAAAGAGCATATAGAGGAGGAACACAACGCACAGAACGGCGGCGATGGTCCCAACAATATGACCGCTGCCAGAGACCAAACTCCCCAGCTGATAAATGATGAGGGAAACAATATAGGCAAGGGCACACTGATAGCCGATGGCGAACCAGGTCCACTTGGCGGAATTCATTTCCCGCCGGATGGCTCCGATGGCGGCGAAGCAGGGGGCGCAGAGGAGGTTGAAGGCAAGGAAAGAGTAACCGGCCAAGGGAGTGAGTCCCTCAAAGTCCAGCACGCCAAAGACACCCACAACTTCTTCCTTAGCCACCAAACCCATGATGGTAGCTACAGTGGCCTTGATGCTGCCAAAACCCAGCGGGGAGAAGAGGAAGCAGATCGCGCCGCCAATGATTCCCAGAATGCTGTTCTCCAACTCCATTTCCTGATCGAAGAGGAAGGCGCCATCCACCACACCGAAGTGGGAGCCGGCCCAGATGACGATGGAGGCCAGGAGGATGATAGTGCCGGCCTTTTTGATGAAGGACCAGCCGCGTTCCCACATGGAGCGCAGGACATTGCCGGTGGTGGGCCAATGATAAGCGGGCAGTTCCATGACAAAGGGAGCGGGTTCTCCAGAGAACATTTTGGTCTTCTTCAGCATAATACCGGAGCAGACGATGGCGGCAACACCTAGGAAATAGGCGCTGGGTGCTACCCACCAGGCCCCGCCGAAGAGGGCCGCGGCGATGAGGGCAATGATGGGCATTTTAGCTCCGCAGGGGATAAAGGTGGTGGTCATGATGGTCATACGCCGGTCCCGCTCATTTTCAATGGTACGGGAGGCCATGACGCCGGGGACGCCGCAGCCAGTCCCAATGAGCATGGGGATGAAAGACTTGCCGGAGAGGCCGAATCGGCGGAAGATTCGGTCCATGACGAAGGCTACCCGAGCCATATAGCCGCAGGCTTCCAGGAAGGCCAGCATGATGAAGAGAACCAGCATCTGAGGCACAAAGCCCAACACCGCACCAACACCGGCTACGATGCCGTCCAAGATCAGACTCTTCAAGCCGTCCGCGCAGCCGACAGCGTCCAGGCCGTTCTCAATGAGGACGGGAAGGCCGGGGACCCAGGTGCCGAATGTGGAAGTGTCCGGGGCGCCTTCCATGACGATGTCGTAGTCCTGGGAGATGTCATACCCTTCTTCTGCCAGGGCGTCTGTATAGAGGCTGTAGGCTTCGTCAAAGGCGGCGAAGTCGCCTTCTTCTATGGCGCCGAGAATTTCGTCCGCGCCAATGACTCCGGCCTGAGCGGCGTCCTCTAGGGTGGAGATATAGCTGCTGGTCCAGAGGTTTTCCGCAGCGTACTCGTTGATGGCTTCGGTATACTCCTCGCTGCCGTTGCCGAAGAGATGGAAGCCGTCACCGAAGAGGCAGTCATTGGTCCAGTCTGTTGCCCAGGCGCCCACAGTGGACACAGCAATAAAGTACACCAAGACCATGATGGCTGCGAAGATCGGCAGGGCCAAGATGCGGTGAGTGACAATGCGGTCAATTTTGTCGGAGGTGGTCAGCTGCCCGACGGCTTTTTTCTTATAAGTACCCTTTAAGATAGAGCCGATATAAATATAGCGTTCATTGGTGATGATGCTCTCGGCATCATCGTCCAATTCGGTTTCTGTGGCGGCAATATCTTCCTCGATGTGGGAGAGGAGGGTGGGATCCAGCTGAATCTTCTCCAGAACTTTTTCATCCCGCTCGAAGATTTTGATGGCATACCACCGCTGCTGTTCAGCGGGCATATCGTGCAGAGCGGCTTCTTCGATATGGGCCAAAGCATGCTCTACCGGACCGGAGAAAGTGTGCATGGGAACGGTCTTGGTGGAGTGGGCGGCCCGGACAGCCGCTTCGGCGGCTTCCATAACGCCGCTGCTTTTCAGGGCGGAGATTTCCATAACCTGGCACCCTAGCGCTCGAGAGAGTTCTGGGATATTGATGGTGTCACCATTCTTTTCTACCAGATCCATCATGTTTACGGCGATGACTACAGGGATGCCCAGCTCGGTAAGTTGGGTGGTCAGATAGAGGTTGCGCTCCAGGTTGGTGCCATCCACGATATTTAGGACGGCATCGGGGCGTTCCTCAATGAGGTAGTTCCGGGCTACGACTTCCTCCAGGGTGTAGGGGGAGAGGGAGTAGATACCGGGAAGGTCCATGATGACCACGTTCTTGTGACCCTTCAGCTGCCCTTCTTTTTTCTCTACCGTAACACCAGGCCAGTTGCCCACGAACTGGTTGGAACCGGTGAGCGCGTTGAAGAGGGTGGTCTTGCCGCAGTTGGGATTACCCGCCAGGGCAATTTTGATTTGCTGCTCCATTGCTGCACTCCTTTTCTCTAAAAAATCTTTGGGACTTCGGTTAGGTTAGACTAACTGAAAGGGGTAAAAAAACGGGAGTGGCTCCCGTTTTCGTTCTGTACTCTGAACGCATGGAGATGCGGTCTCATTGGACTTCGACCATCTCTGCATCAGCCTTGCGCAGGGAAAGCTCGTAACCTCGGACAGTGATTTCTATCGGGTCCCCTAGGGGCGCAACCTTTCGCACATACACTTCCACCCCTTTGGTGATGCCCATGTCCATAATCCGGCGCTTAATGGCGCCCTCGCCATGGAGCTTGATAACATGGGCACTCTGGCCCACGGGGACTTCCTTGAGTGTGTTCATACCTGCTCCTCCTTAAACCATGATCTTTTGGGCCATCTCCTGGCTGATGGCAATGCGGGCCTCTTTTACGTTGACGATGAGGTTCCCGCCAGTTGTGGAGACCACGCGCACGCAGCCGCCGACCACAAATCCAAGGTTCTCCAGGTGTTTTTTCACCTCGGGCTTTCCGCCTACTCTGAGGATGATGTTTTCTTCACCGGGGTCGGCTAAGGTCAATGGCATCATGTTCTCCTCCTCCAATTCCGCCGCAGCATTTTTCGTTGTTCTATCTCGGTTGAAAAAGCAAAAGATTCTTCCGACATCAGTGGAGATTAGCCCTTGCTAATCTAGGGACATTGTACCGCCTCTTGTGTCGGTTGTCAACGGCTAACTCTCTTTTTTCAAAGGGAGCAATGGATTTTGTCATTTTGCATAATAGAACCCTGATACTCAAGGGAAGAAGTGGGTGTTTTGCTATAAACGGGATGGATGGACTTGAAAATGTACGGGATTTATGGTATCTTAACATATCCTATATTATGTAAAAAGGGGGCGGGACGATGACATTGCAGGAATCCGGGGAGATGTATCTGGAGACGATCCTGATCCTGTCCAAGGGTGGGAAACCTGTCCGCTCCATTGATGTGAGCGAATACATGGGGTTTTCCAAACCCAGCGTCAGCCGCGCCATCGGACTGCTGAAATCCGGGGGATATGTACTCATGGATGGCCGGGACGGGCATCTCACCCTGACGCAGTCCGGCCGGACCGTGGCAGAGAAGATCTATGAAAAGCACACCATCCTCTCCAAATTCCTCATGGACCTGGGGGTGGATGAGACCACCGCCACAGAAGACGCCTGCAAGATGGAGCACGTGATCAGCGACAAGTCCTTTGCGGCGCTGAAAAAACACGCGGGCTTTGAGTGAGCGACTTCCAGCCAGCAGCGGGCCTGTAGGGGTCCGCTGTTTCGGTTGCAATCCTTGGTAAAGTTTGATATACTTTACCAAGTGAAGAGAGCAGACGGCCCCGTGCCGCCTGTGAAGGAGGAAACACGATGAAACGAAGTATTTGTCTGACGCTGGCAGCGCTGCTGACCCTGTCTCTGACTGCCTGCGGAACCCCCCGATTTTCTGCTGACGCCCTCACCCCAGCCCAAGATTACGCCAAAGCGGCGATGGACAGCTATAAGATGGCCTCAGGCTATGAGATCAAAAACGCCAGCGTTCTGCTGACCACCGACTTGAAAGCGGATCTCAACGCGGTGGAGATGAAATCCTGGGATGTGTCGGATGTGACCGCTGTGGTCCTGGTCCAGCCCGGCAGAGAAGGGGAGGAGACTACAGAGAACAACCAGCCGCTCCTATTTCTCATGGACGAAGAGAAGGAGATCGTATACAAAAAAACACCCGGTATGGGAGAGACTTCCGCCGGTGACAGCGGGGAATCCCTCAGCGACCTGCGCCGTGAGGTGGCGCAGGCCCAGCTGGACGCGGAAACCATGGCGGAGCGAAGCGAGGAGCTCAAAGCTTTTGCCGATCAAGCGGCCAAGAAGTGCAAATCCGATGCGGGTTACTTGGAGAGTGAGGCATTCCTCGACGACTGTGCTGGGAAATCGGAGTTTCTTCAATACGGCGCGGCCCTGCGCACAGCCCGCCGCCTGGAAGAGCGTCTGGACACGCTGAGCGATTGCCCTTCCATGCAGCGCCAAGAGGCCGGGGCGCTGTTGGATTCCAACGAAGAGCTGCAGGACCAGGAACTGGAGCTGCGCCAAATGCTCCGGAAGGTCCAGGCCGAGCTGGCGGAGCAGGACCAGGGGGTCCTGTCCAATTTGAAGGGGAAGACCCAGAACGCGGTGGAGGACCCCTCGGTGCTCTTCACGGAAGAGTACCTCCGTCTGTGCCTGGGCAGCAGAGAGGCGATCTCCTGTGACAGCCTCCTGCGTCAGCAGGTGATCGAAGAGACCTCCCTGGCGGTGCTGGAGCAGTGTGCCCAGACAGAGGACCTGGAGGAGCGGGAGTACCTTGAAGAGCGCAATGCGGTGGTGGTCACAGCCATGGCCGACTATGCCGCCGCCATGTATGATTCGATCCAAAAAGATCAGGCGCTGAAAGAGTTTGAGACGGCCCACGCCCAGGAACTCACCGACTACCAAAACGGGGAGAAAGAAATCAAGGACCGCGTGGGTGAGGACTACGCCGAAGACGTGGATTACATCAAACTCCAGCTCAAGTATGAGAGCGTCCTGAAAGAAAAGGAAACGCTGGAATCGTCGGCGAAAGCGGCCAAAGAGGAAGCCGATGAGGTGAAGTCCGAGGCTGAGAGCGACGTGAAGGAACTGGACCAGGAGGAAGAGGAGCGTAAGCAGGACAATGCCGCCCAGGCCGAGCAGGAAATCTTATATGAGTACGTCTGCGCCATGAAAGCCCTCGAGACCACGGAGTATCAGGCCGAGGCGGGTCAGTGGGGCACGCTGAATCCGGACTACATCGCCTATCAAAATGAGAACCTGACCCATTCCTCCAGCAGCGGGAGCAGCAGTTATAGTGGGGGCGGCAGTTACAGTGGAGGCAGCCGCTCCAGCGGCGGAAGCTCTTCCAGCAGCGGCTCCTCCGATTCCTCCAGCAGTTTCAGCGGTTCTGACGATTACTCCTTCGAGGACTATCTTCGGGACAACGACCCGGATGCCTACGAGAGCTATCAAGACTTGGAGCGCAACTGGAATTCCGGCAGCTGGGACCCGGAGAACGGATTCTTCGGCGACTGATTTCATCGCTTACGATACGACAAAAGGAAAGGAGCGGTTATTATGCCGTTAGTTACTACCACAGAAATGTTCCGCAAGGCTTATGAGGGCGGATACGCCATCGGAGCCTTCAACGTCAACAATATGGAGATCGTCCAGGGTATCACCGAGGCGGCCAAAGAGGCCAATTCCCCTGTGATCCTTCAGGTCTCCGCCGGTGCCCGGAAGTACGCCAAGCACACCTATCTGATGAAGTTAGTAGAGGCTGCCGTCCAGGACACGGGCCTGCCCATGGCCCTGCACCTGGACCACGGTGAGGATTTTGAGATCTGCAAAGCCTGCATCGACGGCGGCTTCACCTCCGTGATGATCGACGGCTCCAAGCACAGTTTTGAGGACAACATCGCCCTCACTCGCCGGGTGGTGGAGTACGCCCACGCCCACGACGTGGTGGTGGAGGGGGAGCTGGGCCGTCTGGCCGGCATCGAGGATGACGTGAACGTCTCCGCTGAGGAATCCTCCTACACCAACCCCGAGCAGGTGGAGGAGTTCGTCCGGGCCACCGGCGTGGACAGTCTGGCCATCGCCATCGGCACCAGCCATGGGGCCTTCAAGTTCAAACCGGGCACCAAGCCCCAGCTGCGCTTTGACATTCTGGAGGAGGTTTCCAAGCGCCTGCCGGGCTTCCCCATCGTCCTCCACGGGGCGTCCTCTGTGACGCCCAAGTATGTGGAGCTCATCAACGCCAACGGCGGAGCCCTGAAGGACGCCATCGGGGTCCCCGAGGACCAGCTGCGCCAAGCGGCCCGGATGGCAGTATGCAAGATCAACATCGACTCCGACCTGCGTCTGGCCATGACTGCCGGGGTGCGGCAGCAGATCCTGGCAGATCCCGCCGGTTTTGACCCCAGAGGTTACTTGAAAGTAGGACGTCAATATGTAAAGGACCTGGTGAAGGACAAGATCATCAACGTCCTGGGCAGCGACGGGAAGGCGTAAAACCCATAGACAGGAAGGGGCTGTCCCACCAGAGGGCGGCCCCTTTTTCACCAGCAGAAAAGAAGGGGAGAGGCATGAGACGGAAAGACAGAGGGCATACCGGCAATCTCTATCTGGACCCAAAGGCGTTCCGGCTGGCGCAGCGGTGCAGGATGGGGGATATCACAGCCATGGGGGACATGGCGCAGCTCCTGCGCCGCCGCTGTTCCCGGACCTTACAGACCTTGCTGGGACGCTATGAGGCGGAGCCGACACCGTTTCTGGTGGAGCAGCTGGAGGAGCATTTCACCCGGAATTTCTCCGAGGAGTGCAATGCCCAGGGCTATATGTTCTGGCTCCTCCGGGCGGCGCTGTACGGGGACCCTCATGCCGAGGTCCAAGTGGAGCGTTTGCCCTACTACAAGACCCGCGCCAGCCTGCCCTATACCCTGCTCACCGGGGAGGACAGCGCCGGACACCGGATCTGGGCCAGCGACTTTCTCTGGCGGATCGGTCTCCCGGACGTGAAGCGGGGGCTGGAGGACTGCGTGGTGTTCTTCCACCGGGCCCAGGGCTGCTTTGAGCTGTGCTATGCCGGGGGGTACGTCCCCCCGGACCAGGGCCTTGAGTGGGACTACAGCAGCCTCTACTTCGACGAATTTTTCTGCCGCCTCCCTACGGACAAGAAGCGGAACATCACCGCGGCCCGAAAGCTGCTGGAGGCGGAGCGGGCCCTGTTTTGGAAAAACCCCCTGCACCATGCCCAGCAGCGCAAATACCGCCGGAGGATGAGCCAGTGATGCGGGGCATATTTTTGAGATTGAGAGCGGACACGAAAGAAGGCGAGGACCAGCTATGAACCAGCGACCCATTTTACACAACAAAGCCTACCTCTACCTGACGGAATTTTTTGCCGGGGTCTCCGTCATGGCCGTGGAGCTGGGGGCCAGCCGCCTGCTGGCCCCGTATTTCAGCTCCTCCCAGATCGTCTGGACCATCATCATCGGCACCATCATGATCGCTATGGCCCTGGGCAACCTCTGGGGTGGGCGGGCCGCTGACCGGGACCCGAACCCCGACCGGCTCTACCGCCGTCTGCTCTTCGCGGCGGTGTGGATTGCGGCCATCCCCGTTTTGGGGAAATACGTCATCCTGGGCATCTCCGGGGTACTGGTGCTGACGGTGAACACCAACTTCCTGATCATTGCGGCCTTCTGCGCCTGCATGGTGATTTTCGTCTTCCCCCTCTTCCTCCTGGGTACGGTGACGCCCTCTCTGGTGAAGTACACTGTGGACAGCTTGGAGGACAGCGGAAGTATCGTGGGCCGTCTCAACGCCTGCAACACCATCGGCAGCATCCTGGGCACCTTCCTGCCCACCTTCGTCACCATCCCCGCCGTGGGGACGGCGGTGACCTTCCTGCTCTTCTCGGGCATCTTGCTGCTCATCGCCCTGGTGTATTTCTTCAGTGCCAAGGCGAAGTTGCGCGCCTGTGTCATTGCCATCGTCCTGTTCGTCCTCTGCGCCCTGGGAGCCACAGGCAGCAGCTTTGCCTTTTGGGAAAAGGACCTGACCTACGAGGGGGAGTCGGTCTATAACTACCTCCAGGTGAAGGAGACCTCCGACCGGACCATCCTCTCCACCAACGTCCTCTTCGGGGTGCAGTCGGTGATGATGAAGGAGGAGGGTTTAACGGGGATGTACTACGACTACGCCTTAGCGGCCCCCGTCATGGCCATGGCCGGGAAGGACGCCCAAATCCTGATCTTGGGCAACGGCACCGGGACCTATGCCCGCCAGTGCGCCAAATACTTCCCCTCTGCCCAGGTGGAGGGGGTGGAGATCGACGAGAAGATCACCGAACTGGCCGATCAGTATTTCGATATGCCGGACACCGTGGATGTGAGCACCTACGACGGCCGGGCCTACCTCCACGCGGTGGACACCTGCTACGACGTGATCCTGGTGGACGCCTACCAGGACATCACCATCCCCTTCCAAATGTCCTCCACGGAGTTTTTCACCCTGGTGCGGGACCATCTGAACCCCGGCGGGGTGATGGTGGTGAACCTGAATATGCACTCCGACGGGGAGGGGAGCATCAACCAAGCCTTATGTGACACCATCGCCGCCCTTTTCCCCAGCGTGTACACGGCAGATGTCCCCGGCTCCACCAACCGGGAGTTGTTCGCCGCCCTGGACGGGGACCCGGCGGACTGGCTGACCCAGAACCTGTCCGGCGTGGCCGATGGGGAATTGCGCGCGCATTTGGAAAAGGTATCCCAGCGCCTGACCCCCTACCAGGGCGGTTCCCATATCCTCACCGACGATCAGGCCCCGGTGGAGGTGTTGGGGATGCGGGCGATCGACGACCTCATCCAAGAAGAGTTAAGCTATTACAAAGAGAAGTTTAAGACGGAGGGCCTGTCGGGCCTTCTCAGATGAGCCATACAGAGACAGAGGAGGGAACGCCATGCTGCGGATCATAAAGGGACGAGCGGGCCAGGGGAAGACCACCCTGGCCTTACAGCGGATGCAGACAGAGGGGAGACACCGCCCTCAGCTGCTGCTGGTGCCGGAGCAGGCGTCCTTTGAGGCGGAGCAGCGGCTCTGCCGGGAGAATGGAAACCAGGTGGGACGATACGGAGAGGTCCTCTCCTTCACCCGTCTGGAAAACCGGGTCCTCTCCCTGACGGGGGGAGGCGCGCAGCCGGTGCTGGACGAGGGCGGACGCCTGCTGACCATGTACGCCGCCTTAAAATCCCTCAGCGGGAAGCTGACGGTCTATGCCATGCCCTCCCAGCGCCCGGAGTTTTTGTCCAGCCTCATCACCACTATGGACGAGCTGAAAAGCTGCTGTGTCACCGGGGAACAGCTCACTCAGGTGGGCGAGGACACCGAGGGCCTGGACGGGGACAAGCTCCGGGACCTGGGGCTGATCTTCGCCGCCTACGAAGCCCTCACCGCCCGAGGCAGCCTGGACCCCCGGGACCGCCTGACCCGCTTGGCGGAAAAGCTGCGGGGGTATCCCTTCTTCCAGGGGAGGGACGTCTACCTGGACGGATTTACGGACTTCACCCCCCAGCAGGGCCTGGTGCTGGAACAGATTTTACGTCAGGCGCACAGCGTCAGCGTCTGCCTCACCTGTGGAGAAGGGGAGGGAGAGGAAGCGGTCTTTGCTCCGGCAAAGGCCACCATCGCGTGGCTGACCCGCTTGGCGGAAAAGGCGAACTGCTCGGTATCGGAGGAGTGGGTCCCAGTCCGGGAGAGCCGCCGCACCAGTGTGCTGACCCACCTGGAACAAAACCTCTTCGCCCAGGAGATCCAACCCTACGACGGCCCCTGGGACGGCAGCGTTTCGATTGCTGCCCTGCCCACCCCCCGGGAGGAGGTCCGCTTCGCGGCAGGGGAGATCCGCCGTCTGCTGGAAGAGGAGGGTTTGCATTGCCGGGACATCGCCCTCTCCGCCCGGACCATGGACCGGTATTGGGAGCAGATCGAGGGCACCTTTGCCCAGTACGGTCTGCCGGTGTTCCAGTCAGAGAAGACGGATATTTTGCAGAAACCCATTTTCACCCTCATCACCGCCGCCCTAGACACCGTCACCGGCGGCTATCTCTATGAGGATATCTTTCGTTACTTAAAAACTGGTTTGGCGGGGCTGAACCTGGAGGAGTGCGACCGCCTGGAAAACTACGTCCTCACCTGGGATATCCGAGGGAGCCGCTGGACTTCCTCTAAGGGTTGGACGCAGCATCCCAGCGGCTACCGCCACACCTTTGCCCCGGAGGATGAGGAAGAGCTGGAGGAACTCAACGCCCTGCGTTTGCGGGTGATCGGTCCGTTGGAACGCCTGCGTAAAGGGGCAGGGGACACCATCGGCGCCCAGGTCCTCTCCCTTTACCGTTTTTTAGAAGAGATCCAGGCTCCCGAAGCCTTGGAGGAACGGGCGGCGGTGCTGCTGGAGCGGGGAGAGCCGGAACTGGCCCGGGAATACAGTCAGCTCTGGCAGATTTTCTGTCAGGGCCTAGAGCAGTGCATTGCGATCTTGGGGGAGACGGAAGCGGCCCTGTCGGAGTTCTCCCGCCTCCTGCGCCTGCTGCTGTCCCGCTACAGCGTGGGGACCATCCCCGCCTCCCTGGACCGCATCACGGCGGGAGACGCCCAGCGTTTGGGCGGGCGGAAAAGCAAGGTGCTCTTTCTCCTGGGGGCAGACGACGGCTCCATCCCCCTGGTGGCCCCTGGCCAGGGCCTGCTCACCGACCGGGACCGGGAGCTGCTGGAGGACTACGGCTTAGACCTGGGCCCCCGGATGGAGGAACGGCTCAGCCGGGAGAGCACCATCGTTTACACGATTTGCAGCCAGCCCACCGACAAGCTCTATGTGACCTGGCCCTCCGGGGGGGAGGACGGCGGGGAAAAACGTCCGTCCTTCCTGGTGGAGCGGCTCCACGCCCTCTTCCCCCAGGGGTGGGAGCCGGAGGCCGCTCCCGCCCCTGCTCCGGACCAGCTCCGGGCCGTGGCAGCGGCATTTCCGGAACTTCGAGAAGCCTTAAAGGAGGACCCAGCTTGTGAGGCCCTCTTCGCTCAGCTGGACCGGGCGGCGGCCTGGGAGCGGGGGAAACTCTCCCCCAAGGCGGTGCGCCAGCTCTACGGTGAGCGGGTGGCTATGTCGGCCTCTCGAATGGACCAGTATGGGTCCTGCCACTTCGGCTACTTCCTGCGCTACGGCCTGGGGGCCCAGGAGCGGAAGCGAGCGGGCTTCCACGCCCCGGAATACGGCTCCTTTATCCACTACGTTCTGGAACGGGTGGTGAAGGCGGTGGGACAGTCCGGCGGCGCGGCGCAGTGTGGGGAGGAGACCTTAAAAGAGCTCACCCGTCAGGCGGTGCAGGAGTACATACAGACCCAGCTGGGAGGGATGGAGCATCAGACCCCCCGCTTCCGCTATCTCTTCCGCCGCCTGGAGCGCAATGTGCTGCTGGTGGTGGAGAACGTGGTGGAGGAGCTGCGGGCCTCCGACTTCCAGCCGCTCTATTTTGAGCTGGGCTTTGGCAGCGGCCAAGAGCTCCCTCCGGTGGAACTGCGGGAGGGGGGGATCACCCTGCACATCTCCGGCTTCGTGGACCGGGTGGACGGTTGGGAGAAGGACGGCCGTCTCTACCTCCGGGTGGTGGACTACAAGACCGGCCGAAAATCCTTCGACTTAACGGAGGTCTGGAACGGCCTGGGGCTGCAAATGCTGCTCTATCTCTTCGCTTTGGAGGAGAAGGGGATGCGCCTGTTCGGAAAGCAGCCGGTCCCGGCGGGAATGCTCTACCTCCCCGCCCGGGATGCCATCGTCTCCGGGACCCGGGATATGCCCGAGGAGGCCCGGCGGCGGGAGATCGACAAGCAGCTCACCCGCCGGGGGCTGATCCTGGACGATGAAGCGGTGCTGACCGCCATGGAGCACCCAGAGGATGGCCTGCGCTTCCTGCCCCTGCGCGTCAGCAGCCGGACAGGGCAGATCACCGGGGAGACCTTGGTGAGCGCGGAGCGGTTAGGCCGGCTGAAAAGACACACCCAGAGCATCCTGGGACAGATTTGCCGGGAGATCGCCGCGGGAAACATCGATGCCGACCCGGTCTGGCGGGGGCCGGAGCGCAGCGCCTGCCGCTGGTGCCCCTATTTTCCTGCCTGTCACTTCGAGGAAGGACGGGACCGGCGGCGTTATCTGCCCACAGTGAAGAACAGCGATTTTTGGGCCTTATTGGAAGAGGAAGGAGGAGAGGACCATGGCAGTGAAGCGGACAGCGGAACAGGAAGCGGCGGTCCAGAGCCGGGGCGGAGCCCTGCTGGTCTCGGCGGCGGCGGGTTCGGGAAAGACCCGGGTCCTGGTGGAACGCCTGCTGGACCGGGTGATGCAGGAAGGACGCCGGGTGGATGAATTTCTCATCATCACCTTCACCCGAGCGGCGGCAGAGGAGCTGCGCAGCCGCATCGCGGGGGAGCTGAACCAGGCGGTCCGGGCGAATCCGGACAATGCCCATCTGCGCCGTCAGACGGTCCTGCTCTACCAGACCCAAATCTCTACCATTCATGCCTTCTGCACCGTCCTGCTGCGGCAGTTCGGCCACCTTCTGGACGTGCCCACGGACTTCACCCTCTGCGAGGACGAGGAGAGCCAGGTCCTGATGGCCCGGACCCTGGAGGAGGTGCTGGAGGCACGCTATGTGGATATCGACCCCCTAGGGGAGTTTGCCCAGCTGCTGGACGTCCTCTCCGCCGGACGGGACGACAGCCGTCTGGCGGAGATCACCCTGGACGTATTCGCCAAGATCCAGAGCTATCCGGACCCCCTGGCGTGGTTGGCAGAGCAGCGGGAGGCCTTGGAGCTGACGGGCGTTGCCGACGCGGGGCAGACTCCTTGGGGGCGTCTGCTGCTGGAGGAGGCCCGGGGCAGTGCGGCCTATTGGGGCGAACGGATCGCCTATGCCTGCGATTTGGCCCAGGGGGACCCGGCTTTGGAAAAGGCGTACCTGGGGAGCCTCACCGCGACCTGCCAGGACCTGCAAGCCTTCGCCCAAGGGGCGGGGGAGGGGTGGGATGCCGCTGCCAAGCTGGACATCCGCTTTCCTCGCCTGGGCAGTGCCAGGAACGTGGAGGACAAGGGGGCCCAGATGGAGATCAAGAACCTCCGGGACCGCTGCAAGAAGGAAGCGGAGAAGCTCAAAGCGAACTTTGAAAGCACCAGCGCCGCCCTTCTGGAGGACATGGCGCGGATGAAACCCGCCATGCGGGGGCTGCTGTCCCTGGTGGAGGATTTTTCCGCCGCTTACCAGGAGGAGAAGCGCCGCCGTGCTCTGCTGGATTTCTCTGACCTGGAGCACCTGACGGTCCGCCTGCTTACCGACCAGGAGGGGAGACCCACAGAGCTAGCCCGTCAGTGGGGGAGCTGCTATGTGGAGATCATGGTGGACGAGTACCAGGATACCAATCAGGTCCAGAACACGATTTTTGACGCCCTCTCCCAGGAGGGGAAAAACCTCTTCATGGTGGGGGACGTGAAGCAGTCCATCTACCGCTTTCGTCTGGCGGACCCCACCATCTTTTTGGAGAAATACCGCCGCTTCGCCCCTTGGACCCAGGCGAAGGCGGGGGAACCCCGATACGTCACCATGTCCCAAAATTTCCGCTCCCGTCCCCAGGTGCTGGAGGCCTGCAACGACCTCTTCCGCACCATCATGTCCCGGGACTTGGGAGAGATGGACTACACCGGCGCGGAGGCCCTTTACCCCGCCGGGACCTTCCCGCCGGGGGAGGGATACGAGACGGAGTTCCACGTCCTGGACTTTTCTCAGGACCCTGCCTTTACTGAGGAAAAACAGAACAAACACTACCTGGAGGCTCGTTTCGTGGCCCGAGAGATCGCGGGGCTTCTGAAAAGCGGCTTCCAGGTATCCGACGGGGAGGGGGGGACGCGCCCCCTGCGTCCCGAGGACATCGCCATCCTCCTGCGTTCCCCCGGGCCGGTGCGCCATTACTACACCCTGGCTTTGGAGGAGGAGATGGTGGCTTGGAGCGCGGAGGAGGGCGGCGACTTTTTTCAGACGACAGAGGTGTCCATCGCCCTGTCCTGGCTCCAGATCATCGACAACCCCCGGCAGGATATCCCCCTCTTGGCCGTGCTTCGTTCTCCGGCCTGGGGTTTTACAGGGGACCGTCTGGCGGCCCTGCGGGAGACCCCCGGGGACATTTACACCGCCGTTACCGCTGCCGCGGCCCGGGGTGAGGCGGACTGCCTTGCCTTCCTGGACCAACTCCAAGCCCTGCGCTTTGACGCTGGGGAGCAGAGCAGCCACAAGCTCCTCCTGGAGCTCTATCGCCGCACAGGGCTTTTGGAGATCGTCTCCGCCATGCCGGGCGGGGAGGGGCGGCGGGAAAATCTGCTCTCTCTCTACGACTTGGCCCGACGCTTCGAGGGCAGCGGACACAAAGGGCTCTTTGGTTTTCTGGGGCACTTGGAACGGGTCCGTGCCAGCGGCGGCGTGCGCCAGAGCGGCAGCGGCGGACAGAGTAGTGAGGGCGTGAAAATTTTGAGCATTCACCGCTCCAAGGGCCTGGAGTATCCGGTGGTGTTCCTCTGCGGTCTGGGACGGCGCTTCAACGAGTCGGACTTGAAAAAGCCGGTGCTCTTCCACCCCAAGTTGGGCCTGGGGCCCAAATGCCTAGACCGGGAGACCATGGTGGAATTCTCCACCCTGGCCCGCACAGGGACGGCCCTCGCCTTAAAAAAAGAATTATTGGCAGAGGAAATGCGCCTTTTGTACGTCGCCATGACCCGGGCCAAGGAAAAGCTCATCATGACCCATGCCCTGTCCTACGGCCCCAAGGACCTGAGTGCTTTGGCCGACGGGGTGTCGTATCCGGCGGACCCCCGCATCCTGGGCCGATGCTCCAGCGTGGGGCAGTGGGTGCTTTTGACGGCGCTGTCCCGTCCCGAGGGGACCGCCCTGCGCCGCGCGGCGGGACGGGAGGACCTGCCCCTGCCTGCTGCGCCCTGGGGTCCCCGCTGGCGGATCGAGTACCACAGCGGCGCGGCCTCCCAGGAGGCCTCCCGCCGGGAGGGCAGTCAGGAGGTCTTGCTGCCCACCCTCCCCCCAGAGGACCTCTTGCGGACCCTGCGCTGGCAGTATCCCTATCAGGCGCTGTCGGCTGCCCCCGCCAAGATTACGGCCACCCAGCTGAGCCAGGAAGGGGAGGAGCCAGGGGTTTTCCTCTTGGAGGAGCGGGAGGAGGCCGTGACCTTTTACCGCCCTCAGTTTGCCCAGGAAAGCCTTGGCCTCACCCCAGCCCAGCGGGGTACCGCACTGCATACGGCCATGCAGTGCGTCCGCCTGGAGCGCACCGGCTCAGCGGAAGAACTGGGGCAGGAGATCAGCCGTCTGCTCCAAGAGGGCTATCTCAGCCAGCAGGAGGCCCAGGCGGTAGAGGTGGGCGCCATGGCGCGCTTTTTCCGCTCACCCTTGGGCCGGCAGCTGAAAACCTGCCAAGACCCGCACCGAGAATATCCCTTCTCCCTCCTGGCGCCTGCCGATTACTTCTACCCCGGCCTGCCCCAGGGGGAACAGGTCCTGCTCCAGGGCGTCATCGACTGCTGGTTTGAGGACGGGGAGGGCATCACTCTACTAGATTTCAAAACGGATCACATCTCTGCCGCCCAGGCCCCCCAGCGGGCCCGACGCTATCAGGGACAGATTTCCGCCTACGCCTACGCCCTGGAGACCGTCTTGGGCAGGCCGGTGCGGCGGCGGATCTTGTGTTTTCTCTTCCCCGGCTGCACCGTGGAGCTGTGAGTGCGGCGGAAAAACGAAAAAATTTCGGAAGAAATGCGAAAAAACCGTTGCATTTTTTCCCGGATAGTGGTATTATAAATACCGCGCTTGAATGGTGCATTGATTTTTTGTATGAGAAAGAGGTGAACACCCATGAAGGAAGGCATCCATCCCGCCTACGAGCTGACCACCATCCGGTGTGCTTGCGGCAACGTCATCGAGACGAGGTCCACCAAGAAGGACATCCGTGTTGAAGTTTGCTCTAAGTGTCACCCCTTCTTTACCGGTAAGCAGAAGATGGTGGATACCGGCGGCCGCGTCAGCCGCTTCAACAAGAAGTTCGGTTTGGAAAACTGAATGTGATTGGCTTTTGACCCGTGCCGGGAAAGCGGCACGGGTTTTTGGCTATTCTTTTGCCCCGGTCCTTTGTTTTGGACGGGACGGGAAGTGCATAGACTAGAAAGACCCTGGAGGCGTCCGCGCCCCGGAGGACAAAGGAGGAATGACCATGGAGCCCTTTGATCTGAGAAAGCTGGAGGAAAATGTATTTTCCCTTTTTGACCAGCAGTGGACCCTTATCACAGCCGGTCCCCCGGACCGCTGCAACCCCATGACCGCCAGCTGGGGCGGCCTGGGCGTGCTGTGGCACAAGGATGTAGCCACCATCTACGTCCGTCCCCAGCGTTACACCTATGAGTTTTTGGAGCGTGAGGACTATTTTACCCTCTCCTTTTTCGATGAGGACAGACACAAGGATTTACAATACTTCGGCAGCACAAGCGGACGGGACGAGGATAAGTTCGCCGCCCGGGGGTATCACATCCAAAGCGCCGCCCAAGGCCAGGCGGCCTATCCCCAGGAGGCCCGGTTGGTCCTGGTGTGCAGGAAACTCTACTGGAATGATCTGGACCCCGCCCATATTCCCCTCGAGGATAGGAAGCACTACAAGGAGAATGATTTCCACCGGATGTACATCGGGGAGATCGTTCAAGCCCTCCGCCGCTGAGGGCAGGCCATACAAAGGAGGTCCTTTATGACCGAACGAGCAGAAGAGAAACGCAACCGGGCCGTCCTGGTGGGCCTGAGTGCCAACAGCCTGCCCCGGGAGGACAACGCCAGCGATACGACCTTAGAGGAGCTGGCCGCCTTGGTGGAGACCGCCGGAGGCGAGTGCGTGGGTACCATCCTCCAGCACCGGGATGCCCCCGAGGCCCGGACTTTTATCGGTGAGGGCAAGATGCTGGAAACGGCGGAGCTGGTTGCTGCCCAAGAGGCGGACCTGGTGGTCTTTGACAACGAGCTCTCCCCCTCCCAGCAGCGGGTGCTCACCGAGGAGATCGGCGTCCAGGTCATCGACCGGGCGGGGCTGATTTTGGACATCTTCGCCCAGCGGGCCCGGACCCGGGAGGGCCGTCTCCAGGTGGAGCTGGCCCAATATAAATACCTCCTGCCCCGGCTCACGGGGATGTGGGGCCATCTGGTCCGCCAGACGGCCTCCGGGGGGAAATCCCCCATCGGGACCCGCGGCCCCGGCGAGACCCAGCTGGAGACGGACCGCCGTCACATCCGACGAAAGATCGCCAAACTCACGGAAGAGTTAGAGGAAGTCCGCCGGGTCCGCGGGGTCCAGCGGGACCGCCGGGAGAAAAATGAGGTCCCGGTGGTGGCCATCGTGGGCTACACCAACGCGGGGAAGTCCACGCTATTGAACGCCCTCACCGGGGCGGAGATCCCCGCCCGCAACCGCCTCTTTGACACCCTGGACACCACCACCCGGATGTTGGAGATCTCCGACACCTGTACGGTCCTCATCTCCGACACAGTAGGGTTTATCCGCAAGCTCCCCCACCACCTGGTGGAGGCATTCAAGGCTACTTTGGAAGAGCTGACCTTTGCCGATCTGATCCTCCATGTGGTGGATGCCTCCAACCCGGAGTGGCGGGAGCAGGCCCGGGTGGTGGAGAGCCTCATCGTTCAGCTGGGGGCGGAGACCACCCCCCGCATGGACATTTTCAACAAGTCGGACCTCTACACCGGAGATATCCTTCCCCACGGGGAGGACATCGTGTCCATTTCCGCCCGCACCGGGGAGGGCCTGCCGGAGCTGCTGACCAAGATCGGCCAGCGCCTGGACACCGGCCGTCACCGCCTCCAGCTGGCCCTGCCCTACGACAAGGGGGGCATCCTGGAGACCCTTTACCGGGACGCCAAGGTGGAGAAGGTGGAGTACGGCGAGACCATCGACGTCACGGCAGTCTGCTCTGAAAAGACCGCCGGACAGGTCAAGGAGTATATCACCGGCGGCTGGACGCCGCCCAAAGAGCCCTGGGAGGACTGAAGCCATGACGGAGTATTACGTCCCCGCCCGCGCCAGCGAGACGGAATTTGTGGAAAAACGCTCCCGCTTCATCGGCCGTGTCTGGCGGGTGGAGGACGAGGCGGAGGCAAAAGAGCGCATTGCGGAGATGAAAGCCAAGCACTACGATGCCCGGCACAACTGCTGGTGCTATATCCTCCATGAGGGGGGCATCACCCGCTATTCCGACGACGGCGAGCCCCAGGGCACCGCCGGCCAGCCTATGCTGGAGGTGTTTAAGCGGGAAGGGGTGGAGAATGTCTGCTGCGTGGTGACTCGATACTTCGGCGGGGTTTTATTGGGCGCAGGCGGGCTCCTGCGGGCCTATACCCGCTCCGCCAAGGATGCCCTTACGGAGTCGGGCATCGCCCCGGTGCGCCTGTGGACCGAGACCCAGCTGCTGTGTCCCTACCACCTCCTGGAGCGTATGAAGCTGGAGGTAGCCAACGCCCAGGGCGAACTGGGCGAGATGGAGTACGGGGAACAGGTCCGCCTCCAAGCTCTGCTCCCAGCCGAAGGGTTTGCGCCCTTTGCAGCCCGGGTCACGGAGCTGACCGCCGGCCAGCTCACCCCGGAAAAACTGGGGGAGCGGATGTGCGCCGCACTGCCCGACGAAGCAAAATAAAAAAAGTCCGGTCCCAGGCAGGAGATCACGACTTTTTTTCGTATATAATACAATACTCGAATCTTACACACCCCAAAACGGGGAGGAGGGAGGAGATTATGACCCTGCGGGAAGAACGGGAGGCGCTGGAACACCAGACCCTCTCTCCCTATGCAGCCTATGCCTCTGCCTCCAAGGGCCGGCGGCGCCCGATGGAGCCCTGCGCCATCCGCACCTGCTACCAGCGGGACGTGGACCGCATCGTCCATTCCAAAGCCTTCCGCCGCCTGATGCACAAGACCCAGGTCTTTCTCCGCCCGGAGGGGGACCATTACCGCACCCGTATGACCCATACCCTGGAGGTAGCCCGGATCTCCCGGACCATCGCCCGAGGGCTGCGGCTCAACGAGGATCTTGCCGAGGCAGTGGCTCTGGGCCATGACCTGGGGCACACCCCCTTCGGGCACGCGGGGGAACGTCTGCTCAATGAGATCCTTCCAGAGGGCTTCCGCCACAACGAGCAGTCTCTCCGGGTGGTGGACCGCCTGGAGAGCGGCGGCGAGGGTTTGAACCTGTGCTATGAGGTCCGCCGGGGCATCCTCTGCCACACAGGGCCGGACACCGCCGAGACCCTGGAGGGGCAGATCGTGCGCATTGCGGACAAGATAGCCTACATCAATCACGACATCGACGACGCCATGCGGGGCAACATCATCTATCCCATGGATATCCCCCTGGACGTCTCCCAGATTCTGGGCTTCGACCACAGCGGACGCATCAACACCCTCACCGCCGACGTGATCCAGGCCAGTCAGGGTCAGGACCGCGTTCAGCAGTCCCCGGCCTGCCGGGAGGCCATGGCAAAGCTGCGAGCGTTCA
The DNA here is from genome assembly GCA_022792035.1 of Ruminiclostridium sp. Lineage (GTDB taxonomy): Bacteria > Bacillota > Clostridia > Oscillospirales > Oscillospiraceae > Evtepia. The sequence goes on along the minus strand of JAAWAE010000036.1, from coordinate 27,488 downwards.
TGTTCGAGGCGGTGTATCACAATCCGGTGGCCAAGGGTGAGGAATCCAAGGCCCAGGACATGCTCGCCCGGCTTTTTGAATACTATCAGAAGGAGCCGGACAAGCTCCCCCCGGACTTTCAGGACATCCGTTTCCGGGAGGGGGTGGACCGGGCGGTGTGTGACTACATCGCCGGGATGACCGACAACTACGCATTGGAAAAATACAGCGAGGCTTTCATCCCCTTCGCCTGGGCGGTGAAGTGAGCTTCGCGCCGTAGGACGGCAAAGGGGGGGAGGAGAACTTGGCGATTCCATCGGCATTCCTGGACGAGCTGGTGGCCCGCAGCGACATCGTGGACGTGGTGGGTGACTACGTCAATCTTACCCCCAAAGGGGGGAGCTATTGGGGCCTGTGTCCCTTCCACGGGGAGAAAACCGCCTCCTTCCACGTCCTGCCGGACCGTCAGCTCTACCACTGCTTTGGCTGCGGCAAGGGCGGCGGCGTGCTCTCCTTTGTCATGGAGTTGGAAAACCTGCCGTTTTTGGACGCGGCCCGTCTGCTGGCCAAACGGGCGGGGATGGAGTTCCCCGAACAAAGCATGGACGAGGCCAGCCGCCGAAAGCGAGGACGCCTCCTGGCCCTGAACAAGGAGGCTGCCCGGTACTTCCACGCCCAGCTCCACGCCCCAGCGGGGCAGGAGGGGCTGGATTATCTCCGCGGCCGGGGCCTGTCCAAGCGGACCATCACCCGCTTCGGCCTGGGGTATGCCCCGGACAGCTGGGATTCCCTGCTTCGGGCCATGACCCAAAAGGGGTTTGAAAAACGGGAGCTGCTGGACGCGGGTCTGGCGGTGGACAACAAGAAGGGCGGTCTTTACGACCGATTCCGGGGCCGGGTGATCTTCCCTATCATCGACCTGCGGGGGGATGTGATCGGCTTCGGCGGCCGGGTTTTGGGGGATGGGACCCCCAAGTACCTGAACTCCCCGGACAGTCCCGTCTTTAATAAAAGCCGCAATCTCTTTGCCCTGAACCTAGCCAAGACCACCAAGCTGGGGCGTCTTGTTTTAACGGAGGGATATATGGACACCATCGCCCTCCACCAGGCGGGTTTCGACTGTGCAGTGGCCAGTCTGGGCACCGCCCTTACGGCGGACCACGCCAAGCTCCTCTCCCGCTTTACCAAAGAGGTGGTCATCAGCTACGATACTGACGGGGCCGGGACCCAAGCGGCCAACCGGGCCATCCCGCTCTTGGAACGCACAGGACTCAAGGTCCGGGTCCTCCGGGTCAGTGGGGCCAAGGACCCCGACGAATTTATCCGAAAAAACGGCCCGGAGGCCTTCGCAAGGCTCCTGGATCAGTCGGAGAACTATGTGGATTATCGCCTGGACCAGCTGCAGAGCAAGTATCGCCTGGAGGACCCGATGGAGAAGACGGCCTTTGCCCAGGCGGCGGCGGAGCTGCTCTCCGAGCTGGACAGCCCCGTGGAGCGGGAGGTCTATGCGGGAAAGGTATCCGAGGGCACAGGCATCGGCAAGGGCGCCCTGCTTCAGGAGATCGACCGCTGCCGGAAGCAGCGTCTGCGTCAGGCCAAGAAGAAGCAGACCCGCCGGGACCTGACCCCCACGGTCCAGGCACAGCCCCGGGAGCGGCAGCTGCGCTATGAAAATCTCCGCTCTGCCCGGGCGGAGGAGGGCATCCTGCGTCTGCTCCTTTTGGACGGCACCCTTCGCTCTGCCTGCGGCGGCTTGGAGGCGGCGTGGTTTTCCGCCCCCCACCTGGGTAAAATATACGAGGTTCTGTGCCGCCGCCTTCAGGAGGGCCGTCCCACCCAGCTGGGGATGCTGGAAGGGGAGCTGGAACCGGAGGAAGTCCGCCTCCTGGCGGAGATCCTCCGCCAGCCGGAGGCACTGGAGAAGGGACGTCAGGCTATGGGGGACTACTGCAGCGTAGTCCGGCAGGAGTATCAGAAACGAAACGAGACGGACGAGGCGGCGCTTTTGGCGGCGCGGGAACGTTTGCAAAAAAAGAAAAGTATAGGAGATGGAACGCCATGAGCGAAAAGAAAAGTCTGGACAACAAGCGGGAAAAAGAAAAGATGCTCCATCTGACTGAGGAACAGTTCCAGGCCGGCAAGGCGGATATCTTAAAAATCGTGTCCGGCGTCACTGGAGCGGAAAAGCTGGGGGATCTGCTGGACAGGGGAAGAAAGAAGGGAAGCCTATCCTCCAATGAACTCATGGAGGCCTTGGAGGAAATGGACCTGGACTCCGAACAGATGGACAAGCTCTACGATGTCATGGAGAACATGGGCATCGACACAGCAGGGGAGGACTATCTCCCCGATCTGAACCCCGACGCCATGCCGCCCATCGAGGAGATCGAGGAGATCCCCGATGAGGAGATCGTAGACCCCAACACCCTGGTGGACGCCTTTGGCATCGACGACCCGGTACGGATGTACTTAAAGGAGATCGGCAAGGTGGACCTTCTCACCAGCGACCAGGAAGTGGCCCTGGCCCAGGCCATGGTGGCCGGACAGGAGGCCAAGGAACAGCTGGCGGAGATGGAGCGCGAGGGTACGGTGCTGCCTGAAGAGGACGCGAAGGCCCTGCGAGCCCTGGTGAAGGCTGGGGAGCGGGCCAAGCAGAGCTTGGCGGAAGCGAACCTGCGTCTGGTGGTGTCCATCGCCAAGCGGTATGTGGGCCGTGGGATGCTCTTCCTGGACCTGATCCAGGAGGGGAACCTGGGCCTGATCAAGGCGGTGGAGAAGTTCGACTACACCAAGGGATACAAGTTCTCCACCTATGCCACCTGGTGGATTCGGCAGGCCATCACCCGGGCCATTGCCGACCAGGCCCGGACCATCCGCATCCCGGTGCACATGGTGGAGACCATCAACAAGGTCATCCGCGTCAACCGCCAGCTCCTCCAGGAGCTGGGCCACGACCCCACCCCCGAGGAGACTGCCGAGGAGATCGGGATGCCTGTGGATAAGGTGCGGGAAATCCTGAAAATCGCCCAGGAACCGGTGAGCCTGGAGACCCCCATCGGCGAGGAGGAAGACTCCCACCTGGGAGATTTCATCCCCGACGAGGATGCCTCCGAACCTTCGGAAGCCGCCTCCTTCACCCTGCTCAAGGAGCAGCTGGTGGAGGTGCTGAGCACCCTGACCCCCCGGGAAGAAAAGGTGCTGAAGCTGCGCTTTGGCATCGAGGACGGACGTACCCGCACCCTGGAAGAGGTGGGCAAGGAGTTCAACGTCACTAGGGAGCGTATCCGCCAGATCGAGGCGAAGGCTCTGCGCAAGCTCCGTCACCCCAGCCGTTCCAAGAAGTTAAAAGATTTCCTAAACTAACAATGAAAAACGAGCGCGAGGAGCAAGAACTCCCCGCGCTCGTTTTTTGCAGTGAATGAAGTGAATAAAGTTTAGGGCCGCCCTTTTCAAAGGGCGGTGGGTCCAGGGCAAAGCCCTGGCGGGTTTGGGCAGAGCCCAATGATCCTACGAATGCAGAGACGTGGTAAACAACCCGACGTGTACCGCATCCACCTGTTCCATCTCCACCGGAGCAAAGAACTGCCCAGAAAAGAACGTATCGCTTTCAGTGACGAAGGCCCCCTGAACCGGCAGGGCCTCCCCGTTGACATCCCAAAGAGCAATGGAGTCTTGCAAGTCCTGAGGACTCACCCCCCGCGTGTCCCATAGAGAGATGTTCAGGGCGAAAGGGGAGAGCAGGGCAGTGCCCACCATCGTCCCCTGCCCGTCCTTCAAATCCACATAGGTGACAGTTCCCAGCTTTTCCTGGGTCCAGGTGACGGCGCAGGAAAAGGATTCCTCCCCGCTGCCCCGCACAGCCAAGGTAAGAGGCTCTCCCGCCCGCAGGACTTCCCGGTCATAGAGGAAGGTCGCCAGACAGTCATAGCCGCCCTCTCCATTCTCTGTGGATTGCAGGTTCGTAGGGGATGCCCCGATATACCCGTCATTCGCCGATGAACCCTGAACCAGGGAAACATCTTTAGGAGAGAGAAAGACATCGCTGCCCTTTGGGGGCTGGAAGGTAAAGGCTGTATGGAGGATCATCCCATCCCCAGCGGTTTCGGTGACGGAGAGAACAACCCCCTCCGCCTTCTCCTCCTCGCCTACCGTCTGATAGCAGTTGGACAGGGTGGTCTCAGAGAGACCATCCAAGTCCAGATAGGTGGCCAAGGGACCCAAATTTGTTTTGATCTGCCGTAAATCCGGATCTGCGCTGTCGGGGTCCCCGCCGCCGCAGCCGGCCAAGAGCAGCGCGGTCAGACAGAGCGGCAGGAGACGTTTCCAATGAGTCAAATTCAGCATCACACAGACCTCCATTGTGTGGAGCCGGTACCGGAGCCGGGGAGTTCCCCAGGGGCGGCGATGCCTCTTTGCAGGGCTTCAAAACGCAGGAATCGATACATCTCCGCATTGGTGGCATTGAAGTAGGGCTGAACATAAAAAACACCGACGATGTTGGCCGTGATCACTTCCAAGCAGAACCAGAAGAAGAAGGAGAGCTGGGTGAGGAAAATATCCATCTTGTGGCCTTTCGTCATCTCCTTGCTCAGCTGTAAGACCCGGTTGTGGTCCAGGTTGGGATTCTCCGCCAGGATATAGGGCACGGCGAAGTAGGAAAAGGCACAGATGATCCCCGGGATGAGGAAGAGCAGAGACCAAAGGAAGATGAACAGGTTGCGCAAAAACTGGGTGAGGACGATATTACCAAAGTTGCGCTGAAAACCCGCCTCAATGGTCACGGAGAACGGGGCCCGTTGGGACCCGTTGTTGTCCAGGAAAAAGCGGCAGGCGCCCACTTCGTAAGGGTTGGTCACCAGGAGCTGGATGGCAATGAGGAGGAACCAAGGCAGCTGGAAGCGGTAGATCACTCGATAGGTCCACTCGTCCCAGGGGAAGACGGCGTTGTCCGTGACATAGGGAAGATAGGGAGCCAGCCATGATATATCTCCCATATAGGTCTGGAGCTGGACGGTGAAAAATTCACTGTTCAAGAGGATCAGCAGTACGCTGACAGCGACAAAGGGCCAGTAGCTCAGGCTGAAATTCGCTTTTGCGTTGGTCTTGAACAGGGAAGTGTTCCACATATTCGGCATAAAAAACCTCCTTGTGTTGGGAATCGCTTGACGAGGGAGAACGAACGGTCAAGCAGCGGTTGAAAGCTATGTTTCATATTGTACGGCCTGCCAGAGAGAAAGTCAAGCAGCAGGTGGGATTTTGTATGAAAAAGGAGGGTGGGAAGCGAGGGCTTCTGTTGTCTTTTCCTATTGTATTTCCTTCAAAATGGGTCTATCATTACCTATCTAAATGCATCAACCCACGGACGGTGAGAGCATGAAACGAAAGGAGCGCACAATGACACGGACGGCACAGACAGACTGTGAGGCCCTGGTGGAGTACACCCTCAACCTGGGCCGTCAAATGATGGAATGTGGCGCGGAGGCCTGGCGGACGGAAAACACCATGGCCCGCATCTTTCGGGCTTATGGCCTGGAGGTATTGGACGCCCACGCCATGGCTACCCAGGCGGCGGTCACGGTGAAAACGAAGAGCGGAGAGCATTATACCAGCACCTGCATGGTCCTCCCGGAGAAGACGGCGATGAACCTCAAGCGATTGGAGGTCATCAACACTGCGGCGCGGGAGATCTGCAGAAAGCCTCCGCTGATGTCCGACCTGCCCAAAATCGAGGAACGCCCCTCCCGTTGGCCCTGGAAGGAGCTGATGGGCTACATTTTAGGGACAGGGGCCTTTGCAGTCTTTTTCGGTGGGACCATTTTGGATGGTCTGCTCTCGGCCTGCATCGCCTGCGGCATTTACGGTCTGGACCATCTAAGGGTGAGAAACCTGCAGAACCGTACTATTTATATCGTGGTGGCCTGCTTTGCCGCGGGGATGCTGGCCCAGCTGTGTAAGCATTTCTGTCCGGGGGTGGACCTAGATAAGATCGTCATCGGAGATATCATGCTCTTCATCCCGGGATTGGCCCTGGTGAATGGAGTGCGGGAGCTGTTTTACGCAGACATCCTTACGGGTATTTACCGCATGGTGGAGGCGGTCTTGGGCGCAGGCGCCATTGCGATTGGATACACGGTGTCCTTCATGATCGGAGGCGGACTGTAATGCAGGAACTGATTCAGATTTTTTGTGCGACCCTGGGTACCTTGGGGTTTGCGCTGCTGTTCCGGGTGCGGAGGGAGCATCTGCTCTTCGCGACCCTGGGCGGGGCATTGTCTTGGACGGCCTATCTGGCTGTGGGATTCGCTGGGGCAGGGGTTTTCCTCTCCTCGCTGACGGGAGGCGTTGCGGTCTGTCTGTGGTCAGAAATGATGGCCCGCTGGCGCAAGGCTCCGGCCAACGTGTACCTCATCCCCGGCATTGTCCCCCTGCTCCCCGGTAGTGCGCTGTACTACGCCATGGAAGCGGTGGTCAACGAAGACACAGAGGTATTCACCGCCAAAGGCATCGAGGCGCTTTTGGGGGCGGTAGGCATCGCGGGGGGCATTCTCATTGCCTCCGAGATCGTCCGCTGCTTCCTGGTGGCGGCCCGTTTCCGGCGCAGGAAGCAGCAGGAGAAAGAGGCGGCCATTGCCGCGGCATTGGCCGAAGCCGAGGCCAGGGAAAAGGCGGAGAAGATTCGAGAAAAAACCTCTTGAATCTGGACATGAGGAAAAAAACCTCTTTGGCTATGGTAAAGCGGTGAAAGCTGTTTATAATAGGAAACAGGTCAAGTACCTTTAGATACGAAAGAGGGGGAAGGATATGTTGGAGCAAGTACGGGCGGAAGCCAGACAGGCGGCCGAGCAGATCTGTCAAGCAGCTAAACTGCAGAAGGGGCAGATTCTGGTGGTGGGCTGTTCCACCAGCGAAGTGACCGGACACAAAGTGGGCAGCAGTTCCAGCCCTGAGATCGGCAAGGCTATCTATGAGGGCCTTATGGAGGTCCTGGGCCCCAAGGGCGTCTATCTGGCGGCCCAGTGCTGTGAGCATTTGAACCGGGCTATCATTGTGGAGGGGGAGGCCGTCCCCAATGCGGAGATCTGCAACGTGGTGCCTCAGCCCAAGGCGGGGAGCTCGTTTGCGACAGCGGCCTATCATGGCTTTGCCCATCCTGTGGCGGTGGAGACCATCCGGGCGGATGCCGGTCTGGATATCGGCGGGACCCTGATCGGGATGCATATGAAGCACGTAGCGGTGCCGGTGCGTCTGGAGTGCAAGCACATCGGTCAGGCCATCCTTTTGGCGGCCCGGGTCCGCCCCAAGTACATTGGCGGAGAGCGGGCCATTTATGATGAGACTCTGATATGAGCAGTCCCCCCTGGAGCAACGGGTTCCAGGGGGGATTTTTGTGCAGGACATCCACCGAAATGGGGCTTGTATTTCCGAGGAAATCCGTTATAATTGGAGGAAACAATATAGGAGCAGGATATCTTCGGGAGGGGGAAAATCCCCACCGATGGTTCCGCAGCGTCCGAGGGAGAGATTTTATGAACGAGAAAGATAAGAGGCAGCGGGTCCAAAATGTCCGCAAGCTGGCCGTGATGGCTATGCTGGTGGCGGTATCGGTGGTACTGGTGTATCTGGTCCATTTCCCCATTATTCCAGCTGTGGCCTTTTTGGAGTACGACCCGGCGGATATCCCCATTTTGATCGGGGCGTTTGCCTATGGTCCGGCGGCGGGGATCCTGACGCCGATGTTTATGACGGTGCCGGTGGATGTGGTGGACGCTCTGCTGCTGCCGGCCATCCTGCCGTTCAACCTCATCAAGGCGGGGGTCAACTCTATTTTGACCTTCCTGGTGTATAAGACCATCTCCCGCCATATCATCCATGGTGAGGAGTGGAAGAAGGCGGAAGAGGAGCCGGAGGCAGAACCGCTGACTGCAGAGCCGTCGTCGGAATCATAAAAAGACAGCATTTCGCGCAGATTTTTGACAGGGTTTTTCTTACCTGCATTGTACTATATTGACTTATATTGTCCACGTTGGAATTGTCTGACTAGATTAGAAAAAGCGTTGTGCCGCAAGGTTTTTCTTGCGGCACAACGCTTTTGCGCGTGTCACGTTCGGCCAAAAAAGATACAGGGCTGAGGAGCTTAGTGAAAACATGATTTTCGCTATCTTTGGTGCGTTCTCGCACTGAAAAACATAAGTCATTTCCAATAAAAAGGACGCAAAAAACGAGGAAAAAACGGAATGATTCGTAGAGTATTCTCATAACTTACACACTTTAGACTTTTGGGTTTCTCCTTGAAATTTACCCGTGACGCCGTTATAATGGAGCACAAAAGGAAAGAGAGGGGTCGAAAAAATGAAGCAGCCTGTTGTCACCGTCGCCGCCATGCGGGAGAGCGACGCCTATACCATCGCCCATCTGGTCCCCAGCAAGACGCTGATGTACCGCGCCGCCATGGGGGTGGCGCTGGCCGTGGAGTGGAAGGGCCGGATCGGGATCTTGGCGGGTTCTGGGAACAACGGCGGGGATGGGTATGCCTTGGCCTGCATCCTGGCGGACCGAGGCGTCCCCTGCGAGCTCTGGCGGGTGTCGGAGAAGTTTTCCGAGGACGGGCAGTATTACCACGACAGGGCTGTGGAGAAGGGGGTGCCGGTGTCCCGCTTTACCCCGGAGACAGCCCTGGAGGACTATGACATCCTGGTGGACTGCCTCCTGGGCACCGGCTTTGCCGGGACGCCCCGGGATTTGTTTCAAAAGGCCATCCAGGCCATCAACGCATCCGGGGCCTATGTGGTCAGTGTGGACATCAACAGCGGCTTGAACGGCGACACTGGGTTAGGGGAGCTTGCGGTGCGCTCGGACCTTACCGTTACCATCGGCTTTTTGAAGACTGGCTTTTTTCAGGGGGACAGTGCGGCCGTGATCGGGGCCCTCACGGTGGCCGACATCGGCATCCGCCTGCTGGAGGCGGCGTATTTTTTAGAAGAAGGGGAGACGCTGCCCTTCCCGCTGCGCAGCATCCCCTTGGAGGATGTTAGCGGCTCGGACCCTATCTTAGTAGAGAAAGAAACACGGTGAAACTATGCTTTCAGAAGAGAAACGACAAAATTTTGTATCCCTGCGCCGGGAACTCATCACCCGGGAATTCGCCCACCTGAATCCCCGCCAGTTGGAAGGGGTCTTGACAACGGAAGGCCCTCTGCTGCTGCTGGCCGGTGCGGGGAGCGGAAAGACCACGGTGCTCATCCACCGCATCGCCAACCTCCTGCGCTACGGCCGGGGCTCGGACGCCCAGGAAATCCCCGACATGGTGGAGGAGTCGGACTTGGCGTTTTTGGAGGCGTATGCAGAAAATCCTGCCCCCACGGAGCAGGAACAGGCCAGGGCGCGGCTTTTGTGTGCCCTGGAACCTGCCATGCCCTGGCAGATCATCGCCATCACCTTTACCAACAAGGCCGCCGGGGAACTGAAGGCCCGTCTGGAGGAGGCCGTCGGCCCGGACGCGCTGGATCTCTGGGCGGCGACCTTCCACTCGGCCTGCGTGCGCATCCTCCGAAGGAATATTGAGCGCCTGGGCTTCCCCTCGTCCTTTACCATCTACGATACCGACGACTCTCTGCGCATCATCAAGGAATGCTTGAAAGAGCTGAACATGGATGAGAAGAGTTTTCAGCCGCGGAGCATCCTGGGCTACATCTCCCGGGCCAAGGACGAGATGCTCCTGGCGCCGGCGTACATGGAGCAGTGTCAGGCCAAGGGGGATTTCCGGCTGCAAAAGATCGCCAACGTCTACCTCTCCTATGAGAAAAAGCTTTGGTCGGCGGGGGCCTTGGACTTTGACGACATCATCCTGCACACCGTCCGCATCCTCCAGGAATTTGAGGATGTGCGGGAGTATTATCAAAAGAAATTCCGCTATGTTTTGGTGGATGAGTACCAGGACACGAACCACCTGCAGTATCTCCTCACCGCCCTTCTGGCCGGGGGACGGAAGAATATCTGCGTGGTGGGGGACGACGACCAGTCTATTTACCGTTTCCGGGGGGCCACCATTGAAAATATCCTCTCCTTTGAGAATGAGTACAAAAACGCCCGGGTGATCCGCCTGGAACAGAACTACCGCTCTACCGGGAACATCCTGGAAGCGGCCAACGCCGTAATCCGCAACAACCAGGGCCGGAAGGGGAAAAACCTCTGGACGGACCACGGCGACGGGGATAAGGTCCAGTGCTACACCGCTGCCAACGAGCGGGAAGAGGGGATGTACATCGCCGCCCAGCTTTTGAAATCCTATCAGGAGGGACGGCAGTGGCGGGATTGTGCGGTGCTGTACCGGATGAACGCCCTGTCCAACCAGGTGGAAATGTCCCTGAAGAGCAACAGCATCCCCTACCGGATCGTGGGGGGCTTCCGCTTCTTCGAGCGGGCGGAGGTGAAGGATATGCTGGCCTACCTCTGCGTCATCCACAATCCCAACGATGATCTCCGGCTGCTGCGGGTGGTGAATACCCCCGCCCGGGGCATTGGGGCTCGGACCATGGAGATCGCCCGGGAGATCGCCCTGCGGGAGGATCTGAGCCTATGGCAGGTGCTCTGCCGGGCAGAACAGTGGCCGGAGCTGAGAAAGGCCACGCCGAAGTTCCGGAAGTTCACGGATTTGATCCAGGCCATGATGAACTGTTCGGAGGAGCTTCCCCTGACGGAATTTTATGAGCGCCTCGTGCAGGAGAGCGGCTACGCCGCCATGCTGGAGGCCAAACAGGACCGGGAGAGCAAGTCCCGCCTGGAGAACGTCCGGGAGCTGAATTCCTCCATCAGCGGCTATCTGGAAAACGCCGAGGAGCCCACGTTGGGCGGCTTTTTAGACGAGGTGGCCCTGTATACGGACCTGGACAGCGTGGAGGATGCGGACAACTGTGTTACCCTCATGACCATGCACGCGGCCAAAGGCTTAGAGTTCCCTCTGGTGTTTACCGTGGGCATGGAGGAGGGAGTCTTCCCCGGTTTCCGGGCCATCGGTGAGCCGGAAGAATTGGAGGAGGAGCGCCGCCTGTGCTATGTGGCCCTCACCCGGGCCAAGGAGAAGTTATTCCTGACCTGTGCCTCCCAGCGGATGCTCTTTGGCCGGACTTCCGCCAACCTGCCCTCCCGCTTCATCAAGGAGATCCCGGAGGAGCTGGTGAATTTTGGAGGACGTCCCCGGCATCAGCCCAGACGGGAGACCTTCCAAGAAGAGTGGGAGGGGGAGCGGATCTCTCAAGTGCCCCAAACACCCTCCGAGCCCCCCAAGCCCCGGGCCAGCGGGACCCGGATCAGCCGCACGGCCTACCGTACGCCTGCGGCGAAACCCTCCGCTGCCCTGCCGCAGCTGCGGAAAGGGGACATGGTCCGGCATACCGCTTTTGGGGAGGGCATGGTCCTCTCTATCCAGCCTATGGGCGGGGATGCCCTCTTGGAAGTGGCTTTTGACGACGTGGGCACCAAGCGCATGATGCTCAAGGCGGCGGCACAGTTTATGACGAAAGTGTAAGGAGGACAGGGATGAAAGAGGTTTTGATTCTTTCCAGCAGTCCCAGGAAGCAGGGAAACTCTCAGCTGCTCTGCGAAGCCTTTCAAAAAGGCGCGGAGGAGAGCGGCCACAAGGTCACATTGGTCCGTCTGGCAGAGAAGCGCATCGGCTTCTGCCGCGCCTGCGACGGCTGTATGCGCCATGAGGGACGCTGTGTGCTCCAGGATGATATGGCCCAGCTGCTGGAGCAGTACGAGTGGGCCCAGGTGCTGGTCCTGGCGACCCCGGTGTATTTTTATGGCATCAGCGCCCAGATGAAGACCTTCATAGACCGGACCTATCCCATCTGGCAGCACCTGGGGCGCAGGGAGGTATACTATATTGTCTCCGCCGGCCTCGGCACGGAGATCATAGAGCGGTCCCTAGGTGATCTGGACGGTTTCGTGGAGCATCTGGAACACTGTGCGTTCAGAGGGCGGCTCTACGCGCCGGGGGTCATGGAAGCGGGGAAGGTCCAGGGCCAGCCGGTGATGGAACAGGCTTACCAGATGGGAAAGGCAGTGTAACTTTCCCAATAAGCAGCAGGGACAGCATGGCCGAAGCGATACTGTCCCCTGCTGCTGTCTGTTTTTTTGGGGGGCTTACCAAAGCCCTAACACGTGCTGCATCACCAAGCTCACCGCAGTGATCCCTACCCAGCAGCAGGCCCCCATGGCCAGGGGCAGGCCGCCGGTTTTGACCAGCTTGACGATGTTGGTGTTCAAGCCGATTGCGGCCATAGCCAGGACGATGAAGAATTTGCTGAGGGTTTTGATGGGGGAGAAGGCGGCGGCATCCACGCCGAAGTGGATCGCTATCGTGGTGATCAGCGAGGCGGCGATGAAGTAGAGGATGAAGAAGGGGAAGACCTGACGAAAGTCCACCTTCTGGCCCGCTTCCTTGCTGCCCTTCCGGGTCTGTAGGAAGGCCAGGACCAGGGTGATGGGGATGATGGCCAGGGTCCGGGTGAGTTTTACCGTGACGGCCTTGTCTAACGTCTGAGAGCCCAGGCCCCACATACTGTCCCAGGTGGCGGCGGCGGCGGTGACGGAGGAGGTGTCATTGACGGCAGTGCCGGCAAAGATCCCAAAGGCTTCCCCAGAGGTGGTGTCAAAGCCTGCCAGATTGCCCAGGATGGGGAAGAGGATCGCCGCTAGGACGTTGAAGAAGAAGATCACGGAAATGGCCTGGGCGACCTCTTCATCGTCGGCGTTGATGACCGGAGCGGTGGCCGCCACGGCAGAGCCGCCGCAGATGGAGGACCCTACCCCCACCAAGGTGGAGATGCGTCCGGGGATCGATAGGGCCCGGTGGAGGGCGTAGGCGATGAGCAGGGAGACGGCAATGGTACACACGATGATGGGCAGGGACTGCCGCCCGGTCTCCAGCACTACATTCAGGTCCAGGCCGAAGCCCAGAAGGATGACAGCCCACTGTAAGATTTTCTTAGAGGTGAATTTGATCCCGGCGGCGAAGGGGGCTTTTTCCTTCAGGACCAGGGCCAGGAGCATCCCCAGGAGGATGGCGATGACCGCGCCGCCGATGAGGGGGAACTTCGTTCCCAGGAACCAGGAAGGCAGGGCGATGAGCAAGCAGAGCAGGAGCCCCTTCCCGTTGGTTTTCAGCCATGTCATAGTAAAGATCCCAACTTTCTATCTTGTTGAAGTCATGCAAGAAACATCATACATCCTACTAAACCCTACAGAAAATGTCAAGGTCCAACCGTGAAAATGCAGCGGGGGAGGGGCGGGAGCTGCAAAAAAACCCGGTCCTGCCCTGTCTGGACGCGGGAAAAGCGAAAAGAGCAGGGGCCAAATACAGGCGGGAAATGGGGATGCAGGCGGGGTCAGGAGGGGAGAACGGGAAAAACGGTCAAAGAACTTGGGGAAGTTGTACAAGGGCGAGGGCTTACTTTTGTCACATTTTTTCCGCCTTGGCATTATCCTGATATTATGAAGGCTTTCGTGCAGGAAGTTTGGGTAGATGCTTCATTTACAAACCACCAGCAGAAATGATAGGATAGTAGCATCATAAATGGAGCCTACTGTCTGGACCCGCGCTTGCTGCGGGTCCCGTTTGAACAAAAATAAAAGGATAAACCGAGCGAGGCACCATCCGTTTAGGTTAGGAGGAATTCCCATGGCAAGAAAGCGAAAGACAATGGACGGCAACACCGCAGCGGCCCATGTGGCATATGCGTTTACTGAGGTTGCGGCGATCTACCCGATCACACCGTCTTCGGTGATGGCGGAGCTGTCCGATAAATGGTCTGCCGAGGGGCGGAAGAATATGTTTGGGCAGACGGTCAAGGTCTCCGTCATGCAGTCGGAGGGCGGCGCCGCCGGTGCGGTCCACGGCTCGTTGACCGCCGGTGCTCTGACCACCACCTTTACCGCCTCCCAGGGGCTCTTGCTGATGATCCCCAATATGTATAAGATTGCCGGGTCCCTGCTGCCCGGAGTCACCCATGTGTCCGCCCGGGCCTTGGCGACCCACGCGCTGTCCATCTTCGGCGATCACAGTGACGTGATGTCCTGCCGTACCACAGGCTACGCCCTGCTGTGCAGCAACAACCCTCAGGAGGTCATGGACCTGGGCGCGGTGGCCCACCTGGCGGCCATCGGCGGGAGAGTGCCCTTCCTGCACTTCTTCGACGGCTTCCGTACCTCTCACGAGATCAAGAAGGTGGAGGTCTGGGACTACGACGAGCTGAAGGATATGGTGGACATGGATGCCCTGAACGCCTTCCGTGCCCGGGCGCTGAACCCGGATCACCCGGTGCTGCGCGGCTCCGCCCAGAACCCGGACATTTTCTTCCAGACCAACGAGACCCGCAACCAGTACTATGACGCCCTGCCCGCCGTGGTGGAGGAGTACATGGACAAGGTGAACCAGCGTCTCGGCACCGACTATAAACTCTTCAACTACTACGGCGCGCCGGACGCCGAGACCGTCATGGTAGCCATGGGTTCCGTCTGCGACGCGGCGGAGGAAGTGGTGGACTACATGAACGCCCAGGGGGAGAAGGTGGGCCTGATCAAGGTCCGGCTCTACCGTCCCTTTGCCATCGACCGCTTCGTGGCGGCCATCCCGGCCACAGCCAAGAACATCGTGGTCCTGGACCGCTGCAAAGAGCCCTCCTCCATCGGCGAGCCCCTCTATCAGGACGTGGTCACCGCCGTGGCCGGCACCCCCTTCGCCGGGGCAAAGATCATCGGCGGACGCTACGGCCTGGGGTCCAAGGACACCACCCCCGGCGGCATCCTCTCCGCCTTCCGCAATGCCCAGCAGGCCGAGCCGGTGCGCAGCTTCACCATCAACATCGTGGACGACGTGACCAACCGCTCCCTGCCCATCCCCGAGGAGCCCGACGTGGCCGACGAGGGCACCATCGCCTGTAAGTTCTGGGGCCTGGGGGGCGACGGCACCGTGGGCGCCAACAAGAACTCCATCAAAATCATCGGCGACAACACCGATATGCAGGTCCAGGCTTATTTCCAGTACGACTCGAAAAAGTCCGGCGGCGTCACCGTCAGCCACCTGCGCTTTGGCAAGAACGAGATCAAGGCGTCTTACTACGTCACCAAGGCGGATTTCGTGGCCTGCCACCTGGCATCCTACATCGAAAAGTTCGACATCGTCCAGGACGTGAAGCCCGGCGGGACCTTCCTGCTCAACTGCCCCTGGAACGAGGAGGAGCTGGAGGAGCATCTGCCCGCTGCCGCCAAGCGGTATCTGGCCAAGAACAACATCCGGATGTTCACCTGCGACGCCACCCATAAGGCCATTGAGCTGGGCATGGGGAACCGCTCCAACACCATCCTCCAGGCGGCCTTCTTCAAGCTGGCCAACGTCATCCCTGTGGAGGAGGCCGTCCAGCATATGAAGGACGCCATCGTCAAGAGCTACGGCCACAAGGGTATGGACGTCATCATGATGAACTACAACGCTGTGGATGCTGGCGTGGAGAGTGTTCACGAGGTCTTCATCCCCGCGGGCTGGGAGGACGCACAGGACGAGAACACCGAGCCCGTGGTGGAGACCGACCGTCCGGAGCTGGCCCAGTATGTCAAGGACGTCATGATCCCCGCCAACGCCATGCGCGGCGACGCCATCCCCGTCTCCAAGCTCATGTCCACCGCCGACGGCACCCTGCCCCAGGGCACTGCCGCCTTTGAGAAGCGGGGCATCGCCGTGGCCGTTCCCGCCTGGGATCAGGAGCACTGCATCCAGTGCAACCTGTGTTCCTATATCTGCCCCCACTCCTGCATCCGTCCCATCGTCATGGATGCCAACGAGGTCATCAACGCCCCCAAGCACACCAAGATGCACGATATGCGCGGCAAGGGCTGTGAGATCTATGCCTTCAGCATGACGGTCTCTGTGCTGGACTGCACCGGCTGCGGCTCCTGCGTGGAGGCATGTCCCGCCAAGACCAAGGCTCTGACCATGAAGCCGCTGGACAGCCAGCTGGAGCAGCAGAGCGTTTACGATTACGGTTTCAAAACCGTCACCAAGAAGCAGATCCCCTTTGCCAAGGAGACCGTCAAGGGCAGCCAGTTCGAGCAGCCCCTCTTCGAGTTCTCCGGCGCCTGCGCCGGCTGCGGCGAGACGCCTTACGTCAAGCTGGTCACCCAGCTCTTCGGGGACCGGATGTACATCGCCAACGCCACCGGCTGCACCTCCATTTGGGGTGGCAGCGCGCCCTCCACGCCTTACACCGTGAACCGGGAAGGCCGTGGCCCTGCCTGGGAGAACTCCCTCTTCGAGGATGGTGCGGAGTTTGGCTACGGCATGAACCTGGCTGTGAACGCCCGTCAGAGCGCGGCGGCAGACTTGGCCCGGGCGATCGCGCAGGATGAGCAGACCCCGCCTGTGGTGACCCTCTCCGCCCAAAAGTGGCTCAACCACCGCAAGCAGACCGACGGCTCCCGTACCACCGGCGACGCCTTGGCGTCCGCACTGGCGCAGGCCATTGCATCCGGAGCGCCCAACGTGGAGCAGCTGAAGGCACTCTACGATATGCGGGATATGTTTGCCCAGAAATCCGTCTGGGCGTTCGGCGGCGACGGCTGGGCTTACGATATCGGCTATGGCGGCGTGGACCACGTTTTGGCCTCCGGCGAGAACGTGAACATCCTTGTCCTAGACACCGAGGTCTATTCCAACACTGGCGGTCAGGCATCCAAGGCCACCAACACCGGTGCGGTGGCCCAGTTCGCCGCGGCGGGCAAGTCCGTGAAGAAAAAGGACCTGGCGGCCATTGCCATGCAGTATGGCTCTGTGTATGTGGCCCAGGTGGCCATGGGCGCGGACTACAACCAGACCCTCCGGGCCCTCATCGAGGCCGAGTCCTATCCCGGCACCTCCATTGTCATTGCCTATGCCCCCTGCATCAGCCACGGCATCAAGGTAGGCATGAAGAACACCATGCTGGAGATGAGCGCCGCCGTTCAGGCTGGCTATTGGCATCTCTTCCGCTACGATCCCCGTCGGGCGGAAGCCGGGAAGAACCCCTTCCAGTTGGATTCCCCCGAGCCCATCATGGACTTCCAGGAGTTCATCAGCGGCGAGGTGCGCTACTCCTCCCTGCAGCTGACCTTCCCCGACCGGGCCAGAGAGCTCTTTGCCCAGGCCGAGAAGGAGGCTAAGGAGAAGTATCAGCGTCTGGAGCAGCTCAGCAAGAATTGGCAGCCGTTACAGCAGGCATGATATAATAAAGGACCTGCCGTCTGGAGTGAACAGACGGCAGGTCCTTGCCAATGTATAGACTTAAGGAACCATCAGTGAGGGAGTGAATGCTATGTGTAACTTGAGCCAAGGGATCAAGGAGCGTACCAAGAGAGAGGTACTCGTAGAGCGAGACACACTATGTATATTTTGAATATGTACCAAAAGGGCTTGTCCCTGGAACAAATTGCTGAGATCGCGGAGAAACCGCTTGCTGAGGTAGAGGAGATCATTTCCTCTCGCTAACAAAAAAGGACTGCAGAGAGAAGAGGACGGATTCTCTCTGTAGTCCTTATGAATTTCTTAATAATTTCTACATAAATTCGCAAAGAAGCGGGGAAGGCGCTATGATAGAATAGGGCAAAAACGCGAGAAAGGGGAGTACACCATGTCTGACAAGATCCTCGTCGTAGACGACGAACGGGAAATCGCCGACTTAGTAGAGCTGTATCTCCAAAATGAAAATTACACCGTCTTTAAGTTTTACACGTCCCAGGACGCGCTGGAGTGCATCCGCTCCACAGAGCTGGATTTAGCGATCCTGGACATCATGCTGCCAGGCATCAGCGGCTACGACATCTGCCAGACCATCCGGGAGAAGTACACCTATCCGATCATCATGCTCACGGCCAAGGATGCGGAGATGGACAAGATTACCGGCCTGACCCTGGGGGCGGATGACTATGTGACGAAACCCTTCCATCCCCTGGAGCTGGTGGCCCGGGTGAAGGCGCAGCTGCGGCGCTATAAGCGATACGGAACCGCCGAGAACCTCAATGGCGCTGCGCTGCTGGTCCACTCCGCCCTGGAGATGAACACGGACACCCACGAATGCCTCCTCAACGGCAAGCCGCTCAACCTCACCCCCACGGAGTTTGCCATCCTGCGAATTCTTTTGGAACGAAAGGGTAAGGCGGTCAGCTCTGAGGAGATTTTTTATGAGATCTGGAAGGATGAGTATTACAGCAAGAACAACAACACCATCACCGTTCACATCCGTCACCTCCGGGAAAAGATGGGGGATACGGTGGAGCATCCAAAATACATCAAGACGATCTGGGGGGTAGGCTACAAAATTGAGGCATAAGACAGCAGGGGAACGTTCCGACTATTGGCAGCTGCGCAGAAAGCTCTTTCGGGGGACGGCGGTCATTGTTGCAGGCTCAGCGGCAGCGGTTCTTTTGCTGTACCGCTTCCTGCTCAAAGGACGGTTTGCCAATATCGTGGTGGGATTCCTCACGGACTATATCGATCAGGACCGGGAAGCGGCCCTGGCCTTTTATTGGAACGTGTTCCGCAGAAACATTGAGATCCTGTTCTTGGTTGCCGGTGTTGTGGTGTTCCTGCTCATCCTTCGGTTTTTTCTCAACAGTTTTACGAAATATTTTAATGAGATCAATCGGGGCATTGACGCCCTGGTCCAGGAGAGCGATGACGAGGTGAAATTGGCCCCGGAGCTGGCGTCTACCGAGTTGAAGATCAACCAGATCCGTCACATCTTGGTCCAGCGGGCCATGGCGGAGCAGCTTGCGGAGCAGCGGAAGAACGACTTGGTGATGTACTTGGCCCACGACATCCGCACCCCGCTGACCTCCGTCATAGGGTATCTGAGCCTGCTGGAGGAGGTCCCGGAGATGCCCGCAGAACAGCGGGCGAAGTATGTCCATATCACCTTGGACAAGGCTCAGCGGCTGGAGACGCTGGTGAACGAGTTCTTTGAGATCGCCCACTACGATCATCCCCAGATCCGTCTGGAGCGGAAGGAAATGGACCTGTCCTATATGCTGGTCCAGCTCACCGATGAGTTTTATCCCCTGCTGACGGCCCGGGGGAATACAGTGGTGCTCCACGCCAGCGACAACCTCACCGTCTCCGCTGACCCCGGCAAGCTGGCCCGGGCCATCAACAACCTTTTGAAAAACGCGGCGGCTTACAGTGATCCTCATTCCGAGATCGTCCTCTCCGCCCAGGAGCAGGACGGGATGATCAGCATCCGCGTACAAAACCAGGGACCCGTGATCCCGCCGGACAAGCTGGCGTCCATCTTTGATAAGTTCTATCGGGCCGACGATGCCCGGATGTCCGACACCGGAGGCTTCGGCCTTGGACTGGCCATCGCCAAGGAGATCGTTTCCCTTCACGGCGGAACCATCACGGTCCAGAGCGTGGACCACTGCACCACGTTTACCATCACCTTGCCTGCATTGGAAGGCTCCTAAGAAAATATGCTCCTTTTCTTAGGATTTTCTTAGGGGAACCACAATGGAATATGAAAAAACGACCCGTTCTGCTCTGGTATCCTAAGGATACAGAACAGACGGGTCGTTTTTATGCGGCCGGGTGCTTAGAGAAGAAGTGGAAACGCTGAGAAGGAGATGGAAACCATGAAGAAGATGTTTTTGGCGATTCTGCTGTGCAAGCTGTGCAGTGCTGCCGGCAGACTGTTGGGAAAAGGCAGCTCACTGCCTGGGAAGATCGCGCTGAAGATCTGCCCGGAAATCCTGCGTTTGGTGGAGGTGCCTCGGGAGATCATAGCGGTCACCGGGTCCAACGGAAAGACCTCCACGGTGGAGCTGATCGCCGCCATTTTGAAAGGCAGCGGCAAGCGCGTCGCTTATAACAAGGAAGGTGCCAATCAGATCGAAGGGGTGACCACCTTAGTGCTGAACTGGGCGACCCTCCAGGGCAAAGTCAAGGCAGACGTGCTCCTGCTGGAGTGTGACGAGCGGTATACGGGACAGATCTTTGCGGTCCTCCCGCCGACGAAGCTGGTGGTGACGAACCTTTTCCGGGATCAGATCACCCGCAACGGACATCCGGAGTGGGTTTACGACGCCATTCGTGATGCCATCCCGCCGGAAACGAAGCTGCTGCTGAACGCCGATGATCCTCTCTCCAGCTGCTTGGGCCGGGGGAGGGAGGGGGTGACCTGGTTCGGGATGGACCGCTGTGCCCTCTCGCTGTCCCATCCCACGGGGATCTATCACGATGGAGCCTGCTGCCCGGTGTGTAAGGGACCGATGGAGTATGCGTACGTTCATTTTAATCACATTGGGGCTTACTCCTGTCCGAACTGCGGGCACGCGAAACCAAAGACGGACTGCACCGTCACGGCGGTGGATTTGGAATCTGGAGAGATCACCATGAACGGGGAAGAACACCTTCTTCTGGCGTTTCACAGTGTGTATCACGTCTATAACGTCTTGGCGGCGTATGCGGCCGCAGAAGAAATGGAGGTTCCCAAGAAAATCATCCGGGCCGTGGTCAACGATTATGTGCTGAAAAACGGAAGGACCCGGTCCTTTTTCCTGGGAAAACACCAGGGGACACTGCTCACCAGCAAGCATGAGAACAGCATCTCCTATGACACGAACCTGCGCTATATCGTGACGGCAGGGGAGGCGTGTACCGTCCTCATCATTGTGGACACGGTGAGCCGGAAGTATTTCACCTGTGAGACCAGCTGGCTCTGGGATATCGACTTTGAGCAGCTG
Source organism: Ruminiclostridium sp. (assembly GCA_022792035.1). Classification (GTDB taxonomy): domain Bacteria; phylum Bacillota; class Clostridia; order Oscillospirales; family Oscillospiraceae; genus Evtepia. The sequence continues at coordinate 6,743 of JAAWAE010000036.1, read as the reverse complement.
AACGTCCCCTGCGTCAAGCAGATCGTGCTTTCCGGCCGTTACTGCAACGACCTGGCCCAGCGGTTTTCGTTCACAGGGCTGCGGAACTGGTCTGTCCAGCCGGACATTTTTGCCGCGGTGGAGGCGCTGGAGGCCAAAGGAAGCGAGAAGATTTATGCGGTGACCTGTTTTGCCGACCGGGATAAACTTTTGGATTATGTTGAATTGGAACAGGAGGATTAAGCCATGAAAGTACATATCACGCATTTATATCCGGATTTGATGGACCTCTACGGCAGTCGGGCCAATGTTCTGGTTTTGAAGCGGTATTTGGAGGAGTTAGGCTGTACAGTGGAGGTGGAGTATGCGGTTTCTGGCCAGCGGCCCTGTTCCGCGGAGACCGATTTCGTCTACATGGGAGCCGGTACGGAACGCAGCCAGCGGGCGGCCATGGAGGGCCTTTCCTGTTACAGCCAGGAGCTGGTATCTGCCGCGGAGGATGGCACGACGATGTTTTTTGCCGGGACGGCGATGGAACTGCTGGGTCAGTCCATTCGGGAGCCGGACGGCAGGGAATACCCCGGGGTTGGCCTGGCGGGGTTTTCTACGGTCCATGGGCGCAGGCGCACAGTGGGGGATGTCTATGGGCATACGGATCTCTACCCGGAGCCAGTGGTGGGTTACATGAACAAGTGCGGGACCATCCGAGGGGTGGAGACGCCTCTTCTGACCCAGTTGCAGCTGGGCTGCGGCAATGGGGGAGAGGGGAGCCCTGAGGGGTTTCATTGGAACAATGTGTTTGCCTCTGAGCTGACCGGTCCGCTGCTGGTGAAGAACCCGAGGCTTTTGGAAGCGGTAGCGGCGGCGATTTTTGCCAGGAGGGGAGCGGCCTTGCCGGAGAAGCGGCCGGTGGACCTTTGGCGGGAGGCGGCTTATACTGTGACGGAGGAGGCGCTGCGGGGGCGGCTGTGATGGCAGCGGAGAGGTGTTATCTGCCGAACAAATCCGAATGTTAACTCTGCTTTTTCAATCCTCCAGCATGGAAGCAACCGCATCCGCAGCATTGTCAAAGGGACCGATGAGGTTTTTTCTGGTCCGGCTGTGGTGGACCGCTTCTTGAAGGGAATCGGGGAGCGGCCTGTGCTGAACAGAGAAGGGGATGCCGTCGTTTTCAATCGATGCGTTTAGAAAAATTCGGACAGCGGTCGGGGTGTCCAGCCCAAGGCTGAAAAAGAGAGCGTCGGCTTGCTGCTTCAGGGTGTCATCAATACGAATTTGTAATGTAGCCATAGGGCACCTCCATTATTTTTGTACGGTTATTGTAGCACATTGGTCAGGTCGATACAAGGGCTCCCGCTGAAAAAAGAACTGCCCCCAAAGCCAGGATACAAGGCTTTGGGGGCAGTCTGCTTCTTTCGGTATTGTCTTACAGGGTCAAAGAAGGCTCGGAATAAACCCGGTCCTTCAGCTCACTGTTGAGCATATACAGGCCCTTGGAGTCTCCGCCGAAGAGCTCCATCTTGGTGATCATGTCGGCGGCGTTCTTCTCCTCCTCGCCCTGCTCCTTCACGAACCAGTCCAGCACCTGCATGGTGCGGAAGTCGTGGACCTCGAAGGCGGCAGCATAGATGGCGTCGATGAGGCTGGTTACGAATTTCTCGTGCTCCAGACCGGCCTTGAGGGGGTCCATGTGGTCCTTGAGCACCTTGTCGGGCTGCTTGATGGCGCCCAGGGTCACCTTCTCACCGTTGTTGTGCAGGTACTGGTAGAACAGCATAGCATGGGACTGCTCTTCCTGAGCCTGGATCCGGTACCAATTCTCAAAGCCGTCCAGACCGACGGAGGCATAGTAGTTGGCGAAATCCAGGTACAGATAGGCGGAGTAAAACTCGTGGGTGATCTGCTCGTTGAGCAGTTTTGCAACTTTTTCATTCATGGTTGTGCTTCATCCTTTCTGGAGAAAGATTCAGGACCGCGGTCCTTGTGACTATCTTTATCATAGCACCAATTCATTGAATTGAAAAGGGGGTATCTTTCATTTCTTGGTGTGTTTGTCACAAAGGATGAAAGCCTGTTGTTTACCGCAGGCGGCTGAAAAAGAAAAGGAATGCTGCCCCGCATTGACTTTCCCGCTGTCCTTGCTTATAATGTCCTAAAAAGAGGAAAAGAAAGGAAGAGGTGGGATGGAAAACTATGGAATCCTGAGCCTGCTGCCTGTGGCAGTGGTCATCGTCCTGGTGCTGATGACCCGCCGCACAGCGGCCTCCCTCATCGCGGGGACCATCGTAGGTGCGGTGCTACTCTATGGGAAGGATTTTCCCAAACCCTGGTTGGATGTGGTCTACGGGGTGATGGGCAGCGAGCTGTGGATCTGGTTGGTCTTAGTCTGCGGCTTTTTCGGGAGCTTGGTGGCTCTTTTTGAGGCGTCAGGGGGGACACGCTCCTTTACAGCTCTGGCGGGAAAATTGTGCAAAGGGGAGCGGAGTACCCTTCTGGGTACCTGGCTCTTGGGCCTGATGACCTTCGTGGACGACTGGCTCTCCATCCTCTCCGCAGGGACCGCCATGCGTAAGGCCACGGACCGGCAGAAAATTCCCCGGGAGATGTTAGCCTACGTGTGCAACACCACGGCTTCCTCGGTCTGCGTCATCGTGCCCACCTCCACCTGGGGGGTATTCATGATCAGTCAGCTGGTGGCCACGGGCCTGTGTACGGCGGAGCAGGGGATGCAGACGTTTCTGTCCACGCTCCCGTTCCTCTTCTATCCCCTGACGGCGCTGTTGTGCGGCGCGTTGTACTCGGCGGGCATCCTGCCCAAATTCGGTCCCATGAAGGCGGCTTACGTCCGGGAGCGCAGTGCCGCGTCCCCAGAGGAGGGTCCGGGAGAGGAGGCCGCGGAGGCGAAGATTTCCGGCATCTGGAACTTTCTCCTGCCGGTGATCCTGGTCACCATTGTCACCATCGCCACCGGGGAGATTTTATACGGGACCCTGCTGTGTCTGGTATTCTGCGCGGTGCTCTACCTGCCGCAAAAACTCATGAAGCCTGGGGCCTATCTGGACACGGTGGTGTCCGGATTCAAGGACATGGTGGGGGTGCTCATCATCGTCACCAGTGCCTTCATCCTCCGGGACATCAACAGCCTTTTGGGGATGCCGGAATATGTCATCGGCGCGGCCAAGGCGGCGGTGAGTCCTCAGCTGCTGCCGGTGGTGTCCTTCCTTCTGGTGACCGCCCTGGCGGTGGCCGCCGGGAATTTTTGGGGCATCTGTGCCATCGCCTTCCCGGTGATCATCCCCATTGCCCAGGCCCTGGACGGGAACTTGCTGCTGACGGCAGGGGCCATCATCTCCGCCACGGCGGCGGGGTCTCATATCTGCTTCTTCGGCTCCGAGGCCACCTTGACCTGTTCCGCCGCCCAGATCACCAACGTGAACTATGCCAAGACAGTGATCCCGATGCTTTCCATCCCGCTCCTCCTCAGCACTGCACTCTACATTGCGGCAGGATGCCTGCTGGGATAAAGAGAAGATTTTGGTTGCATTCTCCCGGGAAAGCTGATAAGCTACTATGGTAACTTTGAGAGGAGTTTTTGATCCATGCTGACCGTTTCTAACTTGAGCCTGCAATTCCGGGACCGCCTGCTGTTCTCCCACGTTGACCTGCAATTCACCAAGGGCAACTGCTACGGGATCATCGGTGCCAACGGGGCGGGCAAGTCTACGTTTTTGAAAATTTTATCCGGGGACCTGGAGCCTACCACCGGGTCCGTGACCATCCTGCCGGAACTGCGGATGTCAGTTCTGAAACAGGACCAGAATATGTACGATGCCTACACGGTGCTGGACACCGTCATCATGGGCAACGCCCAGCTCTACCAGGTGGGACAGGAGCGGGACGCCCTCTACGCCAAAGAGGAGATGTCCGAGGAGGACGGCATCCGGGCCTGTGAGCTGGAAGAAACCTTTGCGGAGCTGGGTGGCTGGGAGGCCGAGAGTGAGGCCAGCCGCATCCTCCAGGGCCTGGGTGTGAGTACGGAGTACCACGAGGGCAGTATGGCCAACCTGGACCCCCGACTGAAGGTCAACGTCCTGCTGGCCCAAGCTCTCTTCGGCAGTCCCGATATCCTCATCATGGACGAGCCCACCAACAACCTGGACATTGACGCGGTGAACTGGTTGGAGGACTTTTTGCTGGACTTCGAGAGTACCGTCATCGTGGTCTCCCATGACCGTCACTTCCTCAACACCGTCTGCACCCACATCGTAGACATCGACTATGCCAAGATCAAGATGTATGTGGGCAACTACGACTTCTGGTTCGAGTCCTCCCAGATGATCCAGCAGCTGGTCAAGAACCAGAACAAGCGCAACGAGGAGAAGATCAAGGAACTGCAAGAATTCATCTCCCGCTTTTCCGCCAACAAATCCAAGAGCAAGCAGGCCACCGCCCGCCGGAAACTCCTGGATAAACTCACCGTGGAGGAGCTCCCCGCCTCCTCCCGCCGCTATCCCTGGGTGAAGTTTTCTCCGGACCGGGAGGTGGGGAAGTCCATCCTGGCGGTAAACAACGTGTCCAAAACCATCGACGGGGTCAAGGTCCTGGACAACGTTTCCTTCCTCATCGGCAAGGGGGACAAGGTGGCCTTCATCGGAGACAACGAGAATGCCCACAGCGTCCTCTTCGAGATCCTCACCGGACGCATGGAGCCCGACGAGGGCAGCGTGGAGTGGGGGACCACCGCCACCTTCTCCTACTTCCCCAAAGACAACACAGAGTTTTTTGAGGACTGCGATGACACCCTGGTCGAGTGGCTGCGCCAATATTCCCCAGACCCCAGTGAGCTGTATCTGCGGGGTTTCCTGGGCCGGATGCTCTTCTCCGGTGACGAGGTCTATAAGCCGGTGAAGGTTCTCTCCGGCGGCGAGAAGGTGCGCTGTATGCTCTCCCGGATGATGCTCTCCGGGGGCAACGTGCTGCTGTTGGACCAGCCCACCAACCACCTGGACTTGGAGGCTATCGCCGCCCTGAACAAGGGCCTGGAGGCGGTGAAGTGCAACATCCTCCTGGCCTGCCACGACCACCAGCTGGTGGAGACCGTGTGCAACCGCATTTTCGATTTCACCAACGAAGGGAAGCTCATCGACCGGAAGCTGACCTATGACGAATATCTGGCCCGGAAAGCCGAGGAAGAGGCCGGGGCCTGAGTAATCACATAAAAATGGAGGAAGTCTTATGAAGAAAAGCATCGGCGTTTCATCGAACCTGTTCCCCATGCCTGTCCTTATGATCGCCACCTATGACGAGTACGAAAAGGTGAACGTGATGAACATGGCTTGGGGCGGCATCTGTGCCCGGAACATGGTGGCCCTGAACATCAGCGAGGGCCACAAGACCACGAAAAATATGCGTCTCCACGGGGCCTTTACCCTCAGCGTGGCGAATGTGGAGACGATGAACGCCTCGGATTATTTCGGCATCGTCAGCGGCAACGACGTAGAAGATAAGTTTGAGCGCACTGGGATGCACGCCGTCAAGAGCACCCGGGTAGACGCGCCCATCGTGGAGGAGTATCCCCTGACCTTGGAGTGCAAGGTGGTGGAGTTCCAGGATACGGTCTACGGCCTGCGGGTGCTGGGGGAGATCGTCAACACCTTGGTGGACGAGTCCGTCCTGGCCCAGGACGGCACCGTGGACCCTTCAAAGCTCAACGCTCTGATTTTTGATACCTTCCAGCATGGCTACTATGCCGTCGGCGAAAAAGTCGGCCAGGCTTGGGAGAACGGTACGGAGTTCATGTAAAAAGACCAATAAAAAAGGAACGCTGCGGAAAATTTGCAGCGTTCCTTTTCTTATATCCAATTCCGATTGCGGATGGACTTCCCGTGCCCGAAGTGGATGAGGCGGGGGCCCAGGGCGCCGAGCTTTGCGGCGCTTTGCAGCAGGTCCTTTTGGTCATTCCAGAGCATGGATACGGTGGGATAGAACATATTCATGAGGGCATCCCCCACAAGGACCCCGGCCTTGCCCGCGTCTAGGCCGATGGAACCTTTGGTGTGTCCGGGCAGGGAGAGGACCTTTGCAGGGAATCCGAATTCCTCCAGGGAATCTCCCTCGTGCAAGAAAAGCGCCGGCGTGAACGGCTCGATCACATCCTCCCGGAAACTTTTCAGGGAGGCGGAGAGGACCAGTTTTCCCAAAACACCCCGGGCGGACAAGGGCTGTAGATTGTTGTCCCGGATCAGCTCTGCGTCCGCCTCGCCCATGGCCACAGGACAGCAAAACGTTTGGGATAAAAACGCGGCGTTCTGCGCGTGGTCCACATGACCGTGGGTCAGCAGGATGAGGCGGATCTGGTAGGGTTTGCAGGCATCCAGAATAGTTTGCCGGTGGGTGGTCCGGGCGGTATCCACCAGAACGGCAGTTTCTCCGCGGCTGAGCAGGAAGCAATTCACGTTCCCGCAGCGGATGCGTTTGATTTCTTCCATGGGATCCCTCCTCTTGCATAGCATTATAGCAGATGGTTTCAGCGGGTGCAAGGCACCTGCCAGGGACCGGTGTGCTGGGATTTTGCAAAAGCGATTGACAAGGCGCTTTTTTTTCGGTAAAATAGGAACGCAAGCAAGCTGGACAGCCGCGTGGCCAGGCCGAAAGGCCGTCCATGAGGAAAGTCCGGGCTCCATAGGGCAAGGATAACGGGTAACGCCCGCCGGAGGCTACTTCAGGAAAAGTGCAACTGAAATAAACCGCCGGCATTGGATGCC